>DASWWE010000058.1:0-51502 GCA_036406055.1 Flavipsychrobacter sp. | reverse complement strand
TTCGGGAGTATTTCGTACACCATCAGTACCATAAGAGCTAGCGTTACCCAACCACCAAAAGCATAATGTGAATGCGCGTGCAAGGTGTTTTTAAAATCTAGAAACGGAATAGTAAAGACTATTTTGCTTCTGAGCAAAAAGCCTAATATGGCTACTATTACAAGGTTGGCCAATGCTATCTTCAGCCATGCTTTCTTCCCTAAATGAATACCAATAAAAGACATTTTTGTCCTATTTTGTTTCAAAAATTTTTTTTACTCTTCCAATGTCTTTAAAACAGACTTTCCCGTTTTTAACTTTTTACCTAATTCTTCTATCGTAGTTTGTTCCAGCATATTTTTAAGCGCATTCCTAATGGATTTAAATTTATCGTGTATAGGACATGGTTCCTTTTCAGAACATTGTTTGAGACCCAGGCCGCAACCTGTAAATAATGCTTTCCCATCTATTGCTTCCACAATATTGATGAGCTTAAGGTCTGATTGAAATTTATCGAGATAAAAACCACCGTGAACACCCTTCTGAGAATTAACAATCCTATTACGGCTGAGGATTTGCAATATCTTTGCAGTAAAATGGTTCGGCGCCTCTATTGCTTCGCATATTTCCTGTATGCTTACCTTTCGGCCCGCTTTATTTTCCGAAGATATATATATGACGGCCCTTATACCGTATTCGCATGCTTTTGAAAACATTTAACTTCTTTGTTTAATTTCCCAAAAATTATCTGTCCATTCCGGGGCAGTATGCTTATCCTCTATTTTATTTAAGCGGTCGGTTAATGCAAGCAACTGCTCCGCACTTAATTTACTTTCAATATACCCAAAAAGCTCTCTTTCTTCAAACCGGATATGCTTATCTAATTCGTCAGCAAATGCAAGTAAATATTGAGTATCCTGTTGGTTTTCTTCTTTTAAGATATTTATTAGTTTCCTTAAAGCCTCATGTTGAGATATCGCCTCCATGATAAGGCTATCATTTGCAGGAAGTACAGAAAATAATATATTCTCTTCCTGAACAAAATGCGGTTCCAGGAAATGATTGTAAAAATGAACAGTGTAATCAGATATCCGTTGCACTGCTATATCATTTCTACAGCCTTCACGTATCTTCCAGCACAAAAGCAACCCTTCGTGATGCTCTCTGGACAAGGCCACCAAGGCTTTGCTTCTTTTGATTGGTGTTCTTACTTCTTTCATCTGAAACCTAAAGTTACTACGTTTTTAAATAAAGGACAATTTTATCTTTTATTACTTTCAGCCGTTGTTATCTGTATGCCCTTCCATATGACCAGCAAGTAAATAATCACAATAATACCTAAGCCGGCAAGCAACCCTATACCGGCAATGGCAAACACGGATAATACTTGAAACACAGGCTTCATCATTAATTGAAAGTCTGTAATATTCATAGCCACACTCCTATATCCTTTCAGCATGCCTGCTATTACCAATGACACCCAGAATATGCCCAATGAAACCTGGGCTACATAATGAGTGATTGTCAGAATACGTTTAGCACGGGCAGTTAGCCTTTCTATACCTATCATATAGCCAATACCACCCAGTAATATCATGGTATTAATGCCGATGGTGGCCCCCATAGCATGCGCTACAGTTATGTGCGTACCATGCGTATATCGGTTAATTGCAGGGATTGACATACCAATGGCCAGCAATAGATTAATAAACACCCATATTTCGGCTGTTATAAGAAACCTGTATGTTATAAAATGGTTTAGCTTCCGTCGCTCCGATAGTTTGGATTTGAATCCCTGGATAATATTAATAAGAAACAACCACTCCGTCATACTGATAGCATAAGCTACATGCCTTATCCAACCGGCTGTGGGTACATTATAAATATGGTGTCCCCAATTAAACATCAGGTTTGTAAGCCCAAGAAAGTAAAAGAAGTATACTTTTTTTCCTCGTGCCAACATTTCGTCTCCCGAAAGCCTTGTCATCAAAAAAAAGAACGTACCATATATCATTTGGTTCCAGGCACCCACCATTGAACCATTCGCTTTCCACTGTACGGTTATTTCGCGCAGGTACGATTGACGAAACCACTGTATCTGCCAAAGGTTTTGCTCGATAAAGGTTATGAGAAAAAACAAGATGCCGGTAGACCACATTATCGAATAAGCCGACATTTTATTATCATGCTTTTTCCACGCAGGAAAGTAGCTTAACATGAAAAAAAGCCATGCTACCAGCAATGGAATACAAAGTATGGGTGGAAACTCCCAATACTCTTTGCCACCAAACAGCCTCCCGGCATATGCAATGAAAACAGCAAGAATGGTTACTACCCATGTTATTTTAAACAAAGGGATAAATACATTATCCTTTTTTACCTCAAAAACTTCTTTGCGATAATATATAATACAGCCGGTGGCACCTGTGATTATCCAAAAAACAGCCGCTGATACATGCAGAGGACGAAGTAAATAAAACGGTAGAAACTTATTGAAATAAACAGGATACAAAAATGCAGATGAAGATAAAACCCCAAATACCAAAGTTGCCAACAGTAATAGCAATGCGAAACTCAAAAAACCTTTTAAACTAATAGTCATTTCCCTTCATTTAGGATATAAGTGCCCGTCCAATGAACATTCTCTTTAGCCACCCGTGCATTTCCACTATTGTCAATCCATGACAGGTACTGGACAAGGTTTTCAACTTCATTATCTGTTAAATGAAAATTTGGCATACGTCCCGTACCATATTTAATTATTGTGCTCATGTACTTAGTGCCTTTAATAGATGCAGCATTGGTAAGCTCTGGCCCTAAGTATCCACCAAGTCCGTATAGTTGATGGCAACTCTGACAATTATGCCTTTGCCAGATATCCCTACCAGTGGTTATTGACTTGTCTAAATTATTTGGTTGAGAAGCAGCTGTGCCTGCATCACATTGTATATATACAAAAGCGGTATAAATAGAGAAGGCAAGAAAAAGACTAATCCATATTACTTTAAACATAGTGCCTGGTAAAAGGGCAAATTAGTCTTGTATATAAAATGGTTGGCTGAGAATCGTCATCAAAGCATATGATTAATATCACCTAACCTATGCATGCTTCCTTTTTAATTGCATGTGCAATGAACATGAACGCATTTATAAGCGTCATTATACTATGATAGATACAAGCTATAAGATTTTTATCATTATAAAGCCTAATATTATTCTTAATAATAAAATAGTACGCAATGGAAAACAGTTCAAACGATATCAGCAAATGTCCATTTCATAGTGGCATGAAAAACAATGTTGGCGGCGGCGGTACCAAAAATCGGGATTGGTGGCCCCACCAGCTCAAGTTGAATATTCTGCGCCAGCATTCTTCTTTATCCAACCCTATGGATAAAGACTTCGATTATGCCGCAGCATTCAATAGCCTGGATCTTGAAGCTGTAAAAAAAGACCTTCATGCATTGATGACCGATTCGCAAGACTGGTGGCCAGCAGACTTTGGCCATTATGGTGGCTTGTTTATCCGTATGGCGTGGCATAGCGCGGGTACATATCGTGTCGGCGATGGCCGCGGTGGTGCCGGGCAAGGGCAACAGCGCTTTGCCCCGCTTAACAGCTGGCCCGACAATGTGAGTCTGGATAAGGCCCGCAGGTTGCTATGGCCGATTAAACAAAAATATGGCAACAAAATATCGTGGGCAGACCTAATGATTCTTGCCGGAAACGTAGCGCTTGAATCGATGGGCTTTAAAACATTTGGGTTTGCCGGTGGACGCGCTGATACATGGGAAGCTGACGAAGCCGCTTATTGGGGAAGTGAAACAACCTGGTTAGGCGGAGATATACGTTATAATCATGGCTCTGATGGTGTAGAAAAATCAGGTGGTGTTGTATCATCGGATGATGATGCAGATGGCGACAAACATTCCCGCAAGCTGGAAAACCCATTGGCTGCCGTGCAAATGGGCCTGATATACGTGAACCCTGAAGGACCGGATGGCAACCCCGATCCTATTGCAGCGGCAAAGGACATACGCGATACATTTGGTCGTATGGCGATGAATGATGAAGAAACGGTAGCATTGATAGCAGGTGGGCATACCTTTGGCAAAACACATGGTGCTGCGCCATCCACACATGTGGGCAAAGAGCCGGAAGCAGTGGATCTCGAATACCAGGGTTTTGGCTGGAACAATAGTTATGGTAGCGGGAAAGGGCCTGACACCATTACCAGTGGCCTTGAAGTAACGTGGACTAAAACACCTACACAATGGAGCAATAATTTTTTCGAAAACCTGTTTGGCTTTGAATGGGAGCTCACTAAAAGTCCGGCAGGGGCACATCAGTGGGTAGCAAAAAATGCAGAAGCCATTATCCCTGATGCATATGATAAGTCAAAGAAGCATTTGCCAACCATGCTTACAACAGACCTCTCTTTAAGGTTTGATCCTGCATATGAAAAGATTTCACGTCGCTTTCTTGAAAATCCCGACCAATTTGCAGACGCATTTGCACGTGCATGGTTTAAACTTACGCATCGCGATATGGGCCCAAGAGCACGCTATCTGGGCCCGGATGTACCTACAGAAGAATTAATATGGCAAGACCCCATACCTGCAGTAAATCATCCATTGGTAGACAACAATGATATTGAAGCTTTAAAGGCAACAATTTTACAGTCTGGCCTTACAGTGTCCCAATTAGTATCTACTGCCTGGGCATCCGCATCTACTTTTCGCGGCAGTGATAAACGTGGTGGCGCCAATGGCGCACGTATACGCCTTGCACCTCAAAGGTACTGGCAAGTTAACAACCCATCACAACTGGATAAAGTATTGGATACATTGGAAGGCATCCGGAAACAATTCAATGATGCACAGACAAATGGCAAGAGAATATCGCTGGCAGACCTCATTGTATTAGCAGGGTGTGCTGCAGTAGAAAAGGCGGCTAAAGATGGGGGACATACTATTACTGTTCCATTTACAGCAGGCCGCATGGATGCTTCGCAAGAGCAAACAGAAGTTGAATCATTCGGCTATCTGGAACCTGCTGCCGATGGCTTCCGTAACTATCGCAGGGTTAAGTATGACGTGCTGACAGAAGCATTACTTATTGATAAAGCAAATCTGCTGACCCTCACTGCACCTGAAATGACGGTGCTGGTAGGTGGTATGCGGGCATTAAATGCCAACTATGATGGCTCTGCACATGGGGTATTCACCCGTCGCCCCGGGCAGCTTACGAATGATTTCTTCGTAAACCTGCTGGATATGGGTACTGTGTGGAAAGCTGCAAACGAAGACAGGGAAATATTTGAAGGTACCGATCGCAAAACAGGCGAAGCCAGGTGGACAGCTACACGTGCCGACCTTGTATTTGGCTCTAACGCCGAGTTGAGAGCTATAGCTGAAATATATGGCAGCGTTGATGGGCAAAGTAAATTTATAAAAGACTTTGTGGCTGCCTGGAATAAAGTCATGAATCTTGACAGGTTCGACCTGAAATAAGAAGACAATAGGAACAGTAAAAAAAGCAGGCAAATTTGCCTGCTTTTTTCGTCAATGTTACGTACCTGTGCCGTCAGATGAGCGACAAGCATAGTAAATAATAAAAGCGGGAATATATCCCGCTTTATATCTTATCTAATATAACTGTATTAGTAATTTATCGTACCGTCAATATTTGTCAGGTAGGCTATGTTAGGGTTGTTTAGAGGAATAGTGATCGTACCGGTAAAACCACCTGTTGCATTAACGAAACGTCCCGTACCACCAATAAAGGTAGCCTGCATAGTACCTGTAGCCGATGTAGCATTAAAATAAACATCATACGGCTGTATAGCTACTTCTATATGGTCGCCATTAGCTGCTGTAAAGCTGCCACATTCTATAACTATATGATTACCAACATACACACCATTTTGAACTATAGGTGTGACGCAGGTTTTATTGTGAGATGTCAGCAAACCCATATGCGTTACGTTTCCGCTACCGGAAAAATCGCCTACAGCTATGGCCGAACCACTACAATTGCAGGGTAAGCTTAAGGAAGTATCCAGTGTATAGGTCATATCTCCCTTAAATGGCCTTGCAGTTTTCTTTGCAATTGCCTCGAGCTCATTTCCCGATGCAGGAGCCAGTGTATGATCTGCCTTTTGACAAGCGGAAATACCTATCAACAAGGTAAAGGCAACGAGTACATATCTTTTCATAACAAATTGATTTAAGAATATATCCTAAAAATAAACTATCAATTATAACCCAATGAAATTCAACACTTCATTAACAAGCTTTTTGCAAGCAGTTAACCATCGCTTAACAAGCATGTAACGGCTCGGGATAGGTACAAAACAAAAAAGCCCGTTCCGAAAAACCGGAACGGGTAATTATCTCACAACAACTGCTACTATTTAGTAGAGATGTATTTCTTTTCTTTGATACGTGCTGATTTACCTTGACGCTCGCGTTGGTAGAACAGTTTAGCACGACGCACACGACCTGTTTTGTTTACCTCGATGCTATCAATGTTTGGAGAGTACAGAGGGAACAGACGCTCAACGCCTACGCCATCAGATACTTTGCGCACAGTGAAAGATTGAGTAAAACCGGTACCCTGACGTTTGATAACATCACCTTTGAACGCCTGGATACGCTCTTTAGCACCTTCAATGATTTTATAATTAACGGTTACGTTATCACCTGCTTTGAACTTTGGAAATTCTTTCTTCCCAGTCAGCTGCTCGTGTACAAAAGCTATAGCTTCCATTGTTTTTACTATTATTTTGGGTCTGCAAAAGTAATCGATTATTCGATGTTTTCAAAAAAAATATCAGATTATTCCTGATTTTAGTCTTCCAGCAGGTCGGGCCTGCGTTCTTCCGTCCTTTTCAGGGCTTGTTCATGGCGCCATTCATCCACTTTTTTAGGGTCGCCGCTCAGCAGCACATCCGGCACCTTCCATCCTCTAAAGTCGGCAGGGCGGGTATATACCGGTGGTGCCAGCAATCCATCCTGGTGCGAATCGAACAGGGCCGATGTTTCATCATTCAGCACACCGGGTATCAACCTGCCAATGGCATCTACTACCAGCGCGGCAGCCAGCTCACCGCCACTCAGCACATAGTCGCCAATAGATATTTCCATGGTCACAAAATGCTGGCGGATGCGTTCATCAATGCCTTTATAATGCCCGCAAATGATCATCAGGTTGCCCTTCAGCGACAGGCGGTTGGCCGCCTTCTGGTCAAAGGTCTTTCCATCCGGTGTCATATAAATGACCTCATCGTAGGTCCGCTCTGCCTGTAGTTTTTCTATCAATATTGCCAGCGGTTCGGGCATCATTACCATGCCTGCCCCTCCGCCAAATTGGTAGTCATCAACCTGGCCTTGCTTATAGGGCGTGTAGTCGCGCAGGTTGTGGCGGTGCACTTCCAGCAGGCCCTTAGATTGGGCCCGCTTCATTATCGAATGCCCCAATGGACTATCGAGCAATTCCGGTAATACGGTTATTATATCTATTCGCATGGGCTTTCGAAACTTTATAGCTTTTAACCTGTATACACTTCTAGCAAGCCTTCAGGCAGGTCTACACGCACATATTTATTGCGCATATTCACCTCTATTAATATATCATCCACCAGCGGTACCAGCACTTCTTTACCATCTATTACAAGGGTAGCCAGCCATTGCGGCCCCGCCTGCACCACATCGGTTATCGGCCCTAGCCCACCTTTGGTCTTATCTACCATGCTAAAGCCTATCCATAATAGCGGAGAGTTGGTTGATACCTCTTTCAGTACATCATCCTTTACATATACCTGCTTGCCTACCAGCTTTTTAGCAGCCTCTACGGTTTCTATATCTTCTATCTGCACAATATATTCTTCGCTATTGGCAACTTTTGCACTTTCTACAAAATGCGGTATATGACTGTCTTTACGCAGCTCTATAAACAATATGGCATCTTTATTCAGCCAGTTGCTTTCGCCCGCTACATGCTTCAGCACCACTGCACCCTGCAGCCCGTGCGTAGCTACTATTTTACCTATGCGTACCATAATAGGGCTGCAAAGTTAACGGAAACAGGCGAATGCCCTTCTAAAAGTATCCGAGGTAGAATTTCGAGTAGGTAGTATATTCTATATTCAGTTCATCGCCTTTCTCCATGCGGTAATAATCTTCCTGGCTCACCTCTATGCTCAGTTTATTCGGCGAATCCAGGAAAAAGTAATACGTATTGTTGTGGGGCATGAACTGTTTGCGGGTAATATGTGTACGTTCCACTGTTTTGGTGCGATGGCGTACATCGCTCTGTACTTTTTTCAAGGTACGCGAATAAGCAATGTAAACTGCTCCGCCTGCAAAACACATCAGGAATATCACAGAAGAAAAATAATACAGCATGGAAAAAGGATTGGGCACTTGTGCCAATGCCCGGAGCCATGCCACAACAAAGGGACAAATAAAACAGAACACCATCAGTATGCGCACTACTTTGTACAGGGATGTCCGCTCCTTCTCTTCCTTCTTCTGTATAAACAGAAGCTCCTCCGCATCCATGGGCTCATCGTGCCTGTACAATTGCAGTTGCATCATATCTGGCTTACATCATATACAGTGGCAAACTTCTGGCGCGCATAATCCATGAACACTTCAAAATTCAGCCCGCCGCCGGTTACACGTTTACAAATTTCTTCAGAAGTATAGCGCCTGCCATATTGGTGCACATTATCGCGCAGCCATTGCAGCAGGTGGGTAAAATTGCCCTGCGCCATCATTTCAGGCAGGTTTGTTATGTCCTTTTCAGCCTGCACATACAGTTGCGCAGCATAAAAACTACCCAATGAATAGGTAGGGAAATAACCAAAGCTACCGTGCGCCCAATGCACATCCTGCAATACGCCCTGTTTATCATCCGGAGGTGTTATACCCAGGTATTTTTTATACAAGCCATTCCACGTTTCGGCCAGGTCTTCAGGATACAATTCCCCGCTTATCAAAGCTTTCTCTATTTCATAACGTATCATCACATGAAAATGATATGTCACCTCATCTGCTTCTGTGCGTATCAGCGATGGCTGCACTTTATTCATCCCTTTATAAAATACATGACCGGATACATTACTCAACTGCTGCGGAAAGTATTGCTGCAGCTTAGGGTAAAAATATTGCCAGAAATAGGTGCCGCGCCCTACACAATTTTCCCACAGGCGCGATTGCGATTCATGCACACCCAACGATGCAGCAGCACCTAACGGCAACCCATATTGCGCAACCGGCAAGCCTTGCTCATACAATGCATGGCCGCCTTCATGTATCGTACTCCATAGTAGTGACGCATAGTTATTCTCGTCCACACGTGTTGTCACCCGCACATCTTCAGGAGAAAACGATGTAGTGAAGGGATGTTCTGAAATATCCTGGCGACCTGCTGTAAAATCATAACCCATTTCCTTCAGCACATCTATAGAAAAATCCCACTGTTGTTGGCGGGGGAAATGCTGTATAAAGAAACTATCGTCCACCTGCGGCGCTGCTTTTATTTTATCCAGCAATATGGGCAGCTCCGTTTTCACTTTACTAAACACACCATCCAGCAATGCTACAGTCGCCCCTTTTTCATATTCATCCAGTAAAGCATCATAAGGATGGGCTGTATAACCATACATATCTGCCTGCTGTCTTTTCAGTGCTATCATTTTTTCCAACTCAGGGGCATATATGCTATACTTATTCTCTTTGCGCGATTGTAGCCATGCGCTATAGCTGGCACTGGTTTGCTGCGTTAGTTGTTCTACAAACGACGCCGGCAGCTTTTTGTTTTTATTATAATCTTCAAGGCTCAGTTCTACATTTCGTTTGGCAGCATCTTCAAGGTCGCCTCTGCCTGCCAGCTCCTGCAGCAGGTTGCCATAGGCATCACTCGTTACCATTTCATGCGCCAGGGATGCCAGCGTAGCCAGTTGCCTGCCGCGCATGTCAAATCCTTTCGATGGCATGTATACTTCCTGGTCCCACCCCAGCACGGCAGACGCATTGTTGAGGTCCGCAGCTTTTTGGGTTATGTCTTTATATTGTTGATATAGTGCTTCGCTTGTTTGGCCTATGGTCATTTCTTTTGTTTCTAATTGTTTCTGCATTATTGCTCTTGTGCTTCCAATCGTTCTACGGTATTGATACCTTCCAATGCGGCAAGCCGCTGGCACAGATGGTCAAGCTCTTCCCTGTCATGCACATATACCATAATAGTACCTTCAAATACACCATCGTGAGAGTCGATACTCAGCGAACGCATGTTCATCTTCAGGTCTGCAGATATAACGTTGGTTATCTTCTGTATCACGCCCACATCATCTAACCCTATCAGGCGCACACCACTCAGGAAGGATATTTCTTTATTCTTCGCCCACTTGGTTTTTACCACCCTATGCCCATAGTGCGATAACAACTGTGCCGCATTGGGACAGTCGGTACGGTGTATCTTCAAGCCCTCGCCTGTTGTTATAAAACCAAATACATCATCTCCCGGTATTGGCTGGCAGCACTGCGCCAGTTTATAAAGTATCTTGTCCGAACTCTCGCCGAATATGATAAGCTCCGCACCCTTAGCCGGTTTTTTAACCGTTTCTTCAGAAAGCAGGTGCTTGCTATCCAGTTTTACTTCTTTTACCGGATGTATCATTTTATCACCCGATATGGAAAATTCTTTCAGATCTTTCAAGTCTACACTACCTACTGCAATACCATAATACAAGTCGAGCAACGACGGCTTTTTATAGTGCAGGCAAAGTTCCTGCAGGTTTTGCGGCGACATGGGCACACCCATATGGTCCAGCTTGCGTTGCAGTATTTCCTTTCCATCCTCCCCTATCTTACGCTTCTCTTCTTTCAGGTAGTATTTAATACGCGACTTGGCTTTGGCAGTCGTAACAAAAGACAACCAATCTTCCGATGGCTTCTGCTTGGATGAGGTAATAATTTCTACCTGGTCTCCACTCTTAATTTCGTGGCTCAATGGCACCAATCTGTAATTCACCTTAGCACCTATGCAGCGCGCGCCGAGCTCAGAGTGTATATCAAACGCGAAATCGAGTGCCGTTGCCCCTTTGGGCAGCACACGCATTTCACCTTTGGGGGTGTATATATATATTTCTTCTGTAAACAGGTCGAGCTTGAAGTCTTGCAGAAAGTCGAGCGTATCTGTATCGGGGTTGTTCAGTATATCGCGCAGGTGTTGCAGCCAGCTATCCAGCTTGCTTTCCTGTGCGCTTGGCATTCCTTCTTTATACTTCCAGTGTGCAGCAAGGCCTTTTTCTGCTATCTCGTTCATACGCGATGAGCGTATCTGCACTTCTACCCATCGCCCGCCGGGGCCCATCACCGTTGTATGCAGGGCCTCATAGCCATTGCCTTTAGGCACACTTATCCAGTCGCGCAGCCTTTCAGGGCTGGGTTTGTAGAAGTTGGTAACGATAGAATATACCTTCCAGCAGTCTTCTTTTTCACGTTCGGGTGTTGAATTGAGGATGATACGAATGGCAAACAAATCGTACACTTCTTCAAAAGCTACATGCTTTGTCCGCATCTTGTTCCAGATGGAATGGATGGCTTTGGGACGGCCATATATTTCAACCTGCAACTCTTCATTTTGCAATTCTTCTTTTATCGGCTTAATGAATTCATTGATATAACGGGTGCGCTCGCGTTTCGTTTCTTTCAGGCCCTGCGCTATTTCCCAATACACTTCCGGTTGGGTATATTTTAATGCCAGATCTTCAAACTCTGATTTTATTTCATAGAGGCCCAGCCTATGCGCCAGTGGCGAATAGATATAAGTAGTTTCTGATGATATCTTCAGTTGCTTTTCACGGCTCATACTTTCCAGCGTGCGCATATTGTGCAGGCGGTCGCCCAGCTTTATTAATATCACGCGCGGGTCATCGGCCAGTGTCAGCAATATTTTACGAAAATTCTCTGCCTGTATCGTAGTATCTGCTTTCAGGTCTACTACGTTCGATATTTTGGTAAGGCCATCAATTATCTTAGCATAGTTGGCACCAAACTCGCGGCTGATGTCTTCCAGCGTGGTTTCGGTGTCTTCTACCACATCGTGCAGCAGGGCACATATGGCCGATGTTACGCCCAACCCTATTTCTTCTACTACTATTTTAGCCACCGCCAGCGGATGCAATATGTATGGCTCGCCCGATTTGCGGCGCATATCTTTGTGTGCATCGGCAGCTATTTCAAACGCACGCCTTAATAAAACTTTATCCCCTTTTTTTATATGCTGCTTCAGCACCCTAAGCAAAGCACGATATTCACGTAATATGAGCTTCTTCTCTTCCTCTTCATTCAGATTATATGTCCCTGTAATCACTGTTTCCATTATATATAAAAATGCGGCTTCTTGTAATTTACGAATAATGCCCCAAGCTAAAAAGTTTTGCCGGATTGCATATAAAAATGCACTATAGATATATTACTATAGTGCATTCCATATAGTTGGCACAAAGGTACTAACTACTTATATTTTGTGTTGTAGAATTGCAGGTACGGCTTGATATCTTTATCAGCAGCCATTTTACGGTAATTATTTGCCGAAATCAGAACCAATTGGTATTCACCCGGCTTGTATTCCCTGAAAACCTGCGCTGTGCTACGCAGCATATTCAGGTATATTTTAGCTTCCGATGCATTTTTAAAACTGCGTGTTACAATAACCCCCTGGTCTGCTTTCAGCACTTCTGATGTGCTGGTGAGGTTCAGGCTGCTGAATTTGAATTTATTAAAATCAGTAAGCGCTGATTTTACCCCCATAGCCCGGGCTTCCATGGCCCCGAATACGAACAAAGCATAATGCTCTTCGTTAGGAGCATACGTATATGTTTTGGCTACCTGCTCTGCACCTGTAGTGCCGGTAACCGGCGCTGCTGAAGAAGCAGTAGATGGCGGAGGCGGTGGTGGCGTGCCGCCACCCGCAGCACTGGCATTTGTAGGTGCAGCAGAGCCTGCAGGGGCTGGAGTACTGCTTGCTGGGGGTGGTGCTGCACCGTTGGCGGGTGCAACGGAAGGTGCAGGTGGCGCTGCAGGCTTGTTTTTCTGAATATATGCCAATACGGCATCGGCCCATGGCTTCAACGAATCGGACGGATACTGTTTCAGAAAATCCTGCAATATGGTATCTGCCGCGTCATAATTACCAAGGCCTGCACGGGCTATACCTTCCATTATACGGAAGCGCTTAGCGTAGTTCGTTTCCTTGTATTGACGCTGGCCTTGTATCACTCTTGCCAATGCGCCTTCATAATCGCGCGCAATGAGCATACCGTAGGTTTCATCATAATAAGCTGCGATCTCTGCATTATTTACTGCCTGTGCTTCTGAGGCCCCTTCGGTAGGGCGAACGAGGTCGGCCCATCGGGTATTGCCATATTGCTGCAATATACGGTCGGCATATGCTTGTGATTCCGGCAGTTTATTCTGGCGCATAGCTACCAGGTATCGCAGGTACAGGCCTTCCGCTTGATATTGATGGTCCGTATAACGTTTATCCAGGGTATCGAGCGTGCGGGTTGCCGGTGGATAATCTTCCAGTTCGCGCACATAAGCATTTGCAAGGTCCACATGGGCTTTCTGTATCAGGGCTACAGCTACAGCCTGGCGTTCGGGTTGCACAGGTATGGCGGCCAGCAGGCTTTCTTCTGTTGGCAAGCCGTTTTCGTCCAGTTCCGGACTTTCGTCATCCGTTTGTTGTTTATTGCTGTTGTTGCCCTGGTTGCTGGCAAAGCCTCCCGCAGCACTGCGGCGCCAGTTGTCAGCCAACGGCCTGTTGTTCCATTTACTTTTAAAATCATTCTGCCCTTTCTGCATCAATGCCGGATTGGCAAAATACCAGTTAGCATACGGGTTATTTGATGCCGGATTCCCGGCCGTGCTGTTTTGCATAGCTGCATTCAGCCCCGCATTTTCTGCCTGGAAAATACTATCCGCCCTTCTTTGTTCCAGGCTACGTATATATTTACGCACTGCTGCACGTTGTTCCTTTTCGGTCAATTGTGCCAGTGCCAATAAGCTATCCTGGGTGCGGATGATGCTGATAGGCGCAGTTACTTTGCCTAAGGCCTGGCTGCGTTTTATGGCCACTATCATACCACTATCGCTTGGCGGCAGGTGAGATGCCAATATAGCAGCACTGTCATAAGCCGCTTTGGACTCTACATAATTACCTGCTTTATAATAGATGCCCCCCAGCGCGGCAAAGGATTGTGCTTTTTGCTTAGGTGTTACTTTGGCTGATTGCAAACCTTCTTTCAGGTATTCTATCGCCTCATCATCTTTACCGCTATTGGAAGATAAGCGGCCCAGTACATAATACACCTGCTCGTAATAAGGGGAGTATTTACCATCATTCAGTATGCGCTTTAAAGAAGCTACCGCTTCCTGCTGGTCGCCGCCGGCAAGCATCAGGCTATAGGCCATGTTCTTCTTTGCATAAAAGTCCATGTCTATTTTAGGGTTCAGGTCCGTCACCTGTTTAAAGCTGGCGGCCGATGCTACATATTCTCCCCTGTTCTGCTGTATCTGCCCATTAATAAACCCTGCACGCATACGCACCCAGTCAGGGAGATTTTTATCCTGTGCCACTACGCCCAGCTGCTTGGAGGCTGCCGCATAGTCTTTCTGCCCCAGGTAAATGAATGATTTTTCCAGTGCCAATCGCCCCTTCAATGCATCGGGGAAGTTCGGGTCGGTTTCCACCAGGTCCAGCACCGATTCGGCATTGCCCTCCTGTTTCGACTGAGTGAATGTCCGCGCCAGCCATAATACTGCTTCATTATGCACCGACCTGTGTTTCAGGAAGTCAAGCGCACCCTGCTTATCCTTTTGTAATAATGTAGGTGCACCCTTCGATTTTGATGATGAATATGATGAAGACGAACTTTTCTTTTTCTTTTTATCTTTCAGGCTCAATATGTAGCGAAAGGCAATAGCGGCTTCGTTATATTTCCCTTTGTAAAAATAAGCTTGCCCTAACAACAGGTACAGGTCATCTCCCCATTTGGTACGTGGGTCATGTATCTGTATCCCTACCGATGCCTTCTGTATGATACTATCCATATCTGCCGATAGCAGGGAAGAATCCCGATCAGGGTTGAAGGGGAATAATTCGATCATCTGGTCATAATTATCCTTCCTGGCCCGCTGCATATTCTCCAGTGCTTCGTCCATTTTCCGGTCGGTATTGAAATAATAGTTGTACCGGGTAAAGGTATTCTGCACTAACTGCCGCGGTAGCCCCCACCGTTTTTTCAGCATCTTTTCATTACTATATGCCGACCTCTTTTTCTTTAGCTTCAGCTCGAAGGCCAGTTGCTGCCTGTTTTCTTTATCCTTTTGTCGTACTTTCTGGTCTTTTTCACGCTTCTCCTTTTTCTTCGCAAGGCTATCGGCCCTAAGCTTTCTTTGGGCTGCCAGGCTGTCGGTCCTAGCCTTGCGCATAGCAGTCAGGCTATCTGTTTTAGCTTTGCGTATGGCTTTCAGGCTATCGGCTACTTTCTTGCGCGATGCAGTCATGCTATCGGTGCGGGCTTTCCTTATGGCCTGCGCACTGTCCAGCTTCATCTTTTTCACTACCGCCACGCTGTCCCGATAGCGTTTACTCTCCTTGTATTTACGTATGCGGGCCAGGCTGTCCGTACGTTTCTTTTGCCTGGCTTTGATGCTGTCGGTTATTACTTTGCGGGCAGCTATCGTGCTATCAGCTATTTTCTTCCGCGCAGCAGCGGCACTATCAGCCTTTGCTTTACGTGCGGCCTGCAATACCTCAACTTTTTCCTTACGTACCCTTGCTACACTATCCTTATACTTTTTGCTTTCCTTGTATTTGCGAATGCGGGCCAGGCTATCGGTGCGATGTTTTCGCGCCTTGGCCAGTTGTTCACTTATTTTTTTGCGGGCGGCTGTTGCGCTGTCTGTTTTGCGCTTTTGTTCGGCACGCATCTGCTCCAATGCTTTCTGCCTTGCCTTGGCTGCGCTGTCGCGGCTGGCTTGCTGGGCTTTGCGCAGGGCTTCCTGCTGCTTCTGCACTTGGGCAAGACTATCCTTGTTTACTTTTTGGGCAAAAAGATTGCTATTGCCTATAAAGGCAATAGCCATTAAGATTATATATAATAACTTGTGCTTAGAGCTCAATTTTACCTGTCTGATTTTCTCCACCTATTATAACTGTATAATGCGAAAAATAGTATGTGCGGATAACTACCCTCACAAACGCCGCAATCTATCAAAAATAGAAAAAAACACATTAGCAGTTGTCTGTTATATGCCCATATCATCATATTAGACAAAAACATTAACAGATATTTTTACATAACCACACCTCCAAACGAAAAAACTGCCCGATTGATTACTTATACAGTAAATTGCAATCCCGTTTGGGAAGGGTTGTATATGAAGAAAAAACCTGCAAGGCGCAGACATATCTTTAGACGGCTGAATACCGATTACAGGCTGGTATTCATAGACGACGAATCGTTGCAGGAAGTAGCATCCTTCAAGCTTACGATGCGCAAACTGTACATTGTGCTAAGTAGCCTTTTTGTGATGGTAGCAGCGATAACGGTAGCTGTATTGCTGATAACCCCGCTTAAATATTATATACCGGGATATGCTAACAATACATCGCGCCGGCAGGTCATCAGGCTGAAACAAACGGTAGATTCGCTTTCAGACCTGGTATCGGCACAACAAAAGTTTAACGCCAATTTGCAAAAGGTGATAACCGGTGACGTAGCAGTGAAACGGGACACCAAACTGCTGGATATGAAGAAAGTAAACCAGGAAGCTATGAACAACCTGGTACCTATGAATGAAGAAATAAAGAAAGGCGCATTGCAACCCCTGAAACAAAAAAAACGTACACCATGACAACAGGCAACGACAGCAACAGGAATATGATGCGCTATGTAGGGCTGGGCACACAATGGATGGTATTGCTGCTGGTAGCATCTTTCGGTGGTTATAAGCTGGACCAGAAGACAGGCTGGAAATTTCCGGTATTCGTGGTCACTTTGCCCTTGCTGGCACTGGGTATATCGCTATGGCAGCTGATAAAAGAACTAAACAAACCAAAGAAATGAAGAAAAATTACATATTTACATTAATTATTGCATTTATAGCACTTACAGGCATTTTCCTGTTTATGCGCAGTGCAGCACCCGATTTCCACTTTCCCGTACTGATGGGTGGCAACATCATCATGCTGGCATTGTCACTGATAAGTTATTTTTTAGTTAGTAAACAGGTAAATAACCGCACACAGGCGTTCATTACCGGTGTGCATTCCGCAACTTTCCTTAAATTGTTCATCTGTTTGATAAGTATCGTCGCATATGTGATGATAAACAAGCCCAACGTTCACAAACCAACCATTTTTGTTTTATTAGGTATCTATGTCGTGTATTCGGCTATAGAAACCATTACGCTATCAAAAATTGTAAGGGCAAAATGATATGAAAAAGCAGGAAACTTCTATCTACCTATTAAACCAGTTCATCCCTCCACGCACATTCGACCTGGTGGCTCCCTATTTTCAAAACCATAGTATCCACCTTACGCTGACACGTGAACGCAAATCGGTATTGGGCGATTATCGCAACCCTACCAGAGATGAACCGTATCACCGCATCACGGTCAACATCAACCTCAACCCGTACAGCTTCCTGATAACATTGCTGCACGAGCTGGCACACTTGCTTACGTTCCATCATTTTAAACATTCGGCACCTCCGCATGGTAAGGAATGGAAAACGCAGTTCAGGCATGTGCTGATACCGTTTATAGGCAAGAACATTTTTCCAGCCGATGTAGAGAAGGCCATTATAGCTTACCTGCAAAACCCGGCAGCAAGCACCTGCACCGATCCCGGCCTGTATAAAGCGCTACGCCGTTATGATGAGCAAAAGCCCGGCTACTACTTAGTAGATGAACTAAGCGAGGGCCACTGGTTTGAGGCTGAAGATGGCTGTATATATGAGATACTGGAGCACCGCCGCACCCGCAGCAAGTGCAAGAACCTGAACAATGGCAAAGTGTATCTCTTTCCCGGCATAATAGAAGTAAAGCATGTACGCCGCGATAAGCGCAAAATAGCCTAAACAATATTTTCCCCCGATTTTTCACCCATGCATTGTTTTCTATATACTATGCACGGGTGCCTAATATTTGTACATTTGGTTTCTTAATAAAAAAATATACGCAAAATGAATTGGAAGCATTCACTGCTGGCAGGTGCGGCTATTATAGCTATGGCATCTTGCCAGGATGCAGGCAATAAAAGCGAAGGCACTGCGGCTGCATCGCGCAAGCTTTTAGACCCGGCCAATATGGATACCACCATACGCCCGGGCGACGACTTCTTTATGTATGCCAATGGCACATGGTTGAAAAACAACCCTATTCCCGGCACAGAAACACGCTGGGGCAGCTTTAACGAGCTGCAGGAAAACAACTTTAAAGCGCTGCACGAATTGCTGGATGCTGCCGCTGCCAATAAAAATGCAAAAGCCGGCTCTGCCGACCAGAAAGTAGGCGACCTGTACCGCAGTGGTATGGACAGTGCTGCCATAGATAAGGCAGGCATTGCACCGCTGAACGATGTGCTGAAACGTATAGATGGCATTACAGATGCCAATAGCCTGATGAACGAGGTAGCACTGATGCACACCCAAGGCATCGGCCAGATGTTTGGTTTCTATGTATCGCCCGATGATAAGAACGTAACCAAGCAGATCAGCCAATTCTTCCAGGCCGGCCTGGGTATGCCCGACCGCGATTATTATTTTAATAAAGACGAGCGCACCTCTAAAATACGCGAAGCTTACCAGCAATACCTGGTAAAAATGTTCACCCTGATAAATGGCGACAGCACTACGGCTAAAAAAGATGCTGCTGATGTTTACAAGCTGGAAACATCTCTGGCAGGCGCTTCTATGACGCGTGTAGATATGCGCGACCCATACAAGCTTTATAACAAATACAACCTGGATGGGCTGAACAAACTAACGCCCGGCATGGACTGGAAAGCACTGTTCCAGAACCTGAAACTGAACGGACAGGATTCTGCTATCGTTGGCACGCCGAAGTTCTTTGTAGAAGTAAGCAAACAACTGAAAGCTACGCCGATAGATGTATGGAAGAAATACCTGAAATTCCATACTGTTAACGATATGTCTCCGTACCTGAGCAGCAACTTCGACAACACACGTTTCGACTTCTATGGTAAAGTGGTACGTGGCCAGAAAGAGCAGAAACCACGCTGGAAACGTGTACTCGCTGTGGTAGATGGCTCTGTAGGCGAACTGCTGGGACAGATGTATGTTGAAAAGCACTTCAAACCGGAAGCTAAAAAGCGCATGCTGGAACTGCTGGACAACCTGCAGAAAACATATAGCGACCGCATCAACCGCCTGGACTGGATGAGCGACGTGACCAAGCAAAAAGCACAGGCTAAGCTGGGTACTTTCATCAGGAAAATAGGCTACCCTGATAAATGGAGGGATTACAGCAAGCTGGAAATAAAAGGCAACGACTATGTAAAGAATATCATGGCAGCTTCAGCTTTTGAATATGATTACATGGTAAGCAAACTGGGCAAGCCTGTAGATAAAACAGAGTGGCAAATGACACCACCAACGGTGAATGCTTACTACAATCCTGCTTTCAACGAGATCGTATTCCCTGCAGGTATCCTGCAATATCCTTTCTTCGATATGGAAGCTGATGATGCGGTAAACTATGGTGGCATAGGTGGTGTAATAGGCCACGAAATGACACACGGCTTTGACGACCAGGGCCGTCAGTACGATGCTGATGGTAACCTGCACGACTGGTGGACGCCGGAAGATGCAAAAAAATTCACAGAGAAAACAAATGTTGTTGTAACGCAATTCAATAACTATGTGGTACTGGATAGCGTACACGTAAACGGCCAGCTAACACTCGGTGAAAACCTAGCAGACCTTGGTGGCCTTGCTATAGCTTATGAAGCTTTCAAGAAAACGAAACAAGGACAAAGCAACGAGAAGATCGATGGCTTCACCCCTGACCAACGTTTCTTCCTGAGCTGGGCACAGGTATGGCGCGCAAACACCACGCCTGAAGAAGCGGCTTCGCGCATCATTACCGATCCGCATTCTCCAAACCTGTGGCGCTGTAATGGTCCGCTGAGCAACATGCCTGAATTCTACCAGGCATTCGGTGTAAAACCGGGTGATAAATTGTATCGTCCTGAAAACGAAAGGGCTAAAGTTTGGTAATCAAGATTATCATCATAATATAAGCAGAGCCGGGCTAATTGCCCGGCTCTGTCAATTGACGAAGGCCTTTCAAAGAAGCAAGACGCCTTTGTGAGATTTATCCGAATAAAGAAACTACATTACTATCAGCAAGCCGGCTACCGTCAAAGGCAGCATAATAAGTTCAACGTAAAAGTTTTCCCTACGGGTAAACTGGAAAATAAACAAAGCGCTCTCTACAAGATAAGTAAGCGCAGCAAACCCGCCCCATATCATAACAAACATATTACGAAATTCACGACTAAATAGGGAAATAATAATACCGGGAACCAGCGTGCATAGCAGCAATGCCCTATACAGGGTTATATATTGCCTGCAACGTTTAAACATCGCTTTATTGAAAGTAAGATGGCCGGCATAATGACGAAACATGAGCCTGAGCGACCAGAAAACTTCTGCGTACTTAAATAAGCGTGTGTTCATTGTCTTCATGCTATAGTTCAGATGCGAAACTATAGCACGTTAAAGGACGCAAGAATAGATCGCGGGAAAATAACAAGCCGATAACACTATTGCACTTAATCACACCCCCACATTATTCCTGAATATTTTGACAGCTATCGCCAGCAGTATCACCCCAAAGAATTTGCGCACTACCAATATACCAGAAGGGCCCAATACTCTTTCTATAAGATTGAGGGAACGCAAAGTGATATAAACAAATATCAGGTTGATAAATATAGCAGCTAGAATGTTATAGGCGCTAAAGCTGGCCTTCATCGACATGACAGTCGTCAGCGTACCCGAACCGGCTATGATGGGAAACGCAATAGGCACCACATTACCAGATTTGCTGTCCTTATCAGGACGAAATATTTCCAATCCAAGTACCATTTCAAGGCCCAGGATGAATATAACGATAGACCCGGCAATAGCAAATGAGTGAATATCCAGCCCCATAAAGTTGAGTACCTGCTCGCCCACAAAGAAGAATAGCAGCATCAATGCACCGGAAACCAGTGTTGCCTGCAGCGCGCTGATATCACCCATCTTCTTGCGCAGGGACAGCAACAGAGGTATCGACCCCAGGATATCTATCACAGCAAATAGCGTGAACGAAACCGTAAATATTTCAGAAAAATCAAAACTATTACCCCCCATGCTTACAAAATTACACTTTTGCCCGAGGTATCGATGGTATCTATGTCAAAGTACAGTGCATATTGCTATTTTTACGCCCTCAAACAGCCAATATGGGATTATCCAATTATACGCATACCGCAGCCGAAAGATTTATGCGTTATGTGCAGGTAGATACACAAAGTGACCCTGCATCACCCACCCAACCCTCAACTGAAAAACAAAAAGACCTGAGCCGAATACTGGTACAGGAACTGAAAGCTATTGGCATACAGGATGCCGAACTGGATGAACATGGATATGTATATGCTACCATACCCGCTACATCATCTAAAAATGTACCGGTATTGTGCTATTGCTCGCACGTAGACACAGCACCCGACTGTAGTGGTGCAGGTGTAAAGCCCATACTGCATAAAAATTACGATGGTAAAGACATCATACTTCCCGATGACCCTACGGTAGTTATCACAACAAAAGAACATCCTTACCTGAAAGAAAGGATAGGTGATGATATCATAACCGCATCGGGCACTACCCTGCTGGGTGCCGATGACAAAGCAGGTGTGGCCATCATTATGGATCTGGCCAATTATTTAATACAGCACCCTGAAATACCACATGGTGCTATCCGTATCCTGTTTACACCCGATGAAGAAGTGGGCCGTGGTGTAAATAAGGTAGATATGCAAAAGCTGGGTGCACAGTTTGGCTACACACTGGATGGTGGCGAACGTGCTCACCTGGAGGGTGAAACCTTTAGCGCCGATGGCGTTTCGGTTACCTTCCATGGCATCAGCGCACACCCCGGCTATGCTAAAGGCAAAATGGTGAGCGCTATAAAAGCTGCTGCTGCATTTGTAGATAAACTCCCCCGCAATGAATGGTGCCCCGAAACCACAGATGGAATGCAGGGTTTTGTGCACCCCGTACATATGGAAGGTGTGCTGGAAAAAGCTACCGTGCAATTTATCGTGCGCGATTTTGATACACCTATGCTGGCCACCCATGAAGAAAGGCTACGCAGGCTGGTGGATGAGACGGTAAAAGAGTTTCCTGGAATAACAACAGAGTTTGTTGTAAAGGAACAATACCGCAATATGAAAGAGATACTGGACAAACACCCGCAGGTGATGGACTATGCTGAAGAAGCCTACAAACGCGCAGGCATGCAGGCACAACGTATGAGTGTACGTGGCGGTACTGACGGTTCACGTTTGTCGTTTATGGGGTTGCCTTGTCCTAACTTGTTTACCGGGGAAATGGGCATACACAGCAAGCAGGAATATGTAAGCGTGCAGGATATGGAAAAGGCAGTGGAAACACTCGTACATCTGGCGCAGGTTTGGGAAGAAAACAGTTAATCATTATAGCTAAACAATACAGTAATGAATCCGCAATTAAAAACAGTATTACTTACCATACTCACACTTTCTGTATTCACCATCGCACTGGTTGAACTGAGCGGTGTGAGCAGCACAGCGCTCTTCAATAAATACGGCATAGGCAAGGGCCATGAGCATAAAGAAAGCCTGAGCGAAGAACAACGTCGCGAGAATGAAATGCGTGCTATGCCGAAAACCACTATCGAATTCACAGAAACCAAGCACAGCTTTGGTACCATTAAGGAAGGTGAGGTAGTAAAACACGCTTACCATTTCAAAAACACGGGCGACCAACCTCTACTGATATCAAATGCGGTAGCCTCCTGTGGTTGCACTGTCCCTTCTTACCCTAAACAACCCATCCCCCCACAGGGCGAAGGTGATATTGTAGTAGAGTTTGATAGTAAAAACCGCGAGGGGCACCAGCAAAAAAATGTACTGATATACTCTAATGCCCAGGCAGAGTCTATTTCTATTGGCTTTGATGTAGATGTAGTAAAATGACAACAGCAAACGTGTCTTTAGGACAGCATATAAGAAACTACCTGTCGCTGATAAAATTCAGCCACACGGTATTTGCATTACCCTTTGCCATGATAGGCTTTACACTGGCCGTAGTGCGCGAAGGGTATAGTTTTGAATGGGGGCTTTTTGTAAAAGTATTGCTATGCATGGTCTTTGCCCGCACAGCGGCGATGGCATTCAACCGTTACCTCGATAGGAAGTTTGACGCCATGAACCCACGCACTGCCAAACGCGAAATACCCGCAGGAGTTATCAAGCCGCAACATGCATTGGCATTTACAATAGTGAACTGCATCCTGTTTATTATCACTACATACTTTATTAATACCATGGTGCTATACCTTTCCATCGTAGCACTATTCGTAATATTATTTTATAGCTATACCAAGCGTATCACGGCCCTGTGCCATATTGTATTGGGTGTCGGACTTTCATTGTCACCCATAGGTTCATACCTGGCTGTTACGGGTGTATTTAAATTATTGCCTGTTTTGTTCTCTCTCATCGTACTGACATGGGTATCGGGCTTCGATATTATATATGCCTTGCAGGATGAAGACTTTGATAAAAGCCAGAAGCTGCACTCTATACCCGCAGCACTGGGCACTAAAGGCGCACTGAATGTATCGAACATACTGCATGTGTGTTCTGCCATCTTTGTAATAGCTGCAGGCGTGGTGGGCGAATTCAATTTTGTGTACTGGATAGGCGCGGCCATATTCATAGGCTTGCTTACCTACCAGCATATACTGGTAAAACCCAACGACCTGAGCAAAGTAGGCATTGCTTTTGCCAATACTAACGGTATTGCCAGCATCATCTTTGCTATATTCACCATCCTTTCATTTTTCATACAGTAATTAGATGAACATTGCACTTATAGGATATGGCAAAATGGGCAGGGCCATTGAAGAGATAGCCATAACGCGCGGCCACCATATCACACTGCGCATCAGCAGCAGCAACAGGCACGAGATGACACCCGACAACCTGCGCATGGCCGATGTAGCTATCGAGTTTACCAACCCGGAAGCTGCGGAAGATAACGTGATGAAATGTTTTGAATCAGGCGTATCGGTAGTGTGCGGTTCTACCGGTTGGAATGATGGTATCTCTCATGCTAAAATGAAAGCGGTGGAAATGGGTTGTGCTTTCCTGCCTGCATCCAATTTCAGCATCGGTGTCAATATCTTTTTCGAGATAAATAAGATACTGGCCGCCCTTATGGATGAGCAGCCCGACTATAATGTAACAGTAGAAGAAACACACCATACCCAGAAAAAAGATACCCCCAGCGGCACCGCCATTACTATTGCCGAGCAGATACTGGAAAACATGAAGCGCAAAAAGCATTGGGCAAAAGAAAACACCAATAACCCCGATGCCTTCCCCATCATTGCCCACCGCGTAGAAAACGTACCCGGCACACATAATGTAAAATACAGCTCTGAAATTGATGAGATAGAGATAATCCACACTGCACACAGCCGTAAAGGCTTTGCGATGGGTGCTGTGCTGGCCGCCGAGTATATTCACGGCAAACAAGGCATTTTTGAAATGAGAGATGTGTTAGGTATAAAGAAGGTGGAATTGTAATATAGTATCCTAAACCAACGTCGCATGCATGCATTATTATCCTTAGTTTTCTTTATTGGAGCTATTACCCTTGCTATTGCATTTATAGCAACGAGAGCTAATCTCTTAAAAACAGTATCACAAGGAAACCGAAAACTTGACCCGATTAAAGTTTGGTATTTATTAATACCGATATTTAGTTACTATTGGAGCTTTATCGTAGCAAAAAAGATAGCTGAGTCTATTGACAGCGAATACAAAACCATGGGCGTATTGCAAACTAATTTACCAACATATAGTCTTGGATTACTATTTGCAATTTCAAACGCAATCAACGGAATACTGACTGTAATTCAGATTTTGGAATTAGACATCATTTATGATAGATGGTATATAACTTCTAGAAGCATTTTCTCTTTAATACTCATTATCATTTGGATTACATATTGGATACAATTATCTAATCACAAAAAAAACATTAAGCGTTTAAATGATAAAGCCCTGTCATGACAGGGCTTTATCATTTATGGTTTCAGATGCAAATCGAAATAGTCACTTATTTTTTGCATCAGGTGCACCCGGTCTTTACCACGCACATTATGTTCATATCCGGGATATACAAAGTAGTCCACCTGTATATTATCATCTACCGTTTTCTTCAGGAAGTCGATAGAATGCTGCCAGACCACGGTAGCATCATCTGTGCCGTGTATCAGCAGTAGTTTCCCTTTCAGGTTTTTCGCTTTGTTCAGCAGGTTGGCATCTTCATAGCCTTTAGGGTTTTGTTCTGGCGTATTCATGTAGCGTTCGGTGTACATGATTTCATACATCTTCCAGTCCATAACCGGGCCGCCGGCCACGCCTACTTTAAATACATCCGGCTTGCGTAGCATGAATGATGTGGTCATAAAACCACCAAAGCTCCAGCCGTGTATGCCCATACGTTTGCTGTCTACAAATGAGAGCGACTGCAGATAGCTCACACCTTTCATCTGGTCTTCCATTTCTACCGTACCCAGTTGTCCAAACGTAGCGCTTTCAAACTTATAGCCACGGTTGCTGCTGCCACGTCCATCCATGCTGAAAACCACATAACCGCGTTGCGCCATGTATTCATACCAAAGGTTACCACTTTCAGGGAAGCTATTCTTTACCAGCTGCACATGCGGGCCGTTATATAAATACACGATAACCGGGTACTTCTTTTTTTCATTAAAGTTTGCCGGCAATACCAGCTTGCCATATAGTGGCGTACCATCGTTTGCAGTCAGGGTCACATTGTGTATTTCAGGGCGGTCATAATCTGCTAATGTATTAGGTGCATCTACTAATACGTAATTATAATCCGCATTCACAGGTATAACCTGTGTGCGCTTTACTATAGGCGGCACTGCCTTCTCCGGCGTGGTTTTAGTCAATTTACCATTTATAACTACCGGCGTAGCCGGCATCCCAACCTTGCCACCTGCACTAAATACATCATACACATACTCGCCACTTTCATTAGGCAGGGCTGTATGCCATCCTTCTTCGGCATCTATGCGTTTCAGCTTTCCTGTATTCCAGTTCACGGCATAGCTATGTTTTTCCATTGGCGATTCCTTAGTTGCTTCTATCAGCACTTGTTGCTGCGCTTTATTCATGCCTATTACCGCGTTCACTATCCATTTACCTTTCGTCACCTGGTTCAGCAGGCGGCCATTGGTATTGTAGCGGTACAGGTGCATATACCCATCGCGCTGGCTCCACCATAAAAACTCGTCATTGCTATTTGGCAAAAAGGTGATACCGTGTTGCGGCTCCACATATTTATCACTTGTTTCTTCAAACAGTGCTTTTACAAAAGCCCCGGTTTTCGCACTGTATTTATTCAGCCACAGATGGTCCTGGTCACGGTTCAGCACAGCTATGAATATATATTGCTCATCAGGGCTCCAGCTTATAGATGTAAGGTATTGGTCTTTCGGCCCCTCTGTTTTGATAGTTACTGTATTACCTGTAGTGGGGTTGAACACACGCACCTGCACTTCGTGCGATGTGCCACCCGCCATAGGGTATTTTACATTGGTATTCTTAGCCGGTATTTCCAGCCAGTTGATAACCGGGTAATCCTTCACCATCGTCTGGTCCATATGGTAGTAAGCCAGGTAGTTACCCTGTGGCGAAAAGAAGATACCACCGTCTATACCAAACTCATTACGATGCACTGCTTGCCCGTTAATGATGTTTTTATCCTTATCATCAGTTACGGTCAGTGTTCTTTTATCTTTTGTATATAGGTACAGGTTGTTATCGCGGGTATAGGCTATGTTCAGGCTTTTATCTACCACCATATTCTCTGCATTGTCGGGCAGTGTGACCCATTGCTCCCATACATAACCCGCGGCTGTTTTCGTACCTTTTTTCAGGTCGTTGCCATCCTGGTAATAGGCATAGCCTTTATCCAGCCATTTAAAGGTGGGCAGGGCTTTCAGTTTATTGCCAACCGCCTTCATTTCCGACAGGCGCAGCACGGTATCTGTTTTCCTTGATGGAAAATTCATCGACACCCATGCATCATTGGCTGCAAAGTACAGTTTATTGGTGCCCGGTTCCCAACTGGCTTGCTTCAACCCTTTGGGTGCCAGCGTGGTGGCCATGCCATTGGTAGCCTCAGTTATCGTGAAATGTTTCTTCTGCGCATCTGCATGCAATGCCAGAAGACATGCACCAGCAATGGCAAGATATTTTTGATACTTCATAAACATGAAAAGGATTACGATTTGCGAGGGCTGAAATTATTGATAATTATGCAGAATCCTATAACCCATAGCGGGTGAGCAAATAATCCTTTTTATGCTTAAGTTCGTTTATACATTATGCGTTACTTATTTCTTCTGGCTGTTTTTCTGCTTCCGCTGGTCTCCATGGCTCAACCCAACCCTATAGGCAATTTCAATAGCGAAGCTGCATGGATACATGCTCCACGTATCTCTACAATGCCGGCACACAAGTTATCAGCTACCGATACTTGTTTAATTGTTATCAGCAACCGTAAAACCAGTACCGATAGCCTGCGCTATATGAGTGAAGAGCGCGATGGCAAAGAACTGCATTACTTTTTCGTCTTTACGCACGATGGCAGATGGAATGTGTTACCTGTGAATAGCCTCGAGGCAGCACTTAAATATATACCGGACATCAACAACGACTGGCTGCTATATACCGAGGGTATGGGTAAACTTTTCACTTCCGACCTGGCACGTGGACTAACGGTAGCCGGACAATACAAACTAAATGTTATCCTGTTCGACTACCCCAGTATCAGCACTACCAAAAAGCAATTGGGGAATTACTTTTTTGCCATCGGCAATGCCCGCACGGCCTATCTTGATTTTGGAGGTGCTTTTAAGAACGTAATGCAGCTACGCACGGAAAAGAAAATGGGCACTGGCAAACTCACCATGTTGTATCACAGCATGGGTAACCATGTGATAAGGCAACTGGTAAAACACCATATGCTGGCACCAATAAATGATAAGATATGGGTAGATAACCTGGTATTGAATGCACCTTGCGTACCACGCCGCGGCCATAAAAAATGGATCAATAAGATAGCCTTTGCCAAACGTATTTATGTAAACTATAACAACAATGACTTCACTTTAGGCGGTGCTTACCTGGCCAGTAAAAAGATACAGCTGGGGCAAAAGCCGGTAAGGAATATTAGCAAGAAGGTTATCTATGTCAACTTCAATACGCTGGTCGACCGTGGCCATAGCAACTTCCTATCCATACCCGGCAGGACAGCTGCCAAGCCAGCTGCCACCAGGTATTACAACACCATCCTGCACGGTGATGCGGTGGACTTGACAAATGAAAAACAGTTCGCCGTATCTCGCTTTAAACAAATAGGTTGGGAATTATTGCCTTAGCGATAAAAGCTGTAGGCATACAATACAAATGACCCGATTAAATAACTAACAACATTTACGATTACCGTAGCTCTGAATATTTTTCTTTGGGGATAATGGCTGCGCAGCAGAAAATTATTGAATATCCATTCAATAAGCACAGATAATAAAAAGGCGAACAGGTAATAAACAGCTAACCATTGAAAGTCAGCCTTTGTTTTTACTTCGTAACGGCTTACCCACGGAAACCAAACCACAAGCCACCATCCACCATTTAGTAGCATAGATCCAACAATACCGGCGATGCCACTAATAATATTTGACACAATAACTGCCTTGTAAGCCTGCCAGTCAGCCCACTTCTTTTTCAGCAAGCGTGTCATTAGCATGCTTTCTAGTAATACAACAAAAAGCATGAATACCCACCCTTGTGGAAGAAAAGCAAAGATTCCGAAGCTTACGTTTAGTAGCATTTGCCGCTTTCTTAAATATTCATCAATCGCATCACCTTATCAATATCCTCAGGTGTATCTATACAGTGGCTATCAAAATTAGTAATAGCGCATTTTATCTTGAAGCCTTTTTCTAACCAGCGTAGTTGCTCCAGGGATTCTGCTTTTTCCAACGAAGAAACGGGTAGTTGGGTTACCTGTTGCAGCACATCGGTACGGTAAGCATACATACCCACGTGGCGAAAATAGTTGAAATGTCTATGCCAGTCTTTTTGTTCTACACCTTTTATGTAGGGTATCACCATACGGCTAAAGTATAGTGCTTCCATATTCTCATTCAGCGTTACTTTCACTTCTCCCATATCAAACAGTACTTCATGGCTATCTACCGGTATGATGAGCGTAGCCAGTTCCGTAGTGCCATCTTTTAATACTTCAGCCAGCGCATCTATCTGCGATGGATCGATAAAAGGTTCATCGCCCTGAATATTGATAACATAATCGTAAGCACCATCCAGTTGCTGCAGTGCATCCCAGCATCTATCCGTACCACTTGGATGTTCTTCCCCGGTCATTACTACATTTCCTCCCCAGCTTTTTACATGCTGGTATATTCGCTCATCATCGGTTGCTACCACTACTATATCCAGCGATTGTGTTTGGCTTGCCTGGTCATATACACGTTGTATCATGGTCTTGCCTTTAATGTCTATCAACGGCTTGCCGGGGAAACGGGTGGATGCATATCGTGCGGGAATGATGCCTGCTATCATATATTCTGGTCTTCTGTTATAGTTGATTGTTGTACGGTATAAAAACCTGTTGGTATTTCATTGCGCTCTGCAAGATAGGCCTGGTAGGTTTCTGTAAAGTTCATCCGTTGTGTCAGCACATCAGTATACCTGCCCCCAAGGCCTGTCAGCAATTCTACAGCTTCGCGCACAGCACCGTTTCCCCCTTCACATGCTGTCAAGTAGTCTACCATATTTTGTTGTACGGCAAACTCCACCATCAGTGGATTGCACGCTCGTGGTATCATTATACGCAGTCCGCATTGCACAGCTACCGACAGGTCGAGCACGTCATCAAAAAAGAAAGCAACTTCAGACGGCTGTAAACTATGTGCGTTGCATATATGCTTTAATGCATCCACCTTGAAACGAATGCCGCTATATAGCGCATGAAAATGCTCGCGCTTTGCCAGTGATGCGGCTGCTTTATTATGCTCACCCGATATCACTGCAAACACAGGATTATGCCCATTTAGCAAGTAATGATTGAAGCGCAGCAGGTTGGTGCCCATCGAGTCTACTTCACTAAAAGGGCTCGAACCTTTTTCATCTTTCATTCCGTTATTAAATACCCCATCCCAATCAAACACAAAGGCTTTGATGCTCTTAAGTTTCTCCGCTATGGCCTCCCAGGGTGTGATGAAGTTGCCTTTAAAATGGCTGGCTATATTATTTACATCCATGTGGCATTAAAATTAAAAATCCTAAATGACATAGCATTTAGGATTTAGAAATTAGTATTTAGGATTTAACACTTACAGTCCTTCCAGGTCCTGAATATCCAGCATGCCTACAGGTTTGCCGTTATCCGTTACCAGTATCGTATCCACACTTGTCTTTTTGAACAGGGTAGCTGCATCGTTTAGCAACGCACTGGATTCAATGCTGATAGGTGTTTTGTATTCCATATCACCCATTGTTTTACCCAGTATATGCTCCCCTTCTTTTTGCAGCAACCTGCGGATGTCGCCATCGGTAAACACACCTTTCACACTGCCATCAGCATTGGTAACTGTGATAGCACCAAAGCCATATTCGGTCATTTTAACCAGTGCATTTTGTAGGGTAGCATCCGCAGATACAATCGGGTTCACGCCATTGGCAGCCTCACCTACGCGTACGGTCATCAGGCGCGTATCGGTCAGGAACTGTTCTGTACCTATAGTTGTGAAGTTATTTTCAGTCAGGCCTTTCAGTACTTTCAGCGGCACGGTGATAGTATGCACACCTACATTGATGGCATTACGCACATGCTCTGCATGGCGCACCGAGCTGAACATTATTTTGGTATCGTAGCCATAGTTCTCCACAGCGGCTACGCATTGCTCTACCAGCGCCAGTGCATCGTGGCCCTGGTCTTGCAGACGGCCTACCAGCGGGCATACATAAGTAGCACCGGCGTGCATGGCCATATAAGCCTGTTGCAGGGTGTACACCAGGTGCACATTCACCAGCAGGCCTTCTTTACGCAGCATGCTGCACGCGCGTACACCTTCCAGCGATACCGGTATTTTAAATACAGTTTTCTTTGGGTCCAGCCCCAGGTCCAGCTGGCGGTGTGCTTCTTTCAGCACATCTTCAGCGGTATTGCCCAGTGCCTCTATTTGCAATACAGGCACCATTTTGCTCAGCTTTACAATGGTACCATCTATATCGGTGATACCTTCACGTTGCATAAATGTGGGCGTAGTGGTCAAACCATTCAAAAAGCCCAGTTTAAAACCTTCTTCAATCTCCTTCAGATTGGCAGAATCTAAGTATAATTCCATGTAAATAAATTCTAATTTCTAATATCGAAATACTAAATAAAGCTCTGAATGCTAATACCGAAATACTAAATCAGAACCAATTTTCGATGCGCTAAATTCCAAACAAATTCTGAAATAGAATAATTTTCTTTCTATTAATCTGTTTGAGCCATTGATTTTGTAAGAATCGCACCAAAAATCTTCATTAATTCTGTTGATTCTTGCTGTAACTTATTCTGTTCTAAACCAACCTCAACATCAGTCCCTACATCCAACAAAGAAAGCCAATAAATACTTTCCTTCGCCTCTTTCCTACTGATTCTTATCCGCATCAGAAAATCCTTTTTACCCAGACTTTCATTTGCCTCTATATAATTTGCGCCCACCGGACCAGAACTTCTTACTAATTGTTTAGCATCCTCTGTATTCCCAATTGTCCTTGGCAGTTTCTTTATGAACTGCCTTACATTCCATGCAAACAATCTTGTCCTTTCCTCTAAATCGTAAACTTTGTTTTCCAAAATATTAGACTTTAGGTTTTAGAGATTAGGGTTTCAAAGTTTGTTTAGGATTTAGATATTCGTATTTAGGATTTCACCCTGTATTTCACTTCCAGATTATGTATCTCAATCAATGGTTTCAGGTATTCCTCCAAATCATATACGCACAACTGGCTGGCTGCATCGCACAGGGCTTTTTCAGGCTCGGGGTGTGTTTCTATAAATACCCCATCTACACCGGCTGCTACGCCTGCCCTGCCCAATACCGGCAGAAATTCGCGCGCCCCGCCTTTCGCATCGGCACTTGGTATGCCGTATTTGCGTATAGAGTGGGTAATATCAAACACAACAGGATAACCCAACTGGCCCATATGGTAAAACGCACGCGGGTCTACCACCAGGTCATTATACCCCATCGTATAGCCGCGCTCTGTCAGTATGATTTTATCATTACCTGCATCCACACATTTGCCTACCGGGTGTTTCATATTCTCCGGCGCCAGAAACTGGCCGTGTTTGATGTTGATAACCGCCCCCGTAGCAGCCGCAGCCTTCAGCAGGCCCGATTGCATACACAGGTAGGCAGGTATCTGCAACACATCGCACACCTCAGCAGCAGGTGCCGCCTGGTCAGGATAGTGTATATCCGTCAGCACAGGGAAGCCAAACTGCTCTTTTATTTTCGCCAGCATTTTCACGCCTTTATCCAGGCCGGGGCCATCGTAATACTTCAGGCTGCTGCGGTTATCTTTTGTAAAAGATGATTTGTAGATGATCTTGATATTCATCCGCTCGCCTACTTCTTTCAGCATTTCAGCGGTCTTCATCATCACGCTTTCATCCTCAATTACGCATGGGCCCGATATCAGGAAAAGCTCATCGGCACCACATTCTATATTACCTACAGCAATTTTCTTTGCGCTCATAATTACATGCGCTTGTACAGCGCTTTTATAGTATCAATAGTTATTTTTTCTTTCCAGTCGGTACCAATGGCATGGTTCCACATATGCGGCAGGTTGTAAGCTACATGCGCCATAGCAGTTATCTGCTCATCGGTCCAGTTGTTACTCAGTCCTTGTGGCAGGGCAACATTATGCTTTTGCAGCATGGTCTTAAACTCCGCTACACCACTTGTGTAATAATCTTCCAGGTGCTGGAAAGCAATACAGTTGGCGTAACAGTGCTTTTCACCCAGTATTTTAGAAAGGCCATAAGACAAGGCATGGCATACACCCACTTCCGAATACGTAAGGCTCAGCCCACCCATCAGCGATGCTACCATCAGCTTATCATCATTCTCCGGTGTTTGCCCGGCGTTATCGCCCAGGTATATATCGCGGCATAGCTTTAGCGATTGCTCTGCATAAGCATGACTGAATGCGTTATTCAGCATACCATTTTCCGATTCTATACAGTGGATATACGTATCCATACCTGTGTAAAACCACTTATCAGTAGGCACGCTGGCTATCAGTTCCGGATCTAGAATTACCTGGTTGAAAACTGTCCAGTCGCACTTCAAACCCAATTTCTTTTCAGGGCCTGTCAATACCGCCGTCATAGACACCTCTGCACCTGTACCAGAAATGGTAGGTACACCCAGGTGGTAAATGCCCGGCTTCTTTATCAGGTTCAGGCCCTGGTATAATGTAGATGAACCTTCATTGGTAAACATCAGCGATATAGCTTTGGCAATATCCATAATGCTGCCACCGCCTATACCCACCACACCGGCAGGTATGCCTTTGCTGTTCAGTATCTCATCGCGCAGGCTGTCTATCTGATCTGTTGTAGGCTCGTTAGGGTCTACATCTATAAAGCGTATCTCGTCCCCATCTTTTACAGGTATGCGATCTTTCAGCGGCTTATCTGTAAAGTAGTTGTCTACAATAAAAAGTATAAAATGGTTGTTCTCTTTGCGTACCGGCTCCAGTATACCATCCATGGTCTCAAAGCTGCCGCGTCCGTAAACTACCTTCTCAATGTTCTTAAAATTCTTATGCATGTGCTGTTGCTAATGCTTTTGTAACACTCTCAGAAATTTTCGCTGCCAGTTCTTTCACCTGCTCTTCTGTCCATGTGCAGCGTATGCCAAATGATATCAGGCGGCCTATCACATTCTGCGATTTAGGCAGGTCCAGGTTGTTATAATCCTGCGGTGCACCCAGTATTTGTATCGGCAGTTTCGATGCGGTATCCAGGTTCTTCACATGGTCCCACTGATTGATAAAGTGGTACATGTTTTTAAACCAGTAGTCGAAGCCAACAACGCCATCATTATTGAATGCATCTACCACACGTTGCGCTGCTTCCGGTGTTTCCATCAGCAGGTTCAGGAATGTGGCAGAATCGCCATCTGGGTCTGCAATCTTTGCAAAACCAATACCCGGTGTTACAGACAGCAGTTCCGTCAGCATCTTTTTATGCTTACGGTTGGCAGCCAGCACCTGTGGCACACGGCGCGTTTGCGCTACGGCTACCGCAGCATTCAGCTCACCTATACGGTAGTTGAAGCCCAGCACCGGGTGCGGCTCCATACCACGCTTAGCACCTACGTGCGAGTGGCCGTGGTCTGAATAGTATTCTGCTTTTTTATAAACCTCTTCATCATTCGTAACCAGTATACCACCCTCACCCGCTGTTGCTATTTTAAAGAAATCGAACGAGAAGGCACCTGCTTTACCCCACAGGCCGGTAGCCTTGCCTTTGTACGATGCTGCAAATGCCTGTCCTGCATCATCTACCAGTGTCAGGTTGTGCTCGTTTATCACTTCCATTATGCTATCCATATCGGCAGCACTACCGCACATATGCACCAGGCACACACCTTTTGTTTTGGGGGTAATGGCTTTGCGGATACCCTCAGCGCTCAGGCACAGCGTTTCATCTACCTCGGCAAATACCGGCAGCGCACCTATGAACAGTACGGCTTCTATGGTAGCTATAAATGTAAATGGCGGAACAATCACCTCATCGCCCGCACCAATACCTGCCGCTGCCAGGGCTGTAATAACAGCCGTAGAACCACTGCTGGTAGCCAGGGCATATTTTGCACCCGTTATCTTTTTTGCTTCTTCTTCAAATTCTTTGGCTTTCCAGTGGCCGTTGCGTTGTGCATCGTGGCCATAGCGAAACAGGATACCTGTTTCCAATACATCATTTACCTCTTTACGCTCTTCTGCTCCAAATAGTTCGGTACCGGGCATGTGTAGAAAATTTAGATGGCAAAAGTAAGCATTATAAGTGAGAGCAGGATAGTAAGAAACCGTTAAAATAAGCTCATAAAGTGCTGATATTCATTCGAAATCAACACATAATTCTTAACCGCCCGGAAATCATAGCGTTTATTGCTAACTTGACAATTAAATATAAACGATTGAAAGACAACATCAAACATTATGATGCTGAATACATCAGGGAGTTATTCAACAGGATGAGTACATCATATGAGCGAGTTAACTTCATTACTTCGTTCGGATTTTCACTTCGCTGGCGGCGAGAGTTCGTTATAAAAGCAGGCAAGTCGCATCAAAAGCTGCAAATCATTGACCTGTTAACAGGTATGGGAGAGTCTTGGCATCCGATAAAGAAGAATTTCCCTAATGCTCAACTTACTGCTCTTGATTTTTCTGAGGGTATGCTTCACCATTGCCGGCAACGTAACAAGCGTCTATACAATGGTCAAGTAACAGTGACGAATCAAGATATTCTTTGCAACAATTTGACATCGAACTCATTTGATTATATATTCTGCTCGTTTGGATTGAAAACTTTTAATAACGAACAACTTTTACGTTTTGCGAAAGAAATTTTACGCATATTAAAACCAGGAGGAAAATTTCATTTTATCGAGATTTCTCTACCAGAAAACAAAGCGCTACAATATCTGCTTAAGGTCTATTTAAAGCAAGCTATCCCCCTTCTTGGAAGAATACTTTTAGGCAATCCCCGTGAATATAGAATGCTGTCAGAGTACACCGAAACATTCAAAAATGCAAAAGAGGCTTTGAATATATTCGGAAATGTGGGACTAATTGTCGAATACGATAGCTATTTTCATGGTTGTGCAACGGGAGTACATGGCTACAAGCAAGTAACCTAAGCGATAACTCAAAACGCTCAATACTACAGGAATTTATCACCAAATACACTCATTATCTTAGCGGTAGCCCCGGCTTGTCCTGCTATATACGCCTGTATTGTTTTATGCATAGATAACCGCCTTTTATCATCTTCCATCAATTTCCGCAACAGGCTATTAAAATGTTCCTTCTTGCTTATAGGGAATGCATACAACCTGGACACCAAGGCTTTCGCTTCTACAAACTTATCATACTGCGGACCAAAGAATACAGGTAACCCAAATACTGCGGGCTCCAGTACATTATGTATTCCACCCTTCTGAAAACCGCCACCTACAAAGGCTATATCTCCATACCTGTAAAGGCTTGAAAGCATACCTATATTGTCAATTATCAAAACGCGGTGTCCTGTATGAGTTGTCGGCAGTTGTGAATAAATAGTATTGGTATCCTGAAACATCTCATCTAACTGTTGGATATGTTTATCATCTATTTCATGCGGGGCAATTATCATTTTCCAATCGTCTGGTAAAATGTGCAACGCTTCCCTCAGTACCATTTCGTCATCGGGCCATGTGCTACCCGCTATCAGCAGTTTACTGTCTCCTTTAAAACGCTCTATCAGGTCATAACGCCGGGCATTCTCTGCTATCTGCACAACTCTATCGTAGCGGGTATCGCCCGATATAACTACGTTAGTGGTAATACCTATATCCGCCAGTAATTGTTTTGAATTTTCATCCTGCACAAAGATGTAAGCAAATGACTTAAGTATTTTTCTAAACAAACCACCATACCCTTTAAAGAACGGTTGCGAAGAACGGAAAGCGGCAGATATAAGCACAGTAGGCACATCCTGCTTTTTCAACTGGTTCAGGTAATGATACCAGAACTCATACTTCACAAAAATGGCCAGTGATGGGTTCACTAATTTAATAAAGCGCTTTGCATTGCCCGCGCCATCCATCGGCAGGTAAAACACATAATCTGCACCATCATAATCTTTACGAATCTCGTATCCCGAAGGCGAAAAGAAAGTAAGCACTATTTTATAACCGGGGTATTGTGCTTTGATGGCTTCTATCACCGGCCGCCCCTGTTCAAACTCCCCCAGAGATGCACAATGCACCCAGATGCGTTGCTCATCCTTGCCCTGCATAGCATCCGCCAGCTGCCTGAAAATGCCCTTTCTACCGCGCAGCCATTTGCGCGCCTTTTCATTAAAAAGCGAAGTAACTCTTATACCCAGCGCATATAAGACAAGAAATATATTGTAGAGAAAAACCTGCACGTAATAAGTTTATCCAGCCTGGTTAGCTTTCTTTTTTCACAAGCACCACCTTTTCTGTAACACGACCGGCATTATTAGCAAACTTAACAAATTGACTGTATAACTCAGGTTGGTACACACCGTCTATTTGCCTGTATCTGCGTATTACTGTCAAAGTATTCCCGTTTTCAAAGCTTGGCAGGTATTCATATTCCCCAAAAGAATGCTTCACTACTACGGTTTTGGGCAAGTGTTCGGCTTCATATTTACCATCTAATGTTATTACTGTGGTATCTATTATTTCATAACCTTCGCGTACGCTAAAGGGCTTAACCCTGTTTTCATCGGGTATCAGTGTGGCCATATTTATATCTGTTATTACAGGGTCGAAGAAAATACGCTTGCCTGAACTGGTTACGACTGCGCTACCGCTGATCTGCATCCTCTCATTGACTGCCGGTAGTTTTTTTCTCTGCTGAACATCATATTCATATTTGTCGACCTTATAAGCCGGCAGATTAAAAACTTCATTTAGCAACTTTTCTTTATCCCTGCTGGTACCTGTCCTTAATATCATATCAGTCTTATAGCCAAAACGACCACATTGCATTATTGCTGCTCCGCCGGTCAATTCACCATTCTCTTTCAGTTTCAATTGCACTTTCCGTACCACTTTGTTTTCACCAAATGAATAGCGGGGCGTTCTTACTACACTGCCGCCAGCTGGTGTTATCAGTAATACATGCCTGTCGTGCGTAAAATCGGATAAATACCCCGCGGGCAGCTCGCCACTGGTGCATTCCAGCCACACCGTATCTTTCTCTATCGGCACACATAGTATCACATGGTTGAATACATTGGATGCCAGGCCCAGGTCCATTTGTACAGTATTATTCCTGCCCCCGTACACCAATGCCTGGTAAGCAGGTATCCCGGCTTCTTTCAGCAAAGCCATCATATAGTTGCTCAATGCCTTACAATCTCCATAACCTGTTTTGGAAACAAATGCTGCATCCAAAGTTTGCCAGCCACCTATACCCAACTGTATGCTTACGTATCGTGTATTCTTTTGCAGGTATCTGTATAACACATCTACCTTTTCCCTGGCACTACGGCATGTATCTGTCAGTTGATGCACTGTTCGCAGCCTTTCCTCAGGCAATACATCCCGCTCTTTATTCAAGTCATAATAAAACTTACCAAACCCATTCCAGCTTTGCAAGGTTCCGGTTATACCTCCCATTTCCAGCTTATTGGTACTAAAAACTACTGCAGGCAATGGATAGGTCTCGCTTACAGCAAAAGCATCTTTTTTTGTGGCCGGCAGATTAACTACAGTCAGTGAAAATACCGTTTGCTCGCCGGAAGCCCGTATTTGGGGTTGTTCTGAAATATGATATAGTTTATACTTTACATCCTGTCCTGCGGGATAGTTCATTTCAAGGGTTGTGCGCTCTACAGCGCAGTTATAGTCTGGCTGCAACTCCCAGTCCAGCACAAAAAAGAAAGAAGCTACCTTTCGCTCTATTTCATATTCTATCGTGTAAGGATAATTTGCAAACTGAAAATCAAATGATTTATATCTCGTATCAACTACAAAACCCTCACCATAAGCTGCCATATCCTGCATATCACGCTTTTTTGCGCGCTTTATTTCTTTACCTCCTTTGTCGTATAGCGTTGCTTTTATTTCTTCTATTGTAACAAGTTTATTGTAATGCTCCTTTATCCTTCCTGCATCCGCGCCTTTATCATCCACAACAGTAACGGCTACTTTTTCATACGTATAAATCTCTGTAGGGGATACTACTCTCACCTTTATATCCCTGTTACGTATTACAGCATTCGCTTGTTTAAGTAGGGCGGGTGAAATATTTGCTACATTGTAATCAACCCGCTCTCCGGCATGGCAAGCCATAGCGCTAAACAGTATGGCGATCAGTAATATAGCTCGCATTAGCTTTTACTTTTTAAAACAAGAACATGGTTTAGCTCCGTCAGTACTTTTTCATAAAACTGGCTTAGCAATTCATATTCAGCCGGTGTAAAAAACGTTTCCGTACGTTTCAGCTGCGAGGTAATGGAAAGAAAGTTGGTCTCCTTGCTATAGTTAATCAGGTGGCGAAAGGTTATTTTATCCTCAAAATTCACTTTCGTAGATTTAGGCAATTCTTCTATCTCCATATTCTCCGGCAATTGTAGGCTCATCACATAGTTTTCATCTTCTTGCAACAGCATTTCTACCGGCATTAGGCGCTTCATAGGTTTATAAGGGTTAGTTGATACGAGCCGCACCTGGTCTGCATTGAGATAAAATACATCGAAAGGTTTTTCAAACTTTTTAGATATCGTACACCTGAATATCAGGTTTGTATCAGGATCGGAACTGTTTTCTATGATGATTTTTGATACTTCCCCACCGTCGTTCATCATTTGTATCCGGCTATTGAGGAGTCCTGCCAGTTTTACAGAGTCTTCATCCAAAAGTTTCCTCATAATGCGCGACTGGTTCATGCCCAGGTGTTGCGTTACCTGCATAACCATACTATTTCGGGTAAACTCTGTTACTTTAATAGCAAATACACTCTTTTCGCGGTTTTGTTTACTACTGACAACGGCATATTCTCCATCCCCATCTATCACCCTGGCATAACCGGTATAGCAATAGTAGGGCAAACGGCCAAACGCATTGTATTTGCTACTGGCATCCAGAAAGTATTTTGTGCCATCGATATTTACAACACATACCGTATGATTGAAGTTATTGTACATAGGGTATGCGTGGTACGCCTTGGGCCTGCCCCATGTACTCAATATTACTGGCGATGCATGGATACCTGCTTTTCTCAGCATGGCTACCAATAGGAGGTTTATCTCCGCAGCATCACCATCTTTTGATGAAAATACTTTTTCAATATCTTTTTGAGGGTTGATGGAAATACTATCATTACAGCGAATATTATTACATACATACCTATATATGCTCTTAGCGCTTGCCAGTTTATCCGTTTGTTTGGCTGTTAGGCTCTTGACGGTCTGGTCTAAAAACTCATTATCATACTCCAGCTGCTTCCCAAACTTTTTCGCCGATAGTAGTTCTTTGGTAAACGCCTTCCATAGCTTTTTGAGACCGGCACTATCCAGCATCGAAACATTTGCATCCGGCGATTGTATCTGCACTTCTATTTTTTCTGCGTAATCTGCCACATTCCCTGCATGGGGCTCCTGTCGCATAGCAGGTACATTTCTGCGGCCCCAAAGCATATACGTATTACTTGCGCTGCTATGCTCTACGCTTACTGTATATGCCTCAGAAGAAGCATAGTCTGCTTCTTTCATAGAGTTGTAATGCTTAAATGGAGGTGTGGCTTGGGTAACATATGCAAATGGATAACCCCTCGGTATCGTTACTTCATATTCTGTCCTCAGTGTGGGATATTCATTCTGAAAGTACCACGACGGTAGTAACATAACAGCGGCTGTATACACCTCGTAAGAATACTCAAAAATAGAGCCCACCTTTACCTGCGGTAATGCAAATTTGAATTCATGATAATCATTACCCAAATCTGTATTGTATATAGCCGATTTATCAAGAGGTATCTTTACTATCTGACCATTAATTAAATTATACGTAGCACCTTTTATGTTGCTCACGTACCCTGTCATCGACGTACTACGGTAAAAATCAGAAATATTAGCCTCATCTACAGCATCATCTTTCAGCACCTTTACCATGCGGCGCATCTTATACACTTGCATATACCGATTGGCAATTTCGGTTATCTCTATGCTGCCTCTTTCATAAAGTACTACAGCACTAGCATCTGTGTCAGACAAGTAAATGTCTTGGTTGATATATTTTTTGACATAGTCATTGTCAATTTCCTGTGCGCCAGACGACACAGTAAAAATCATTAGGTATACAAGGGTTAACGATAGGAGTCGTTTCACGGAAGTCTTATTTGGGGGTTAAATTATAAACTTCCTAACACTCAGGCAAGCTTATAGGAATATGCATAGCCAGTCCACCCTCTGCTGTTTCTTTATACTTATGGTTCATATCCAGCGCGGTCGCCCACATGGTATTCACCACGTTGTCTAAAGACACACGTGCATTATCGGGGTTGCTTTGCAGTGCCAGTTGCGATGCCGTGATGGCCTTGATAGCCCCCATCGTATTGCGCTCTATACATGGCACCTGCACAAGCCCACCTACTGGGTCGCAGGTAAGGCCCAGGTGGTGTTCCATGGCTATTTCCGCGGCCATCAGGCATTGGCGGACATTACCGCCCAAGCATTCTGTAAGCGCAGCTGCAGCCATAGATGATGAAACGCCTATTTCTGCCTGGCAGCCACCCATAGCGGCCGATAGTGTAGCACCTTTCTTAAAGATGCTGCCTATTTCAGATGCCGTCAGCAAAAATTGGATGATTTTCTCGTCATCATACCCATCGCAGAAGGCGATATAATATTGAAGCACCGCCGGTACTACGCCCGCAGCGCCATTGGTAGGTGCCGTCACTACGCGGCTGAAGGATGCGTTCTCCTCATTTACCGCCAGGGCAAAACAGCTAACCCAGTCCAGCGTATATTGAAATCCTTGTCCGCCGCTGCGTATGGCATCTATCCACTCTTTATAGTTGCTATACGCACGCCCTTGCAGCAGTTTTTTGTTCAGTCCTGCTGCACGTCGTGTTACATGTAACCCACCGGGTAATTCACCAGATATATGGCAACCGCGATAGGTACAGTCACGCATCACTTCCCATATATTCAGCACACCGGCTTTGGTAGCGGCCTCGCTACGCCATGCATGTTCGTTTTCCATCACTACTTCCGATATGCTCAGTCCCGTTTTCCGGCACCAGTGCAGCAAGTCTTTTGCATTATCTATCGGGAAGGGCAGTTCTACTTCATTAGCGCCGCCACCCGTTTCGCCTTCTTTTATCACAAAGCCGCCACCTATAGAATAGTAAGTTTCTGCTATTTCATCACCATTATCAAATGAGCACAGGAAGGTTACTGCATTGGGGTGCTGCGGCAGGCTCTCATTCATCAGGAACACCACGTCTGCCGCAGGGTCAAAATCTATTTCCTTTTCCAGCCCCAGCATCATTTTCTTAGTCGCACCTATTTCCATGATGCGCGGGCCTATCTGGTTCACATCAAATATTACGGGGTCTTCACCATTCAAGCCCAGTATCACCGCCACATCCGTACCGTGGCCCTTACCCGTTTTCGCCAGTGAGCCGTATAGCAATACCTGTACAGACTTCACATGTTCTATGCCTTTCTGCCTGATGGTATTTACAAAACGTTCTGCGGCACGCCATGGGCCAAGTGTGTGCGAACTGCTAGGGCCTACTCCTATCTTAAAAATATCGAATACCGATATGTTTTCTTTTTTCACTGCTTGAGGTGGTATTAATAAAAAAGGGGAAATATAAATTTCCCCTAAAGATACTATGAAGCTCACAAAAAATCGTTCACTATTCCTTATTACGGCATCAGCACATGGTCTATCACATGTATCACACCATTTTTCTGGTTTACGTCTGCTATTGTCACTTTAGCTGTACCGCCTTTCGCATCTTTTACCCACACACTGCCATCTTTCATCATAAATGTCAGTTCTTCACCTTGTACGGTTTTAGCTGTTGTCTTGCCACCATCTGCTTTTATCTTCGCCATCAGTTCTTTAGCATTCCATTTGCCCGGCACCACGTGGTAAGTAAGTACCGATGTCAGCTGGCCTTTATTCTCCGGCTTCAACAGGTTATCTACCGCACCTTTGGGCAGCATATTGAATGCCGCATTCGTAGGCGCGAATACAGTGAAAGGCCCATCACCTTGCAGGGTTTCTACCAGCCCCGCAGCTTTTACTGCTGCTACCAGCGTAGTATGGTCTTTAGAGTTTACTGCATTCTCTACTATATTTTTTGAAGGGTACATAGGGGCTCCGCCTACCATTACTGTTTTTTCTCCTTTTGCAAAAGCCTGTGCAGGGGCAAATGCCAGTGCAGCTATCGCTAATGCTGGAATGAACATGATACGTTTCATACATCTGTTGTTTGATTAGTTTTAATAATTGTGTTACAGATACAGATACGCGCTGTTTTCATTTTTGGTTTTGCCAATGCTTAAAAAAACAGAAAAACGCCCTGCAAGATTTTCCTGCAGGGCGTTTCCGCATTACTATTTTTATACTTATTGTGTATTCATTTGAAAAGGCAGCAACATCATCAGTTTACCGTTCATATTCCTCAGTTGTTTGATGTGCTTATACCATTCATACTCCGTACCCAATTCTTTTTCTACAGCTGTTTTCACTACGGCAGCTGCGGCGGTATTACCATTCAGCCTGCGTATCATGGTTTCAAACCTGTCAATCGGTTCAGGGTAAGTAACTACTTTATAGTCTTTCACTTTTGCCAGTGTAGCGGCGCTAGCTATGGCCCTGTCCAGTCCACCCAATGCGTCTACCAGTTTTATTTGCAGGGCATCTGTACCGCTCCATACACGTCCTTGAGCTATGCTGTCTACATCTGCTACAGTCATTTTGCGGCCGGCCGCAACCCTGCCCTTGAATATTTCGTATATATTGTCTACAGAGTGTTGCATCCGTGTTGCTTCATCAGCAGTAAGCGGGCGAATGCCATTCGGGAAGTCTGCATACGGTGCATTCTTCACGCCATCAAATGTTACACCCAGCTTGTTTTTCATAAGCTTCTCGGTGTTAAACATCATGGTGAATACGCCTATGCTGCCCGTAATTGTATTCGGCATGGCAAAGATGCTATCGGCCTGGCAGGCTATATAGTAACCACCAGATGCTGCCACATCACCCATCGATACCACCAATGGCTTCTTCTGTTTCAGCAAGTGCAACTCGCGCAGTATCACATCCGATGCCAGCGCACTGCCACCCGGCGAGTTTACACGCATTACTACCGCCTTTATCTTATCATTATTACGCACGGCGCGTATGCTCTCAATAAAGTCCTGCGATGCTATCTGGTAATCATCATCTCCTTCACCATCTACAATGCTGCCTTCTGCATATAGTACGGCTATACGTGTATCACCTTTAGCACCACCTCTCACATGTTGTGCGTACTCATCCAGCGATATGTATTTTATCTTGTCCTTATCCTTTACATCCGTCTTTGCTTTGATGCGGCTTTCTACCTGGTCCCAATACGTAAGGCCATCCACCAGTTTATGCTTCAGTGCGTCGTTGGGGAATTCTATAGCACCTGTGTTTACCAGGGTTTGTATAGCTGCCGTATCCTGCTTGCTATGCGTAGCTACAGCGTTTATAAATTCTGCCCAGAAATCTTTTTGAAACTCTGCTACCTGCAGGCGGTTGGCATCGCTCATCTTATCGGCGCGGAAAGGCTCTGTGGCACTTTTGAATTTACCGGCATAGAATATCTCCGGTTCCACTTCCAGTTTATCTAATGTCCCTTTGAAGAAAGGCATTATAGTTGCAAAGCCTTTCAGTTCCATATCGCCCACAGGGTTCAGGTAAATGCTGTCTGCCGATGTAGCTACATAGTACGCTGCCTGCGATACATTCTCGCCATAGGCATATACAAATTTGCCGCTTTTCTTAAATGCTTTTATCGACTGGCGCAGTTGCTGCAGCGTAGCCCAGCCATTGGGTGTAGGCTGCAGTTTTATCAATATACCTTTGATATTTTTATCATCGGCTGCTTTTTCTATAGCACGGGTAGCATCATATAAGCCTGCGTTGTAAGAGCTGCCACTGGCAAAAAAGGCCAGCGAATTACTTTCGCTCTGCTCATGAAACCTGTTCTTCAGGTCTATCAGCAGCACGCTGTTTTGTGCCACCACTACTTCGGGTTGCGATTTCATGGATTTAGATACCGCAGCTACCATCAGCCCTATTACCACACCAAATATGATAACACCGGTCACGATCATCGCCAGCATCGAGGCGAAGAACATTTTAAAAAATTGTTTCATCAGTCGTTTTCTTTGAGTTCAGAATGGTTGATTATTTGAACATAGCAAATATACACGCTTAAATGGTCGCGCTTGTAGCAATAATCGGTAAACAGGGGGGAATTAGGGGGTAAATGGCGGTTTGATAAGTATCTTTATCCTATGAAGCATTGCTGCTTGTTGTTCATCTGTTTGCTGACGGCCCTTTATATGCAGGCACAGCAACTCATCTGGCCTGCAAAAAAGGTAGAAAGGGCATACGAGATCGTTCTGAAAAACCCTCGGGCCATCATTTCGCAAATACAGTACCTCGAGGCTTTCCCTAAAGACAAGGAAACTTTCATAGCCGTCTTCAATCCCGATGACAACAAACAGCTCTATAGTGTAAGCACGGAACACATTGCCCTGCTCCAAACCATTGCCGGAAACCTGCCCGATAGTGTATTGCGCATCGGCCTGGGCATTTGCAAAACAGCCAAATGGAGCAGCGGCCCGGTGGATAAACTACAGCATATGATACTATCGGTTGCCGCTGCCAACCCCGAATCTTTTGTGAACGAAATATACCTGCTGAAAAGAAAAGAACGCGATGCGGCTGTGGCCTTCCTGGCCGATGTGGAAAGCAACCCGCCCTGTCCAGAATATAAAGCACTGACGGATACGCTGCAAAAAATAGGCGCACATAATATCGCTGGGGCACTCACAAGGGCTAAGGTAAACACACACTAAACCAATGAGCGAACCGATATATAACACCATAGGCACAGGATATAATACCACCCGCCGTGCCGACCCATACCTTGCAGGTAGGTTGTTTGAACTGATAAAGGGCAAGCCCGATGGTCTGTTCCTGGATATAGGTTGCGGTACGGCCAACTATCTTGTGGCACTCGAAGAAAAAGGCATGCATTTCTACGGCGTAGACCCATCGGAAAAGATGTTGAGCGTAGCACGCACCAAAAGCAGCCTGGCAACCTTTATACAAGGCAAAGCAGAAGTCCTGCCGATGGAAGAAAATTTCTTTGATGGTGCGATGGGCAATTTCACCCTGCACCATTGGGATAATATACAACGTGGCCTTCAGGAATTGTATCGCGTATTGAAACCCGACAGCAACCTGGTATTCCTCAGCTTTACCCCACAGCAGTTGCTCAACTACTGGCTGTGCCATTACTTTCCTAAAATGATGCAGCTATCATCACAGGTGATACCTGAATGGAATGTGATGGAAACCATGCTGAAAAATGCAGGCTTTCAAAACATCAGTACAGAAAAATACTTTGTGCACGATGATCTGCAAGACCACTTCCTCTACTCCAACAAACGAAGGCCCGAACGCTATCTCGACCCCGCCGTACGCAATGGCGCCTCGTCTTTCACCGCATTTTCTACACCTGAAGAAGTGGAAGCAGGATTAATAGCATTAGAAGCCGATATACAATCCGGAAAGATCAATGAAGTAATACAGCAGTACAGTGATGAACTGGGCGATTATTTATTTATAAAGGCAATGAAGAAGTAGATAACGATGCTATCTTTAAGATAATAAATCATTATCACATGCCGGAACCCAACAAGAAAATAAAGTTTGACTGGTGGTTCTATATCGTACCGGTCTTGTTCCTATTGTTCGCTTTATTTCATTACGGATTGTATAATGCACCCGGAATACTAAGGGTAGTTATATATTACCTGGGGCCACTTTCGGTGAGTGCACTTGCTATTCTTTTCATCTTTATAGGCATCATCCATGCATTGGTAAAAAGGCCTTTTCTAAATAAAAAAAGGCTCATCAGCTTTGGCTTGCTGCTGTTGTTTCCTATCAGCTTTATTGTGTTTATGGGTACTAATGGAAATATTATGTCCGCATTCCCATCTACGCATGCCAACTACAAAAGCAAAGTGCGCTACAGGTTGCCATTGGATGGCGATATTGCTGTAGCGTGGGGCGGCAATACTGCCGATGTAAACTACCATGTAATAGCTCCTGACCAGCGCTGGGCTTACGATTTATTAGTAATAAAGAACGGCTCCACGCACACAGGTAGCGGTAAGAATGTGGAAGATTACTATTGCTATAACTTACCCGTATTATCTCCTGCAGACGGGAAAGTAGTAGCTGTGTACGATAAAATGCAAAATGCAAAAATTGGCGAACTGGGCGCCGAACCAGCGCATGGCAACCATGTAATCATAGAAACTGCACCTAAGGAATACATGATATTATGCCACATGAAACCAAAATCCATACTTGTAAAAAAAGGCGATGTAGTAAAACAAGGGCAGGAAATAGGCCGCGTCGGTAATAGTGGTAATACATCGGAGCCCCATTTGCATATCCATTTGCAAGACAGTAAAGAATTGTCCTTCGGCGAAGGCATACCCCTATATTTCAGTAATTACTACAAAAACAATCAATACATTGAAAGAGGGATGCCGCAAGGTGGTGTTGACCGCAACAATAAGTTGATAGGTGATATAGTGAGGAATGCCCCATAAGCTGCTGCCGCCAAAAATTTATCTTTGTATACTACTCATACACCGCTATAGTAATGATGGGTATTATTCATAACAAGTATAATATATATGCTATCACCACTGCAAAAAGCGAATATTGTTTTAAAAAGGATCTACCAAAGGCAATCCGATGTAAGTTTTGATTTATACGATATTAGAAAAATGATTTTAGAAGAAACGCTATGGATGACAAGTGATGAAAACATAGTTTCTTATAATGAGGTTAGAGAAATACTAGAAATATACTTAAAGGAGGGGTACATTAGAATAGATAACGACTTTAAAGCTCCTACGAAGTGGGCCATCAAATATGATACGACATTTGAAGGGAGAGTATTTGTTTCGAAAGGTGGCTACGAAAGAACAGAAGTCTTATATGATTATGCTGAAGTAGATATCATAAAACGCATCCCAGTATTAATTCAAGAAATTCCTCCCTACGGTGAATTTGAGTTACAAGTACCACAACCAAAACCTAATATTGATGTCATTCCTTTTAGTATTAATATGCCGGATGAGCAATTGCTCGACTCAATAAGAAATAACATCACCGCACACCAAAAAGAATATGAAAAAAGCCTTGAGACACTACAGTTTGACGAAGCTGTGGTTCAATATCTAGTGTTGGAAGGTTTTGCTATTAATAGACATGACATTAAAACAACAGGAAAGATATATAGACAATTAACTGATGAAGGAAGGAATCTGAAAAAGCTAGGCACTCTTGAAAAATATCGCGATGTCCAAAGGAAATTACAAGAAGAAAGAGATATTCTTAGGAATCGTGACAGAAAAATGTATTTAATAAACTTTTGGATTGCTGTTGGTGCAGTTGCTACCATTGTTTATTATGTTTTTGAAATCCTTAGAACACAATATCATTTAGGCTTACCTCATCACATTAACTTCAATTAGATAGCTCCTACTTGATCAATGTCTAGCAATTCAATCTTATCAAACACAGCCTACCTCCTCCTCGGCAGCAACGAGGGCAATCGTATGGACTGGATGCTGCAAGCCGTCCGTCAACTGAACGATGTAGCGGGTACTGTTGTAGCCCAGTCGCGGGTATATCAGACCGCCGCATGGGGTCTTGAAGACCAACCCGATTTCCTGAATAGGGCCATTTGCCTGCAAACCACACTATCCCCGCAGGAACTTTTGAAACAGATACAACGGGTGGAATTAAACCTGGGCCGTCAGCGCACCTTGAAATGGGGGCAGCGTACTTTGGATATAGACATCCTGTTTTACAACCGCGATGTAATAAATGACCCGCAGCTTACAATCCCCCATCCGCTGCTGCAGGAGCGGCGTTTCGCCCTCACCCCACTGGCCGATATAGCAGCGGCTTTTATCCATCCAATTCTTAACAAAACGATAGCGCAATTGCTTGAAGACTGCACAGACCCGCTCCCCGCCACACTTATCGCAGATTAGAGCATTAACCGGCAAGCTGTTATTAAAAAAGCTTGCATATTAGATTTATCTTTTTTAACTTGATAATCGTTAATTTCGCACGCCTTCAGGAGGGCCGCTGCTTCACGTTTTATTAATTATTGCGGATGATTTGACCTTTACCTCTGGTAAAAAATTGTGATATATGGGTGCTGTTACCTCGAAATCGAAACTAAACCTTAAAAAGTCGTTACAGGAGCATTTTGGCTTTGATGCTTTTAAAGGGGACCAAGAGAAAATTATTAAAAGTATCCTTTCGGGTACCGATACATTTGTTATCATGCCTACGGGCGGCGGTAAGTCACTGTGCTATCAATTACCGGCGCTGCTCAGCGAGGGGGTTGCTATCATCGTATCGCCGCTGATAGCCCTGATGAAAAACCAGGTAGACCTGATACGCGGCTACAGCAGTAAAGACCATGTGGCACACTTCCTCAATTCTACCCTCACCAAAGCACAACAGAAAAAGGTAAAGACCGACCTGCTGGAAGGCCGCACCAAGATGCTGTATGTAGCGCCCGAAACACTTACCAAGCAAGAGAATATCGACTTCTTCTCCGATATGAATATATCATTCGTAGCGGTAGATGAAGCGCACTGTATATCTGAATGGGGCCACGATTTCCGTCCGGAGTATCGCAAACTGCGCGATATGATTGAAGAGATAAACCCCAACCTGCCTATCATTGCACTGACGGCCACGGCCACACCCAAGGTGCAGGATGACATCGTAAAGAACCTCGCCCTTCGCGAGCCTAATATTTTCGTATCCTCTTTCAACCGCCCCAACCTGTATTATGAAATAATGCCCAAGGGGAATAAAGAACAGGTGCTGAAAAGCATTGTGAAATTTATACATGGTATGAAGGGAAAGAGCGGTATCATCTATACCCTCAACCGAAAAACAACGGAAGAGCTGGCCAGCACGCTGCAGGCCAATGGCATATCTGCTGTGGCTTACCACGCAGGGCTCGATGCCGGCGTGCGCGCACAAAGGCAAGACCAGTTCCTGATGGAAGATGTGGATGTGATAGTAGCCACCATAGCCTTTGGTATGGGTATTGACAAGCCCGATGTAAGGTTTGTAATACACTTCAACATACCCAAGTCGCTGGAAAACTACTACCAGGAAACGGGCCGTGCCGGTCGCGATGGGTTGGAAGGTAAGTGCATACTTTACTACTCTCATAAAGATGTGCAGAAGCTGGAACACCTGATGCGCGATAAGCCTTTGAGCGAACGTGAAATGGGGGCACAGCTGATATCTGAAACCGTTGCCTATGCAGAAAGCGGTGTATGCCGCCGCAAGCTATTGCTGCACTACTTTGGCGAAGAGCTGAAGCAGGATAACTGCGGTAATTGCGACAACTGCCTGAACCCGAAAGAAAAACTGGAAGTACGCGATAGCTCTAAGATAGTACTGGATGCCATCAATGAGCTGGACGAACGCTTTAATATAGACTACGTAGTAAACGTAATACTGGGTAAGATCAATCCGCAAATAAAAACCTTCCGTCACGATAAGCTGAAATCATTTGGTAGCGGCCTTATTATGGAAATGGAAGCCAACTTCTGGTATTCCCTCATCCGCCAGATGATGCTGGAAGGCCTGGTACGCAAGGATATTGAAGAGTATGGCCTGCTGAAGATAACCGACAAGGGACATAAATTCCTGAAGAAGCCATTCTCTATTATGGTGGTGCTGAACCACAATTATGAAGATGCTGATGGGGATGATGAAGAAGTAAGCGGTGCCGGTGGCACGGCTGCTGCCGACCCTGTGCTTTTTGATATGCTGAAAGACCTGCGCCGCCAGGTAGCAAAGGAAAAGAACCTGCCGCCGTTCGTTATCTTCCTCGAAAACTCGCTGGAAGATATGGCTATCAGCTACCCTACTTCTATGGAAGAACT
>DASWWE010000057.1:0-36884 GCA_036406055.1 Flavipsychrobacter sp. | reverse complement strand
CCGTTCCTGTCAAATTGCATACGGGATATTTGGGGGCAAAGATAGTATTCAAATGGGGCAATGCCCGCACTTAGGGCATTGCCTATTTCGTATTGTTTTTTTGTGCCAATTGTGTCTTGTATACTTCGGGGCGCTCATGATTTATTTCGAAGCCCAGCGACTCGTAGATATAGTCCTGCGCTACGGTGCGCACGCTCAGCCTGTTGATCGCCGTATTATCCGCAGATGGATTGATGCGGTTCGATAGGAATACGAATACGATGCCCGTAGCAGGATCGGCCCAGGCACAGGTGCCGGTAAATCCCTGGTGGCCAAATGCATAACCACTCACACGATTGCCCGCAGGCCCTGCATCATCCTTATCAGCCAATGGCTTATCGAAGCCCAAACCGCGGCGGCTGATGGTAGCGTTGTATGCCGTAAACTTCTCTATCGTTTCCGGCTTGAAGTAGCGCTGCCCTTTATAGGTACCTTTGTTGAGCAGCATCTGGAAGATAGCTGCTACATCGCCTGCAGTAGAAAAGATACCTGCATGGCCGGCGACACCACCCATCAGCGCAGCACCCTGGTCGTGCACATAGCCTTGTAGTATCTGCTTGCGGAAGAAGATGTCGTTCTCTGTAGGGGCTATCTGCGCAGCCTTAAATTTCTTCAGCGGGTTGTAGGTGGTGTACTTAAGGCCCATGGGTTTGTAAAACTGCTCCTCCACATATTTATCTATATGCATGCCGGTAATGCTTTCTGCAATGGCTGCCAGGAAGTAGAAGTCAAGGTCGCTATATACGCTCCTGCCTTTATTCTCCAGCGGGCTATTGAGTATCCTGTTCCAGATAGTATCTACATAATCGCCACGCAGGTACAGGTCTTTAGCTACCTCTATCCATTTATTATTGTCGGGCTTATTGCTATACAGGTCGCGGCGCAGGTTGTTATTCTCGTCCAGCGTTTCTTTGTAGAAAGGTATCCAGCTTTTCAGCCCCGCCTGGTGCAGCAGCAGGTCGCGTACTTTCAGGCCTTGCTTATCACTATGCTTCACCCACGGCAGGTAATCGCCTATGGTTTTATCCAGGTTTAGCTTGCCTGTTTCCACCAGGCGCATTACTGCCATGGTAATAGACAGTACCTTGGTAACAGATGCCACATCATAAATAGTATTCGTCTGAACGGCTGTGTGCTTCTCGAACGTATAATAGCCGAATGCCTTATCGTAAAATACCTTACCGTTCTTAGCTGCCAGCACCCTGCAACCGGGGAAGGCACCATCGGTAATAGCGCGTTGCATAAACATATCCAGTTTGTCAAGCGCCTTCCGGTTTACCACGCCGGCATCTTCTGCAAAGTCGAGGTATTCCAGTTCATCCTTGCGTTGCACACCGGCCTTGCCTGCCAGTAGCGATGCACCTTCTGTCTGCATATCTATACAAGGGCTCACGGGCAGCATACCACGTGCATCTTCCTTGCGCAGCAACACCCGTGCCACCATATTTTCGGTAATGGTATCATCTTCATAAGCCACCATGGCAGAGCCTACTTCGCAAACATTTTTCAGGATGTAAGGGTTGCCCATCACTACCAGCATTACATTGCGGCGGGTAGCCATCTGTTTAATAAAAGACAGTTGCTGCTCGTCTATACCATAGTTGCCATTGGTAGGATAAAAGGTCATATTGTGAATGGCCACAATAGTGATATCATCTACCGTAGTGCCGCCCAGTACTTTATTGGCCTTTGTAGCATTGCTGCCCTTGGGTAGCCATTGAATATTAATATCAGGTATGGCAGCCTGCAATTGTTTGGATAGCTGTGTGCTGTCGTTCGCATTAATGCCTACATAGCCTATGTGCTTTTTGTTATTCAGCAGGTCGGTAAGAATATAGTTGCGGTCGCGTATCAGTGTAATAGCGCGCTTCGCCATTTGTGTGCGGATGGCTACTACCTGCCTGTTCAGGTCTTCGGTAGCACCTACATTTTCCACCGCTTTGAAGGTAGAAAGGCCTGCATCATATTTTGCAGCCAGTATCTTTTTTACATGCACATTTATCTCCGCCCATGTAATGGTACTATCGGCTATGGCCTGTTGAATTTTAGCAATAGCTGTAGGCACATCCTGAGAGAACAGCAGCATGTCGTTACCTGCCTGTAATGCACGCAGGTCTACATCGCCCGGGGCAAAGTATTTGGCAATGCCTTGCATGTTCAGCGCATCGGTAAATACCAACCCTTTGAAGCCCATCTTATTTTTCAGCAGGCCGGTAATGGTGTTCTTAGAAAGCGTAGTAGGAATATGCGGCTCGGTTTCCAGTGCCGGTACTTCCAGGTGGGCTACCATCATGGTTTTGACGCCCGCTTCAATTAGTTTTTTAAAGGGATATAATTCCAGTGTATCCAGTTGCTGTAACGATTTTCGGATAGACGGCATATCGTTGTGCGAATCCACATCGGTATCTCCATGGCCGGGAAAGTGTTTGCCACAAGCCATCACACCATTGTCCTGCAGGCCGCGCATATAGGCAATACCCAGTTTCACCACCATTGTTTTATCCTCGCCAAATGAGCGGGCATTGATGATGGGGTTATTGGGGTTATTGTTCACATCTACCACCGGGCCAAAATTGATATGCACGCCCAAGCGCTTGCATTGCGCGGCTATAGCGGCACCCACACGGTAGGCCATGCCCGTATCACGCGTGGCACCTATCATCATGGCGCGTGGCAGGTTTTGTACACCGGTCAGGCGCATCCCCAGTCCCCATTCAGCGTCCATAGCTATCAGCAGTGGCACCTTTGCCATTTGCTGGTACAGGTTGGTTTGTACTGCCTGTGCTTCGGCAGTGCCTTGCATAAAGATGACCCCGCCAATACGATGATTGGAAATCAGGTCTTTTATCTTCTCCTCGTTATAATCCTTGCCGCCCGAATAAGCAGCTACCATAAACAGCTGGCCGATGCGCTGTGTATCACTCAGTTTATTGAATACGCTATCTACCCAGCGCGCCTTGAGGTTGACAGCTGTGTGAGAAGATGAAGCCACCATGCCGGATTTGGAGCGTTGTGCCCAAACACCATTGTGCGAAAGAAATATAAGTAATGCTAATAATATTCTAGGAAACATGCGTCCTGCCATAGAAACAAATATAGCCCATATGTTTTGCTTGCCTACCCTTTACAGTAGCATTTTTAACACTCTAATCCATAACGCAATACTTGTCATATATCCACCTCATTTTGCACCTGCTAAAGCTTACCTTTGCGGAAATTGACAGTGCAGCGTGCCGGACGTAATACAACTTTTATCAGACCATATAGCCAACCAGATAGCAGCAGGAGAGGTGATACAACGCCCCGCCTCTGCCGTGAAAGAATTATTGGAGAATGCCATAGATGCAGGTGCTACGGATATACAACTGGTAATAAAAGATGCCGGCAAGGAACTGCTGCAGGTGATAGATAACGGTAAGGGCATGACCCCTACCGATGCCCGTATGAGCTTTGAACGCCATGCTACCAGTAAGATACGCGACATCAACGACCTGTTTTCCATCCGCACGATGGGCTTTCGCGGAGAGGCGCTGGCATCTGTAGCGGCGGTGGCGCAGGTAGAAATGAAAACCCGCCAGCATGATAATGAAGTAGGCTCTCGATTGGTGATAGAAGCTACGGAAGTGAAGACACAAGAACCTTGTGCCACAGCACCGGGTACCAACATCATGGTGAAGAACCTGTTTTACAATGTGCCTGCCCGCAGGCATTTCCTGAAGAGCAATACCACAGAGTTTCGCCATATAGTAGATGAATTTACCCGCATAGCACTGGCACACCCACAGATAGCCTTTAAGCTATGGCACAATGGCGCGGAGCAGTTTCACCTGGAAGCAGGCAACCTGAAAACGCGCATCAAAGGACTGCTGGGTAATTCATATGAGAAGAACCTGGTACCTGTAGAAGAGAAGACCGATTTGCTGAATATATCGGGCTTTATAGGCAAGCCGGAAGCCGCTACCCGTACACGCGGTATGCAGTTCTTCTTTATCAACAATCGTTTTATACGCAATGCCTACCTGCACCATGCGCTGGTACAGGCATACGAGGGGCTGATAGAAAAAGAATCGTTCCCGTTTTATGTACTCTTCCTGGAAGTAGACCCAGCACGTGTGGATGTGAATGTGCATCCCACCAAGCAGGAAGTAAAGTTTGAAGACGACCGGATGATGTATGCGTACCTGAATGCTGCAGTGAAGCACGCCCTGGCAAAGTATAATATAGCTCCATCGCTCGATTTTACGTTGAGCCCGGAGATACAACAGCTATCCAGCATACAATTGCCGACTACTGAAAAGCAAAAGGCAGATACTGAGAAGGGCTATCTCTACAATGCTTTCAGCAATAAAAACCAGGCACACTTTATAGAAAAGAAAGATGCCCTGAAGCAATGGAAAGACCTGTATGAAATAGCCAACACCGTAACCCCATCGCAAAGCAATACGGAAAACCTGATACCGGCCCACGAAGTGCCGCACAGCCACTACTATGCACAAACCGGCAACCTGCATGGCACCAATGATAAAGCCCCCGCAAGCAACAGCGGCAACAACATTATATCTGTACAGGGCGCTATGCTGGTGACGACCGTAAAATCGGGATTGGTACTGGTGCATATACGCCGCGCGCAGGAACGCATCTGGTACGAGCGCCTGCTGGCCGAGTGGAACAATGGCAACACCCCATCGCAGCAATTATTATTCCCCATATCGTATGAACTGGCACCGCAGGATGCGATACTGCTGAATGATGCCCTAGCGGATTTGGCGCGTATCGGTTTTGACATTTCGCCCTTTGGCCAGAATACCTTTGTAGTGCAGGGTGTGCCAACCGGACTGCCTGCCGGTGAGGAAAAAAATGTACTGGACGAGGTGGTAGACCAGCTGAAACATGAAGCCCCCGATGCTGTAGCCCGTCGTACTGATATGCTGCTGGCCAATATGGCCCGCCGCCTTTCCCGCAATACCGATGCCATACAGCACACAGAAGGGCAGCAAGCGCTGATAGACGAGCTGTTTGCCTGCTCTCAACCTGAATACACCCCCGATGGTAAGAAGGTATTTACCATGATAAAGCGCGAGGCGCTGGAGGGGATGTTGGGGTAAAATCATCTTTCTGACAGTTATTTTTAGCTATTTTTGCCAGCGCTTAAAGCGTTGTTATAAAGATGTCAGCACTAAAGTTCTACGAATTAAAAGTAAAAGAAGTACGTCCTGAAACGGCCGATTGCGTATCTGTAGCACTCGAAGTGCCTGAAAATCTGAAAGAAACCTTCACCTTTGCAGCGGGCCAGTACCTTACTTTCCGTACACAGCTGGATGGTGCAGAAGTGCGCCGTTCTTACTCCATATGTGTTAGTCCCAATGATGGGGAACTACGTGTAGCGGTAAAGAAGGTAGAGGACGGGAAATTTTCTACCCATGCTAATACCGTGTTGAAGGCCGGCGATATGCTGGAAGTGATGCCACCGATGGGTAAATTCTCTCCCAAGAACGCAGCTAAACCCAATAAACAATACCTGGCTATTGTAGCAGGCAGCGGTATTACCCCGGTGATGAGCATCATGAAAACAGTACTGGACAACGAGCCTGGCAGCCATTTCACCCTGATATATGGCAACCGCAGCCGCCAGACCATCATTTTCCGTGAAGCGATAGAAGCCCTGAAGAATACATACATGCAGCGCCTGCGGGTATACCATATACTGAGCCGCGAGCAGATGGATATTCCCCTGTTCAATGGCCGCATAGATGCAGAAAAATGTGCAGCCTTCTGCGATTCGCTGATAAATATCAATACGATAGACGAGGCATTTATCTGTGGGCCGGAGGATATGATATTATCCGTACGCCAGCAGTTGGTGGATATGGGTATGCCTTTGGAGAGTGTGCATATAGAACTCTTTACATCGCCCGACCAGCCGAAAGCAGCACGTGAAAAATGGGCTGCAGCGCATGCCAATGATACATCTGCCATGAGCAAGGTAAGCATCACGCTGGATGGTGCTACGTTTGATATGAACCTGGCTTATGGTGGCGACAATATACTGGATGCTGCACTGAAACATGGTGCCGACCTGCCGTATGCCTGCAAAGGCGGTGTATGCAGTACCTGCAGGGCCAAACTGGTAGAAGGTGCCGTGGATATGGAAGTGAACTACGCGCTGGAAAAAGATGAAATAGAGAAGGGCTTTATACTCACCTGCCAGTCGCACCCTAAAACGGAAAGAGTGGTAGTAGATTTTGATGCCCGCTAAACATAAGGAGGCGGCTGCCCCCATAAGAAACAGCCGCCCATCTAAAACACACACATCTTATTATTTCCTGTCTGAATTACCACCATCACTTGGTGGGCGTTGTACGCTGCCATCCAGGTAATTCAGGTTACGTTGTTTGTTTTTCTGAACTCCGTCATTAACCATGCTTTCTTCACCTAAGTATGGCGCCTGAGGGTCATCGTAAGAGACAAGGAACCGTGGATTACGTTTCGCACTGGTTGCCAGTTGTATAGGCATAGGTGCTGGTTTTGGGGCTACGTATGTATAGCTATCCATCCTACGCAAGCCATCAATGGTTTTCTGATTTTTATCCTTAGTCTTTTTCGTAACGACTACCGAAGGCGTATTTTCATCGCAGGTAGCATATTTATCATCTATACGGCATACTTTAAAATTCTGGTCGAACTTGCTTTGTGCCGCTGCGCCGAAATGCATCATCCCGATCATTACAAGCGCTGAAAACATCATTTTCATATATATCGGTTTTAATAGTTTACACCATCATTGGTCTGCCTATGTATTTTAAAAACTGTTCCAAGCGCCATACCATGTCTGAGAAGGGCATACCAATATATGCATGAATCAATTAGTTGTTTTTCAGAGAATTATAATCTGTTAAAGAAAATATAAGGATATAAAAGCGTTGATTTTTTGGGGAATTAATTTCCACACTACACATATTACCTTAATTGATTAGGGCATAGTTTGGAAATGAGTATTTTTGTACAAAATTGATCATACCATGTTGAAGACAGGAAATACCATCGTGAGTATTTATACGGAGATGACCCCTAACCCCGAAACGATGAAATTCGTGGCCAACAAGCTGCTGTACCCCGGCAAAAGCATTGATTTTCCTGAGGAAGCAAGTGCCACACCATCACCTTTAGCAAAAGAACTATTCGGCTTTCCTTTTATACGCAGTGTGTTTATTGCCAGCAACTTTGTAACGCTGACCAAAACACCTGAAACGCAATGGGAAGAAGTGATACCTACCATACGCGAGTTTTTGAAGCAATACCTGGAAGAAGGTAAAGCAGTGGTGAATGAAGACCTGGTAGTAAAAAAAGTAGAAGCCAATACCATAAACGAAGACGATACGGATGTGGTAAAACGCATAAAAGAACTGTTGGAAAACTACGTGAAACCGGCCGTGGAAATGGACGGTGGCGCCATCAGCTACAAAGGTTATGATAATGGCGTAGTGAAGCTGATGATGCAAGGTTCCTGCTCGGGCTGCCCATCATCTATGATAACGCTGAAGGCAGGCATTGAAGGTATGATGAAGCGCATGATACCAGAAGTGAAGGAAGTAGTAGCAGAAGCAGAATAAAGCATAAGTTAATTTTTAGTACGATTATATAGCAGCTCCGCATGTGCGGGGCTGTTTTGTTATATAATCGGGTGAATTATAGTATTTTTAGCACATCTCTCTCGATAGATAGCACACATGAGCAATCAGAATAATTATGTGGCCATTATGGCCGGTGGTATCGGCAGCCGTTTCTGGCCCGTTAGCCGTACAGGATATCCTAAGCAGTTTATAGACATACTGGGCACGGGCAGGTCGCTGATACAGTGGACCTACCAGCGCTTTAAGCATATATGTCCGCAGGAAAACATATACTTCATCACCAACCAGCAATATATACAAACGCTGAAGGAGCAGATACCTGAGTTGAATGATGCCAATATCATCAGCGAGCCATCGCGCAAGAATACTGCACCATGCGCTGCTTATTTTGCGCACAAAATGATGTCGCTGAACCCTGATGCCAACATCATCATGTCGCCCGCCGACCACCTGATAATGGATGAGCGTGCTTTTGAGCGCACGGCACTGGATGCACTCAACTTCGTATCTACCCACGATGCACTGCTTACCCTGGGCATTAAGCCTACGCGTCCTGATACCGGTTATGGCTATATACAGTATGATGCAGAAGAGGAATTGGATATGGTATACCGAGTAAAGACATTTACCGAAAAACCATCATTGGAATTAGCCCGCACCTTTTTGAAGAGCGGCGATTTTCTTTGGAACTCTGGCATCTTTGTATGGAATGTAAAGACCATCATGGAAGCGCTGGAGAGATACCTGCCTGAAATGCATGAGGTATTTACGATGGCCAAGAATGTATACAATACACCCAGAGAGGCTGAAGTGATCAGCAACTTATATTCGCAGTGTACCAACATATCTATCGACTACGGCATTATGGAAAAGGCTAAGAATGTATTTGTGATACCTTCTTACTTTGGCTGGTGCGACCTGGGTACATGGGAAAGTGCTTATGAAAATTCTGAAAAGGACTACCTGGGCAATGCAGTATATGGAGATAATGTGATGGTGATAGATGCCAGTGAATGCATGATAAAAGTACCGAATGAAAAGCTATTGGTGGTGCAGGGGCTGGAGCAGTTTATAGTGATAGACACCCCCGATGTGCTGCTGATATGCGAACGAAACCGCGAACAGCAAATAAAGGAATACGTAGCAGAAGTGAAACGTAATAAAGGCGAAAAATTCCTGTAACGATATGCTGCTGCCTCATAAACACACTGCAGAAGGGACGACCATTTTTACCGTGATGAGCGGATTGGCTCAACAGTATAATGCCATCAACCTGTCTCAGGGGTTTCCTGATTTTGCAATTGACGAACGCTTATCGCAATCGCTGCATGAGGCAGCATTGAAAGGGTTTAACCAGTATGCCCCCATGCCGGGGCTACCGCAACTGAGGCAGGCCATAGTAGCCGACTTTAAGAAACGTTACGGCCTGCATATAGATGCCGATACGGAACTGACCATAACACCCGGCGCTACCTATGCTATTTATACTGCCTTTACTACCATACTGGAGCCCGGCGACGAGGTGATAGTACTGGAACCGGCTTATGATAGCTACATACCTAATATAGAAACCAATGGTGCAAAGGCTGTAACCATATCACTGCAAGCACCCGGCTTTACCGTAGATTGGGAGCGTGTGCAGCAAGCCATCAACCTGCGTACCAAAGCCATCATTGTTAATACCCCGCATAATCCTACAGGTGCTATCTGGGGCAAGGAAGACTGGGATATGCTGGCATCGCTGGTAAAAGATACCAATATCATCATCCTTTCAGACGAGGTGTATGAGCAACTGGTATATGATGGCAAGCAGCACTATAGCGTATTGCAGCACCAAGAGCTAAGGCAGCGCAGTTTTGTACTTTACTCATTCGGGAAGGTGTTTCATAACACGGGTTGGAAAATAGGTTACTGCATAGCCCCACCTGCGTTTACAACCGCCTTCAGGCGCATACACCAGTTCCTGTGCTTTTCTGTAAATACACCGGCGCAGTATGCACTGGCACAATACCTGTCGCTACCCGAACTGCCAACGGTAGCTGATATGATGCAGCAAAAGCGCGACTACTTTTTAAAGCTGCTTTCGCAAACACCCTTTACGATACATCAGCCTGCGGCGGGTAGTTATTTCCAAACGGCCAGCTATGCGCACATCAGCGATATGGCCGATACGGAATTTGCCCAATGGCTAACGCGCGAACATGGTGTAGCCACCATTCCTATCAGTGCTTTTTACCGAAACAAAAAAGATGATAAACTGATACGTTTTTGTTTTGCCAAGAAGGAAGATACTATAGAACAGGCTATAGAGCGATTGGCAAGACTTCAGGTTACGGTTTAATATAATCGAGCCCCAGCTTGGCTATCAATGCCAATACTACCAGTATAAAGAACAGGCGTATAAAACCACTCCCTTTTTTTAATGCTACGTGCGAACCCGCATAGCTGCCCAACATGTTCGCCATACCTACCGGTATGGCTATATGCCATATAATAGCGCCTTTTATCAGAAAGAAGATCAGCGCAGATATATTGGTCACCACATTTATGACCTTCGCATTGGCAGATGCATGCAGGAAATTGTAGCCGAATAAAACCACGAAAGAAAATATCAGGAAGCTGCCTGTGCCGGGGCCTATCAGCCCATCATAAAAGCCAATGATGGCACCTGTGCCTATGGCATACAGCAGGTTTTGCCTTCGCGTTAGCGATTTATCTACATGATGCAGGCCCAACTCTTTTTTAAAAACGGTATAGAGTAGTACCAACACCAGCACTATCAATATAAAGGGCATGAACTGCTCTTTACGCACATGGCTTACCAGCAGTGCGCCACTTAGCGAACAAATGAATGCCGTAATGATAGCGGGTGTCAGATGCTTCCAGTCTATTTCTACCTTTTTAATATAGCGGTAGGCCGATACGGAAGTGCCGAAGAAAGAAGCTGTTTTGTTGGTGGCCAATGTTTGCACCAGGCTGAGGTGTGGCTGCAATACAAAGAAAGCAGGTAGCTGCAATAGCCCACCACCACCTACCATAGCATCTATAAAGCCCGCAAAGAAAGCAAAACAACAAAGTGCCAGTATCAGCATGCCCTCAAAATAAGAAAAGGGCTGCATTATCCGTGCAGCCCTTTAGTATAATTAAGGTATGTATTAGTAATTGATCACCTGCTCTTCGATAGTTTCGGGTATCGCGCGGAACTCATATTGCTGGTTGCGAAGCTGCGCTACAAAGCCTGCTTCATTTATGGCCTCCTGTATGCCCTTGTAGGTGAAACGGTGTGGCGCACCGGCTGCACTTACCACATTCTCTTCTATCATGATAGAACCGAAATCGTTGGCACCGGCATGCAGGCACATCTGTGCTATATGCTTACCCACGGTGAGCCACGATGCCTGTATGTTCTTCACATTCGGCAGCATGATGCGGCTCAGGGCTATCATTCGGATATACTCTTCGCCTGTGGTCAGGTTTTTAGTACCGCGTATGCGGCGCAGTAATGTATCTACATCCTGGAATGTCCATGGTATAAAGGCGATAAAACCTTTAGCACCTTCCGGTTTTTTAGCTTGCACCTCGCGCAGTTTCACCAGGTGTTCAAAACGCTCATAAACGGTTTCCACGTGGCCAAACATCATGGTAGCGCTGGTGGTAAGGCCTACTTTATGCGCTTCGTGCATGATGTCCAGCCATTCCTGCGCACCGCATTTGCCTTTCGATATCAGGCGGCGCACACGGTCGTTCAGTATTTCTGCGCCGGGGCCGGGCATGCTGTCCATACCTGCCTCTTTCAGTGCCAGCAGTGCTTCCCTGTGGCTCACGCCGGATACTTTGCAGATGTGCGCTACTTCGGGTGGCCCTAAAGCGTGCAGCTTCAGGTTGGGGAACATTTCTTTCAACTGCCTGAACAGGTCGGTATAATAGTCCAGGCCCAGTTCGGGATTGTGCCCGCCTTGCAGCAGCAACTGTTCACCACCATAGCGGAAGGTTTCTTCTATCTTCTTCCTATAGGTTTCGATATCGGTAACATAAGACTCAGCATGGCCCGGTATGCGATAGAAATTGCAGAATTTACAATTGGCTACACACACGTTGGTGGTATTCATGTTACGGTCTATAATCCACGTTACTTTACCGTGAGGTACCTGTATCTTCCGCAGCTCATTGGCTACGAACATCAACTCTGTAAGGGGAGCATTTTCAAACAGGAACACGCCTTCTTCAGCACTTAAAAATTCGAACTTCAGGGCGCGTTCATACAATGTTGATAATTGCATGGATGCTAATAAAATATTGAACTGCAAATTTAGGTAAAAACCAAGGGGCAACACCATGTTTTCCCTAATACTTGTATATGCATGGGCGGATTTTATATATCTACCCATGCTAGATTTTTTTTCGTTAATTTGTACTGATGTCTGTAAAAGTCCTTACACTATTTGGTGAAGAACTGTTACCGGAACCGGTAAAGCCACAACCTAAGAAAAGGGTTGCCAAAAAAGCTGTGGCTGCCGAGAAAGAAGAACCTGCTATTGAAAAGCCGGTGGCCGAAAAAAAGACAAGGGAACTGAAAAAGGCCGATGCCCTGAATGGCTGGGCAGGCGATAAGCAATACTATACCATAGGCGAAGTAGCTACTTTATTCAAAGTCAATACATCCAATATCAGGTTTTGGACGAAAGAATTTGAGATGAAAGTGCGCACTACCCGCAAGGGCGATAGGCTGTACACACCTGAAAATGTGCGTGAGATCAATACCATTTACCAATTGGTAAAGGAGATGGGTTTTACCATAAACGGTGCGAAAGCCAAGATGAAGAGCAGTAAGAAGGCGGCGTTCCAAACCGTAGACCTGCGGAAATCCCTCTTGCAACTGCGAAACAAACTATTACAAATCAGAAATAATTTGACCTGACGTAACAATGAAATTTATCCTTTTTGCACTGATCATGAGTATAAGCATAACCAGCTACGCACAAAAAGATTTCGATATATCTACTGATAAAGAAGATAACTCGACGGTGTATAAAGGCAAGATAAATTTCGGAGACCTGGAAAAAGAAACCAGTTTCGACTGGCTGGGGCATAAAGAGCAATACCAACCCGATGCTGCACAAATAAGCTACCTGCAGCAATACTTATCCCAATACCACCTTATAGTTTTTATGGGCACCTGGTGCAGCGACTCAAAAAGCCTGCTGCCTAAGCTGCATGCCGTATTGACGCAGGCGAAATACCCTGTGCAGCGGTTAACTATGTATGGTGTGGACAGGGCTAAAACTGCAAAGAACGGAGAAGAAAAAACGTATGCTATAAAGTTTGTACCCACTATCATTTTAATGAAAGACAATAAAGAGGCCGGACGTATAGTCGAATCTGTACAAACAAGTATGGAGGCTGATATGGTAGATATAATAAAAGGGGACCTGGACGACTAAAACCTTAATCATTATTCACAAAAAATTATTTTTGCGCCACTTTTATGGAATTACCGGAGCACTTGTCGATTGATTTTTTAAGCCGCGGAGATGTGAGTAACCTCATCTTTTCGGCGGAATCCTTAAAGCGCGTAGCGCGAAACAGACTCTATCTCGACCAGATATTGAAGAAAGGGGATACATACTATGGTATCAATACAGGCTTCGGGTCGTTGTGCAACGTAAGGGTAGAGCCGGATGAATTATCCCAATTGCAGGAAAACCTTGTATGTTCTCACGCATGTGGTATGGGCGATGAAGTACCTGAAGAAATAGTGCGCCTGATGCTGCTGCTGAAAGTACAGGGGCTGAGCAAGGGATATAGCGGTGTGCGTCCTGCCATCGTTCAAAGACTGATAGATTATTACAACCTGCATATCACACCAATAGTGTATGAACAAGGCTCATTGGGCGCTTCGGGCGACCTGGCGCCGCTGGCACACCTGAGCCTGCCCATATTCGGTATGGGGCAGGTGCGCTATAAGGGGCAGGTAAGGGAAACAATGGATGTGCTGAATGAACTGGGACTGGAGCCTATGCCGCTGGCTGCAAAGGAAGGCCTGGCCTTGCTGAATGGTACGCAATTCATGAGCAGCTACGCATCATGGTCGTTGATAGCAGCACAAAGGCTATCTGCATGGGCCGATGTTATCGGTGCCCTTTCGGCAGATGGCTACATGGCCAAAGACGAGCCATTCAAGCATCCTATCCACCGCATACGTCCTCACAAAGGGCAGATAGAAACCGCCAGGCGCATACTGGAACTGCTGAAGGATAGCGAGATACAGGGCATTCAGAAAGAGCAGGTGCAAGACCCTTATTCTTTCCGCTGCATGCCGCAGGTGCATGGCGCTACCAAAGATGTAATAGATAACGTGCGCCATGTGGTAGAAACAGAGATCAATTCGGTAACGGATAACCCCATTGTGTTTCACGATGAGGATGCCATTATGAGTGGTGGTAACTTCCATGGGCAGCCATTGGCACTGAACCTTGATTTTCTTGCCATAGCTATGTCTGAACTGGCCAATATATCTGAACGCCGTACCTACCTGCTGATAAGCGGGCAGCGTGGCTTGCCACCATTCCTGGCACCGGATGCGGGGCTCAACAGTGGCTTTATGATAGCGCAATACACAGCCGCCGCCATCGTAAGCCAGAACAAGCAGCTATGTACACCGGCATCTGTAGATAGCATTGTGAGCAGTAACGGCCAGGAAGACCATGTGAGTATGGGCGCTAATGCCGCCACCAAGCTGCGCCGTGTGATACAGAATGTACAAAGGGTTTTAAGCATAGAATTGCTGACGGCAACACAAGCTATAGACCTGCGCAGGCCAAAGCAAACATCGCCTATGCTGGAAAAAGTATTTGCAGCCTTCCGCTCTGAAGTGGATATGATGCCTAAAGATAGGTTGCTGCATACCGACCTGATGAAAGCAGAAAGATTCCTGAACCACAGGGTAGAGGATGTGATACGCTAATTACAGCAACTTGTAATTGCGATAGCTGAAATCGAGGCCCAGCACATCTTTTGCCATGGCTTTCATTCGCTCTTTGAATGAAATGTGGTTGAAAGAAATATCATAATCAAACTTCCAATTTTTTTGCCTGATACGCTCCTGCATCACTGCAGGATGCGTGTCGGTAAAACGTGTCAGGGCATCAATATCTTTGCTGTAATCGTATGCATCTGCCCGGGCTACATGCTTCGATACCCATTCATCATCGTGCCATAGTTTGTGAAATATCTCTTGTTTGCGCTGCATAGCTTCCGGTTCCTTCACCCAGCCATAGTGATATACATAAGCATCCAGTGGTTTCACACGCAGCTTTTCATCATTGCCTTTTCTAAAGCCTTGTGCATCGCGATAGGAATAGATGCTTTTATCATTACGTATAATGCGTATCTCATTCGGATACCACCTGCTGGATGTGCCTATATAATCGTAAGAGCCGTAAAAATGCAGGTATTTGAATAGCAGGCCATCTACACGTTTATCATCCTTCCAGCGTAGCATCCCTTCCTTTATGGCTGCGTGATATTTTTCATGCACAATCTCATCGCCTTGTATATAAAAACACCAGTCGGTATCATCATCTATGGCACGAAAGGCTTTATTGGTTTCTTCTGCCAGTACCCGGCCGCCGGTGCGCAGACTATCATCCCATTCGGTTTCTACTATACGTATCTTATCGGGCGCTATACTACGTATCATGTTCAGCGTGCCGTCTTCCGATTTACCTACGGCTATCACAAATGCATCGCACAGCGGCAGTATAGATAATATAGCCTCTTTTATCGGGTAATCGTATTGTATAGCATTGCGGATAAAACTGAAACCTGTAACCTTCATTGTAGAGCGAATCGCATCAAAAATAGTTATTATCAGCTACTCTCCGTTAATAACCCGGATAATGCTATCTGTTGCTGCTTTGTTTTGCGGATGGTGGATGGAATGTGCAAGGTCTGATTTCTCACGTGCTGTCAGGTGGAAATTAAGGGCGGCTGTTTTTTCAGAGAACTGCGGTATGTATTGCATATTTACTACATGCAGTTTGCCCTTAAAATTCTGTTCAGCATAGTCTTTCAGGTAGCCATGATAATAGGATTGGAAAGATTCCCATTTGGTTTGTATCACAAATACCGGGTCTGACATCATCTTGCCCATTGTATTCATGTCCGTTGCCGGAAATATTTCATGTTCACGCGTATCGCGTATTTGTAGCAGTATCACATCGCGCGTGTTTTGCTGCAGCCAATCGCGCATTACACTCAGGTAGCGTGCGGCTGTCTCTATGCCAAAATTATCGCGCAGCCCCGCATCCATAATATTCATTTCCGGTTTTGAAGGTAGCTTTACTACCGGCAATATGTAGGGGAATGTAGCATTCATACGCAGTGCGGTGGTAAGGCGCAGGTTATAGGGGTTCTGGTTTTGAAAGAAGGCGGCAAAGTCTACCGCATCGATAGGCGTATAGCTGCTATCCTGTACACCCAGTGCGGGTTGTGTTAAATAGGCTACCGGTTGGGCAGCCATCATTAGCCTTCTTCCATCATTTACAATAGTAGCATTTACTATCATCATCGGCACGTCGGCACTGGCTTCGCGGCTGCGGTAATCTTCCAGCTTTTTATCCAGCATGCCATTGGTATTGCTTATCAATTCCTGCTCCATGGCATAACCACGATCTTTGGTATAAGAGTAACCCGATACCGATATTTTATTGAAAGGCGATATCAGGTCTACACTGGCAAAGGAGTAGATGATAGCATTCAGCAGGTCTTTGCCTATGTTATCCTGGTAGGCAGGCAGGTAGGGGTTTTTGATATTGCCCTGGCTATACAGATTGTGCACCTCGCGCCAGTAAGCACCACCCAGCATGCCGCCGGATGCACCCGTTATCAATACCGTATTCTTAAAGAGTTTTCCGTGTGTAGCACTGTCAATATATTGCAGCGAACGAAAGCCCCAGTAGGCAGCACGTGAGCCACCACCGCTCAGGCTTACAATAACCAATGGTGGTTGCTTGCCATCTTTCATGTTCTTTTGCTTCCATGCATCCAGGCGCGCTATCTCTCTTTGCTTGTCTTCATCATAACGCCTGCGGGTAAATATTTTAGAGAGGTAGTCATAGCTATAGTCGGGGCGCTTATCGGCCTGCGTTTTATAGTCCATGCCATAGGCTATACTACGGAAGTCAAATATCTTATACTTTACCAGCAGCGATAGCAGCAGCATAATGCAAATCCACCCCAGCATTTCCCAGCTGCGCAAAAAATATTTTACAGCGCCTACAATGCCCATGATGATGGAGAACAATATGAGGAAGCCCGAACCGGCAGGTACCCTCAACCGCGGGTCTTCCATAAATATGCCCGATAGTAACAAAACAAATAAAGCAAAGATGGTAGCCGTGATAGCATTGCGGTGGTGCTTGCGCAATACGGTTTGCATCAGCCTTGGCGCATAAGGCTCCAGCTCCGAACATTTGCCTATGCGCAGCCTTCCGGTAAGAAAAGTTTCAGCACGTACAATGTCTATATCATAATCCAGGCTATCATAGGGTATGATCTCACGTATACGCGCTGGGTTGGTAATGCGCGACAGCACTACTTTCAGCAAGTCGCGGTCTACACGGAAGAAATAGGCAAATGATATGATGATGACCAGCAGGAAGCCAAGGTAAAACCCAAGCTGGAAACGCAATACCTCAAATCCCTTAGCGTATTCATTCTGCCACTGAAAGCGGATGGCTATGATGGAGTAGAAGATGAGGTAGGCTAAAGGTAGTAACGAGTTGTTGATGCAATATTTTATAAACGCATGTCGCGTGGCACCGAGAAATGGTATGCGCGTGCTGTGAATGATAAAGGTGGTAATGTGCCATGCCATGATAAATACAGCAGTGGCACCGCCCAGCAATAGCATACTGAAAAAGTTGATTTCACCTAAATACTCAGGTGCCAGAAATAAGGATGATGCCCCGAATGCTGCTGCAAAATTGCCTGTGATGGTGGTAAACAGGATAAACCAGAATACCAATAGCAACTGGTATTTACGAAAGTGCAGCAATAGAAGCTGCACAGGTAAAAACCTGAAAATGCTATGGATGATGGTGCGCATGCAGTAAGCTGTTTCTATTATTAAGATACAAAAACTTTCTGCCTTTGCAGTATTAATAATGTATTGTTATTGTAAAATGCTAAGCTGCAGTACGTTTGCTACGCAGACCATATATATTTACCACCAGTGCCATCAACAGGAACATCGCTACCACCTGGTGTGTTTCTGCCAGCATTTCATACATGCCAAACTTGCCCAGCACAATGCGCGGAGCGCTTAACACTGTAATGATACCCAGCAATACCTGCGTTATCACCAGTATGAATGGCCATATGCGTGCTTTGTTCAGCAGGCTGCCCGGTTGGTTTTTGCCATGTTTGGTAGCATTGCCAAACCAGAACATAATAAGCGTAAACAACAGGTAGGCCAGTTGACGGTGCATAAAGTGTACATTGATAGGATGGTTGATAAAGCTTTGCACCATCAGCCTGTCGGGTATCCATGCACCATTGATGGTAGGCCACGTAGCTGCTGCCATTGCTGCTTTCAAACCCGACATAAATGCGCCATATACCAGTTGCACACAGAGCAATGCTGTTATAATAAGCGTAAAGTTTTTCAGTCGTGTATTATATACAATAGCGCTTTCGGGTACCAATAATTTCAGGGCAAACCATAGTGTATAGCATAGCAGCAGCAGTGCTGCCATAAAGTGTAGTGCCAGTTTTATATGATTTACATACAGGTCGGTATCATTCAGTCCGCTGGCTACCATTATCCAGCCTATAGCGCCTTGTGCAGCACCTAGTATAAAGAGGATGACGAATGGCAGTATCATCTCTTTATCAAAATATTTTTTAGACAGAAAGTATATGAAGCCAATAGCAAACACTACACCCAGCAGCCTGGCCCACAGGCGGTGGAACCATTCCCAGAAATATATGAATTGAAAATCGCTGAGCTCGAAATGGCTGTTGACGTATTTGAACTGGGCTATGTCCTGGTATTTTTCAAATGCTGCCTGCCATTCTGCATGGCTAAGCGGCGGGAAAGCACCCATGATAGGTTTCCACTCCGTTATAGATAGTCCTGAGCCGGTAAGGCGGGTAATGCCCCCCAGCAATACCTGTATGATGATCATTGCTACACCTGCCAACAACCAATAAGCTACTGCCTTTCTTTTCTTTATATCCTGCACGGCTATGGAAATTTGTGCAAAAGTACTGCACCCTGTGCTTATTAGGCATAGATTTCTATAGGCATACAGGTATCTTGGATGATGGGCATTATGCATATAATATTCTACAAAAGTGTACCATGCTGTGGCACAATTTGGGTAAATATCACCCCACAGGTTTGGGCAATGTAAGGTGTGTATAAGTAATGGTAGCTCAATGTGTTATTCAAAAAGCTACTAAAAGTCAATGTATTTAATATGAAAATTTATATTGTATGACGCTTCTGTAAGCCTTTTCACAATTTTTAACAAGCTATCGGATTGATTTTTAATATATTATTAAAGTAAATTATTCCTGTTTATGCAAAATATGGCTTAAAAATTGCCTTAATTTTGTGTTCAACACATTTGTTTGATTAAAACCCTGTTATATAGAAGGATTTAGTTACATTTTTATTCTTTTAATTTCTAAATGTATAAGTTATGAGAAAAGCCGATGTTGTAACCAGCATTGCTGAAAAAACCGGTATTCCCAAAGTAGACATCCTCGTTGCCTTGGAAGCGTTTTTCAAAGAAGTGAAATCTTCGCTGGTAGAAGGTGAACCTGTGTATGTTCGTGGCTTTGGTAGTTTTATTCTTAAAAAACGTGCAGCGAAGATTGGACGTAATATCAAGAAGAATGTAGCTGTAGAGATACCCGAACACTTCATTCCTGCTTTCAAACCTGCAAAAGAGTTTGTGCAGGCGGTAAAAGAATCAAAGCACGAGTTGAAAGAGCATCATGAACAAGATGCTGAAATGGTAGAAAAGGAATAACATATTAAGGCTGCATCTGGAGGTGATTCGCTAACTTCGCGCAGAAATTCTAAGTTTTTTGCGACCGATACATTACATCTCTCTTGCTGCAGCTGTAGCTCTTATAGCAATATTATACTGGGGAGGCAATACCGTCCCGCCTGCATCGAAAGATAAGGCAGGTATGCCGACAGCCACTGGTGACATGCACCGGGATGGCAGTATGCAGCCTGCATCTGCCGATTCGATACTTGCTGCAGCACACAGGCAATTGCCTGAGCATGCAGCCGCAGAGATTGCAACTATAGAAAAACGACTGGCAGCCATAACCGATTCGTCGGCTATGGCGCCTGTATTTTGGGATATGGCCAAGCATTGGCAGGAACATAAACAATTCCCCGCAGCCGCCTATTATTACGCAAAATCAGCGAAGTTGGAGAATTCAGAAAAAAACCTCAACTTTGCAGGCCAAATATTTTTGGACTTGTTGCAGAGGGGAGGGTCACCTGCCATGCAGGCATGGGAAGCGCAAGAAGCTATTGATTGTTTCAACCGTTCCCTGCAGATTAACCCCAACAACGATACTGTGAAGATGGCGCTGGCGGCAGCGTATGTAGAAGGTACCGCACAACCAATGCAAGGCATACAATTGCTGCTAGGCATTACCCGTGAAAAGCCCGACCATATACCGGCCAACCTGATGTTAGGGCGCTTTGCACTACAATCGGGGCAAAACGACAAAGCAATACAGCGCTTTGAAACAGTACTGAAACAGGAACCTGAAAATACGGAAGCACTCTACTTCTTGGCAGAGGCATATAAAAGCAACGGGAATAAGGCAAAAGCTATCGAGCTACTGGAAAAATGTAAGAAGATAGTGAATAAGCCCGAGTTCAGCCAGGAAATAGATGCGTATATAAAATCTTTTAAGTAACTATAAAATTATTAGTGTATGCCTTGTGGTAAGAAAAGAAAAAGACATAAGATTGCTACTCACAAACGTAAAAAACGTCTGAGAAAAAACCGTCATAAGAAGAAGAAATAATTTGAGGTTTTAAAAAGCCGGTCTTTCCTGCTTTCTTTTCCTTCACACTTCTTGCAAATAGATTTCCTTACATTTTTTGCTTGCTTTGATGTCTATTAAAGCTATCAAAAGATGTAAGGCTTTCTGCTATTAATGTGTTTTTTTAGATTTTCTAATTCAGGAATGCGCACCGGCCAAGTGTATGCTTTGGAAAAACGACGGTGATGAACAAAGAACTTATTATTAATGCTTCCGGCGAAGGGGTAGAGATTGCCTTGCTGGAAGATAAAAAACTGGTTGAGCTGCATTATCAGCACGGCCAGGATAACTTTGCCGTGGGCGATCTGTACCTTGGCAAGGTTAAAAAGCTAATGCCGGGACTCAATGCGGCATTTGTAGATGTAGGGTACGAAAAAGATGCCTTCCTTCACTATACCGACCTTAGCCCTTACTTCCGTTCGCTGGTAAAATTTACCAAACAATCGATGGACGGTAATCCATCATGGGGCAGCGATTTCGGCCATTTTAAAAATGAGCCCGAGATTGTAAAAACAGGTAAGATAACAGATGTAGCTAACCCCAAGCCCGAAATACTCGTACAGATATTAAAGGAACCCATTTCTGCCAAAGGCCCGCGCCTCAGCTGCGAAATATCGCTGCCCGGCCGCTTTGTGGTAATGACACCCTTCAATGATACGGTAGCCATATCGCGCAAAATACATTCGGCTGACGAACGTAAACGGCTGCAGAAGATAGTAGAAGCCATCAAGCCCAAAAATATGGGCGTTATCGTACGTACGGCTGCAGAAGGTAAGAATACCGCCGAACTGCATACCGACCTGCTGGAACTGGCAGAGATGTGGAAGTCGATACAAACGAACCTGAAAGGTGCCAAAGCCCCGCAGATCATCCTGAGCGAACAGGATAAGACAACATCCATCCTGCGCGACCTGCTGAGCGAAAGCTTTCAGAAAATAGTGGTGAATGATAAGAAGCTGCACAACGAAACAAAAGAATACATATCGCGTATAGCCCCTGAAAAGGAAGATATCGTATCGTTTCACAATACAGGCACATCTGTTTTCGACCAGTATGGAGTGACCAAGCAGGTAAAAGCATCTTTCGGTAAAACAGTGAACTTATCGAGCGGTGCTTATCTTATTATAGAGCATACGGAAGCACTGCACGTAATAGATGTAAACAGCGGCACACGCAGCAACGATGCGGGGCAGGAACAGAATGCACTGGCTACCAACCTGGAAGCTGCTGCTGAGATAGCCCGCCAAATGCGCCTGCGCGACCTGGGGGGTATCATTATCATCGACTTCATAGATATGAAGTTGCCGGATAATAAAAAGCAACTGCTGGATGCTATGGAAAAATGCATGGCCAACGACAGGGCCAGGCATACCATCCTGCCTATCTCAAAATTTGGCCTGATGCAGATAACGCGTCAGCGCTTGCGCCCGGAACTGAATATATCTACGGCTGAAGTATGCCCTACCTGCAAAGGAACCGGCAAGATAGGCCCATCTATACTGATAGTAGACGAGATAGAGAAAGACCTGAATTATCTCATGAACCAGGGCCATCGCGACCTGACACTACACGTGCACCCGATAATGGAGGCCTATATTACTAAAGGCAACTTCTTTAAAAAGTCGCTGCTGAAAAAATGGTCGGCCCTGCATAAGATAAAACTGAAACTGGCGGTAGACAACAATGCCCCCATCACACAGTATCACTTTTACGATAGCAAGACAGATGATTTGATAAAACTATAAAATTGAAAAACGGGAGCTACAGGCTCCCGTTTTTCAATTGCTTATTATGAAAAAAGCGGGGCAGAAGCCCCGCTCAGATAAATCCACCCTCCAACTTGCATTTAGAAAGAGGATTTTATCCTTGTCTCTTCTCTTAGTTAATGTTGATGTTTTTAACTACTGCCTGCTCTTTTACAAAAACATATCTCTTACCGTTTTTGGTAGCAAATGTGTAGTTGAATGGACATACTTCAAACAGGGCAGTATTGTCTGAAACATTAGGCAGGGCCGACAGGTCTGATGCACTGATAGTTACTGTGCCGGCGTTGGCTGCAAATGATTTCAGCACGCTTGTATTACCTGCGGCTACCAGCACGTATACAGAATCTGCACCACTTACGGTAGAGCTGTTCAGCGTCAGCGTAATACCGCTTGACTTGGTAACAGATGTAGGTATAGTGCCCGAGAAAATAGGGAATGCAGAAGAATGACTATGTGAGAAGCCTGTAACACTTGAGCTGCCTGCTACATTCCAGTTAGAGCCGCTGGTAAACTTCAGGTCAGAAGGTGTCATGCCGGCAGTGGCAAATTTAGTGTAAGTATTATTGCTTTGTTTTTCCAGTGCATTATCGTTTACAGATACTGCGCCGGCATCTACATAGGTACTACCGCCGGGTGTGTTGTAAAATATAGCGGTACCTATTTCCGTATTCAGTTCTATAGGAAATGGTGAACCGGCAGGTGTAGAGCTATATACCATGTTGATGCATATCAGTGCACCGCTGATATCACCGCCGGGCGTAGGTGATGGAGGTGTTGGGCCGGGAGCTGGTGTTGGTGTGGGCGTTGGTGTGGGTTTCGTTTCTTCTTCTTTAGTACAAGATGTAGCCAATACTGCAAAGGCTAAAACAGGGGCGAGCAAATAAGATAGCTTTTTCATTTTAAGTAGTTTTTATGTTTGCAAATGGATTTATCCGTAAGGATGCAGGCACAAAACTACTTTCAACGCAAGGCGTGCTAAATACACCTCGCAGGGTATTTTTATATCCGTACTGGTACGGAGCAGATGTATGTGTGAATTATAACAGCTGTTTTTCGATAGCGTATTTCAGCAGGCCTACTACCGTTTTATTATTGGTCTTCCGCAGCATGTTTTTGCGATGGGTTTCTACTGTTCGCTCACTAATGAAAAGTGTTTCGGCTATGCGGGCATTGCTGTATTCCTGCGCTATCAGCTTCAGTATTTCTATTTCCCGTTCTGTAAGGCGTGGTTCATCGGGCTCTTCCAATTTCTTTTGCTGGCGCACTACCATCGTAGTAATGGTTTCCGATACTTCTGCAGAGAAGTACATTTTACCATCACTCACTAAGCGTATAGCTTCAATCAATTCTTTATCATTTACATTTTTCAATAGGTAACCACTTACACCGGCTTCTATCATTTCCATGATGTGTTGGGCATCATCGTGCATGGAAAGTGCTATAACATGCACTTGCGGATAAAACTCTTTTATCTTGCGTGTAAGTGCATCGCCTTTTATAGTGGGCATGTTGATGTCAACAATAGCAATGTTGGGCTTGCTGTTGGGCAGCGAATCGAACAGTTCACTACCATCTGTATACAGCCCTGCTATCTCTATGTCTTTCTGTTTTTGCAATAAAGCTTTCAACCCATCCAGTAATATATGGTGGTCATCGGCAACTACAACTTTTATTTTCTCCATGCAGTTTGTTTATGCTGGTAAACAGATACGGCCTTATAACCAACGAAGTTGTCAGATATGATATCATACAAAGCCTCGGGGGCAAACAAGGCGTAGGGGCAATTTGCTGCCAAGATACATTAACCCCCAGATAAAAGGAATATGTAGATATGAATTTCGTCTTAAGCCTGCTGTGGCTGTGTTTTCTCAATGCCTTCCAGGAACCAGAGCACATCACCCATGTTCTTTACGCGGTCTACTATCAGCATAAAGTTTTTGCCTACCTGCTTCAGGCGCGCATTTTTGGTTTGCACCTGTATATAAGAAAGGATATGGTTGAAGATGGCCGATTCGAAATAAGGGGAATCCGGATTGCTAACGAAGTACAATCGCATCTGCTCATTCTTCAATATCAGCTTTTCAAAGCCCAATTCTTTTGCTATGCTGCGGCAGCGTATGGTAGTAAAGAGCTCTTCCACCTGCTTTGGCAGTGGACCAAAGCGGTCAATGAGCTCCAGTGCAAATTCATTCAGCTTGGCTTCGTCTTCTATATCATCCAGCTGGGTGTATAATGAAAGGCGCTCTGTAATGCTTTCTACATAGCTATCGGGTATCAGTATCTCCAGGTCGGTATCTATAGTGCAGTCACTTACATAGTCTTTCTTACGCTCCAGCTCTTCGCTGAAAACATCTTTAAAGTCGCTGGTCTTCAGCTCGCGCATAGCTTCGGCCAGTATCTTCTGGTACATCTCAAAGCCTATCTCGGCTATAAAGCCGCTTTGCTCGCCACCCAGCAGATTGCCCGCGCCACGTATATCCAGGTCGCGCATGGCTATCTGGAAGCCACTACCCAGTTCATTAAATTGCTCCAGTGTTTGCAGGCGCTTGCGGCTATCATTCGGCAGCAGGCTCATAGGCGGCGCCATCAGGTAGCAGAAGGCCTTTTTATTATTACGGCCTACACGACCGCGTAGCTGGTGCAGATCGCTAAGGCCAAATTGGTGGGCATTGTTGATGATAATAGTATTCGCGTTCGATATATCCACACCGCTCTCTACGATGTTGGTGCAGCACAGCACATCATACTTATGGTCTATAAAGTCGAACAGGGCTTCTTCCAGCTTATGCCCTTCCATCTGCCCATGTGCCATGCCTATTTCCAGGTCGGGGCACAGGTTGCGCAGCAGGGTTACCATCTCCGGCAGGCTCTGTACACGGTTGTGTACAAAGTAGACCTGGCCGCCCCGCTCGGTTTCAAAGTAAATGGCATCGCGTATAGCATATTCATCAAATACCATTACCTCTGTATGCACCGGTTGGCGATTGGGTGGTGGCGTGTTCATGATGCTGAGGTCGCGCGCGCTCATCAGTGAGAACTGCAGGGTACGCGGTATAGGCGTAGCAGTAAGCGTAAGCGTATCTACGTTCGCTTTCAGCTCGCGCAGCTTCTCTTTAGCGCCTACGCCAAATTTCTGCTCTTCATCTATTATCAACAGGCCCAGGTCTTTGAATTTTACATCTTTACCCAGCAAGGCATGCGTGCCAATGATGATGTCTATCTTGCCTTCTTCCAGTCGCTTCAGCGTTTCCTTCTTTTCCTTGGTACTCTTGAAACGGTTTACATAATCAACCGTACAAGGAAAATCGCGCAGACGGTCTTTAAAGGTTTGGTAGTGCTGGAAGGCGAGGATAGTAGTAGGCACCAGTATGGCTGCCTGCTTGCTATCACCTACTGTTTTGAAAGCCGCACGTACGGCCACCTCCGTTTTACCAAAGCCCACATCGCCACATACCAGCCTATCCATAGGTGCGGGCGATTCCATATCGCGCTTCACATCAGCCGTAGCTTTGCTCTGGTCGGGCGTATCTTCATAAAAGAAGGATGCTTCCAGCTCTGTTTGCAGATAGCTATCGGGGCTATGCTGAAAGCCTTGCGAGGCCTTGCGCTTAGCGTATAGTTTTATCAGGTCGCTGGCTATATCCTTAACCTGCTTCTTGGTCTTGTTCTTTAGTTTCTCCCATGCATCGCTACCCAGCTTGTTCACCTTTGGCTTGGTACCTTCCTTGCCGGTGTACTTGCTTATTTTATGCAGCGAGTTGATGTTTACATACAGCACATCATTATCGCGATAGATGATACGGATGGCTTCCTGCATATTGCCATTCACATCTATCTTTTGCAGGCCGCTATACACACCCACACCGTGGTCTATATGCGTAACATAATCTCCGGGCTGCAGTTCTTTCAGGGCACGAAGCGTTAGCGCCTTGCCCTTGGTATATGCCTGCTTTACCTTGTACTTATGATATCGCTGAAATATCTGGTGATCGGTATAGCACAATACCTTTTTCTCATGATCTATAAAACCCTTGCTGATGGCAGCGGGCAGCGGTACAAAGTTTATTTGCGCATTCAGGTCTTCAAAGATGCTGCGCAGGCGTTCCAACTGCTTGGGGTTCTCTGCAAAGATGAAGGCCGTGTATTGCTGCGCGCCCCGCTTCTGCAGGTCGTCTATCAGCATATTGAACTGGCGGTTGAATACCGGTTGCTCTTCTGTAGCAAACTGCAGGGTAGCCGTTGGCTCATCGCCCGTTAGCTTTTCCAGGGAATGGTTATACCATTCTATCAGGTGGCGCTTCTTTATTTGCGCCAGCCAGTTCTCTGTTGTTTCAAAATCAGCAGGTGTCAGTTCTTTCAGCCAATCTTCATCATGATCTACTGCCACCTTTGTTTGCTTCATCTTTTCAGGCAGTTCACTCTCCATTTTGTCGAGGCGGCCATGTGTAAAATGAAAATCCTTTGCCCAGATGATGGTATTGGCCGGCAGGTAATCCAGCAATGATATCTTTTCCTTGGTGTCAAACTTGGTTTCGATATTGGGGAGGATGGATACCTGCAACAGCTTCCTTTCAGATAGCTGTGTCTCCGGGTTGAAGATGCGGATGCTATCTACCTCGTTGCCAAACAGCTCTATACGGTAAGGATGCTCATTGCCAAAAGAATAGATATCGAGGATGCCGCCACGCATGGCAAACTGGCCCGGCTCATACACAAAGTCTTCGCGCTTAAAGCCCAGTTCTACAAACTGCGCCATCAGTGCTTCCACCTTCAGGTTCTCACCCACCTTTATGCTGATCATATTACCCGAAAGTGTCTTCGGGTTCACCACCCTTTCAAACAAAGCTTCGGGATAGGTAACCAGTACTTTCTTGTGCACCGTATCAGCGCTGAACTTGGTAAGCGCTTCGGTACGCAGCATCACGTGACTACTGTTCAGCTCATTGTAATATCCCGAACGCTTAAAGGAATCGGGGAAGTAACAAATATCCAGCGCGCCGGTAAGCTGTTCCAGGTCGTTATGAAAATAGGCCGCTTCCTCCCTGTCGTTCAGTATAAAGACGTGGTTGGCATCGCTTTGCTGCCATACGGAAGAGGCTATAAAGTTGATGGAAGAGCCGCGGAGGTTATCGAGATACACCCTGAGTGCCGGGCTGGGCAATGAGATGCCGGCCGCTATTTGTTTTAAGCGGATATCATTCTGATATAAACCCAGCAACACCTGCAAATTCATGCGGCTGCAAATTTACGATAAACAGGCGGATGAAAATGCAGATGCCAGATTAATTATACCTGTTTCTTCTTTTGATTGGAGATAGCTTCTGCAAACCAAAGGTATTCGCTTACAAACTTGTTCAGGTTCTTTTGCATGATCTCGTTCTGCGGCTTGCCATCTTCATCCAGCGATAAGTGCAATTCGGGCACCAACAGTTTATATGGCATGGGGAATGCGCCTATTGCCAGCACCAGCAACTGCAACAGGTTGGATGCATTGATACCTCCCTGCTTGCCATTGGAACCGCATACGATGCCAATAGGTTTCTTGGCCCATTCCTTTGTAAAATAGTCTACCGCGTTTTTCATAGCCCCGCTGTAGCTGTTATTATACTCTGGCGTTACGAATACCAGCCCGTCAGCGCTTTCTATTTTGGTGCTCAATTCCAACAAATTAGCGGGCGGGTTTTCCATATCCTTCAGGCGGGCTTCCATTACGGGCAGGTTATAATCTTTTATGTCGATAAAAGTGATATTGGCCTTGCCGCTTGCCTGCAGGGCATTGCTAATGGCCTTTGCCGCGCGGATGCTAAGACGGCCTTCCCTGATGGCCCCGTAAAGAATGGTTATGTTCAGCATATTATTAGTAACTTACTATTGACTATTTAAAACTACGCAATATGAAACAACTTATGCTATTGCTGCTCGCTACCTGTTTTTTAACTGCCTGCAGTGGCTGGGACAGTGAGCATAAAGACCTGTTTCTGCAAGGCTGCATATCCGGCGCTGTAGAAGATGGCATGAGCGAAGCTGCTGCCAAATCTATGTGCGACTGCCGGTTGGAAGTTGCCCAGAAGAAGTACCCCAAGATGTCGGATGCTTTCGAACACCTTGATAGCCTGATGGCTGACCCTGATATGAAGGCCTGCAAATAACTAGAGCAGGAATTTCCTGCCCGTTGCAGCATGCTTTCTAAGCAAGGCACTGGCGCGGTAGCGGTCTTCGTGATATTCATTATACAAACCGTCCAGTATTTCCAGGCATTTGACAGCCCCCCATTCATCGGCCCATTGCAACAAGCCTTTGGGATAGTTCACACCTTTGGTCATGGCCAGCTCCAGGTCTTGTGCAGAGGCTATGTTCAAGTGCAGGGCTTCCACTGCCTCATTTATCAGCATTGCTACAATGCGTTCTACAATGTACTTGCCCAGTTCCGGGTCTTTGTTTGGCTCGGCATGTGTGGCGCCTTCGGCATAGTTGTAAAAGCCACGGCCCGTTTTGCGGCCCAGCCAGCCGGCTTCCAGCAAGCGCTTTTGTGAGAAGGATGGTTTGTAGCGGGGGTCGTAAAAGAAGGACTGGAATACGGTTTCCGTTACTACATAGTTCACATCATGGCCTATATAATCGGTAAGCGTAAAAGGCCCCATTTTGAAGCCGCCCATTTCGGTCATGGCAGCATCTATGGTTGGTATATCTGCCATGCCTTCTTCGTAGATGCGTATGGCCTCTCCGTAGAAAGGACGTGCTACACGGTTCACGATGAAGCCCGGTGTATCTTTTGTAATAACGGGTGCTTTACCCCATTGTTTCATCAGGCCCTTGCAGGTATCTACCAGTGCCGCATTCGTCTGCACGGCGGGTATTACTTCTACCAGCGCCATCAGTGGGGCAGGATTGAAAAAGTGCAGACCAATAACCCTATCCGCCTTTTTGCAGGCAGCAGCTATAGAGGTGACAGAGAGCGATGAGGTATTGGTAGCCAGTATACAGCGCTCGCTAACGATAGCTTCCACGTCGGCAAATACTTTTTTCTTTATATCCAGGTTTTCGACGATGGCTTCTATTACCAGCGTGCAATCTTTGAATGCAGACAATTCTGTAGCAAAGCTGAAACGGTTCAGTACTTCTTCAGTATTGGTTATTTTTCCTTTTTCGGCCAGTTTATTGAGTGTAGCAGTAAGGCTGGCTTTAGCTTTATCAACAGCTGCAGCATTGGTATCAATCAATACCACTTTGTGACCTGCGACGGCTGCCACCTGGGCTATGCCGCTACCCATAGCGCCTGCACCTATTACACCTACTATACCTGAAGAAAGATTTTGTTCCATTTTGTTCCGGTTACTATTATTTCAATTTGTTGTGTTTTGTTGTGATTTTTGCATGTTTTGGCATTTCACAACAAATTGCCAGCGTGATTAGTATTTTAATGCCTCATTTAATCACATAGCAAATATACATAAAATGTGTAATTATTTATACTTTTTGTTTCTTACCAATGCCGAAGTTAACGAGGTACACACCACTGAAAATAAGCGCAGTGGCCAGTAGTTTTATCCATGTCAGTTCTTCGCCAATGACGATGATAGAAATAATAGCTGCGAATATAGGTTGTAAATAGATATAGGCCCCGGCAGTGGATGGACTGAGGTGGCGCAGTGCATACACATTCCACAAATAGGTGAAGAAGGTGGTACATACCACTATGAAGGCTACGGCGATATAATCGGTAGGTTTAAACAACGACCAATCGATAGCACGGAATTGGCTCCAGCCAAAGGGTAGTACAAACAGGAAACCAAAGAAGAACACCCAGCGGATGACAATGATAGGCCGGTAGCGCTGCATCAATGGTTTTATCATAACGAGGTAGATGGCGTAGGAGGCTGCATTTAGGAATACAAAGAAATCGCCCATGGCAGAGCTACCCGTCATTGTTATTTCCTTGCCTGCACTCATCAGCAGGAAGGCACCCCCAATACCCATCAGCAAACCAATGGCTTTTTCTGTCTTGATACGTTCGCGCAGTACAAAAAGGGCTATCACCGTAATAAGCAGTGGTGTGCTCATCATAATAAGCGAAGCGTGTATAGGATAGGTAAGATTCAACCCCTGGAAGAACAGCATCTGGTTGAGCGCCACGCCAAACAGGCCTCCCAGTACCAGTATTTTCCAGTCTTTCTTCTCGATCTTAGCACGAAACTGGCTGCCGCCGGCGAAGCTGAGCCAAAACAGCAGCATCGTTACACTGACACGGATGAAGATAAAACCAAGGGGTTCTATCAGACGGGGCATAATATGCTTGGCCACTGTAAAGCCGGCCCCGTAAAATAAATTGGCACCCAATAAAGCCAGGTGCGCCTTAACACGTTCATTCACGGGCGCAAAGGTAATGATTGCCCCCAAACCCCCTAAAGGGGACGTCTCGGTTAAAACTTTTGCAGCCAGTCTTCGAGCACTGGCTTATATTGATTTTGTGTATCAGCCAGCGGTAGTTTATGGAAGGGAAATGTTTCTGCACCTTTTAATGCAGCCAGCAGGTTGAGCCCTTTTTGCGGGGCATGGTAAAACACACCTTCCTTATGTAAATGCCTGCCGAGGAATTCCTGTTCCGTTTGACCGGGTGTTGGAACAAGGATGGCTTTTTTACCCAGCACCACCAGGTCCATAAGCGTAGAATAGCCGCTGCGGCATACTACTATATTAGCCGCTGCTATCAGGGGTTGCAATACCTCTCTGGTAATGCGTTTGTGGTAGGTGATGTTTGCAGGTATTATGCCCTTATCTGTCACGTCATCACTACCTTCTACAAATACTACCTTCCCCTTGTATTGCTGTACCTGCTGCCAAAGCATATCGGCCAGCAGGGTGCGCTGGGGTTCGGGGCCTGAAAGGAGTATCAATAAATGCTGCTCCGATACCGGCATCGGTTCTACCTGCGATAGCAAACCTATGTACTGTGCATTGACCGGCATTACACTGGGGTGTGCCAGTTTGCCCGCCAGGTTGGGTGTGCCGGGCACATCTACCACCCAGCAATCATTAAAGCGTTCCAGCCGCTTATAGTGTATTCGCCGCAACAGGTTGTCTACAAAAGGGCCCATGCCGCTTTGTGCCAGCACCTGATGGGTCATGATAACAGAAGGTACAGAGGGATGATACAAGCCGTAGCGATTGTCGGATATAATGCCATCGATATGTAAAACTTTGGCCTGCTCTTGTACCCATTGATGCTCATAACGGATGGTTTTAAGCAAACCGGGCAATTGTGCAAAGAGTTTCGCCATAAAGCCACCCCCTTTTTTGCTGTACTCCACATTGTAGCCTTCCAGATGGATTGTTTCTATGGCCGGAAAGGTTTTAACGATATATTGGCGCTGCCAGGTGTTACCTGCGAAAACGGCGGTGTGGCCAAGGCTTTGCAGGTGCTGAATAACGGGTACACAACGGGTGGTATGGCCCAGTCCCCAGTCGAGCGGGGCTACTAATATGCGCATTGATTTTTGGATAGCCGTAATACTTAACTTTACAAAAGTAGATGTACCTACCTGATGAAAGGGAACAAATTAATAACAGGATTGTTAATATTATTTGCAGGCATGATTTTGCTTGAAAGTTGTGCAAGCACCAGTAAAGGTTGCGGTTGTGGCACTGATATTAACAGGGTTTATAAAGCACCAAAACGTTATCGATAAAAACCTGAGGTTATGATGGGCGGTCAAGACAAAGTATGGATACACTATCGAAAAGATATCATAGCAGCCGATGTATCATCAGCCATATTCCTTTCCGCATACCTGCGCCATGGGGCCATACATCGTTTGTACATTCCCTGCCTTGAGGTAATAGATTTACAGAAATACAAAGTAGTAAAACAGGCTGTGAAGGTGAAAGTATGCCTTATAGACCGCATGCATATCCCCTTTGTATTTGCAGTTTGTAAAAATTAACCTACTGCTTTTCCCAACACCTGCCTGTAGCCCTACGATACAGCATATGCTTATTACTGCTGCGGCTTGTCTTCGTCTTCTTTGCCTTCCTTAGCATCTTTGAATTCCTTCACACTTTTGCCCAGGCCTTTGGCCAGGCCCGGCAGCTTTTTAGCTCCGAAGAAGAAAACAACGATGAGTAAGATGATCAGGATCTCGCCCCAACCCGGTATGGATAAAAATTGATGCATATGCTCTTTTTTATGACAAAAAGGACGGCAATTCTCCTTTTGTGTGCGAAAATACATTCAATTTTCAAGCCCCGGAGGTATAAAACAACTAAAAAATTATATCGCGGGCTGTGAAAAACAGATTGTATATATTAGATTTACTAACCGCATTGGCATCTTGCGTTTGTTTTTGAAAAAGAACAGCATAGGGTGGCATGCCGTATCATTTGCAAAAGCACATACTATTTCTAAAAGCTACTTATGAAAGACATAATGAAGCAAGGCGCCGAAACGACTGAGAATGGTGGCGTATCGCGCAGGAAGTTTCTGAATTATGCAGGCGCGCTGGCAGGTGCCGGTTTGCTGATAGCCTCCTGTTCTAAAGACCCAGACCCTGTGCCATCTACCGGTGATGCCCTGAACCTGGGTAGCAATGACGAAGGGCTTTTGAATTATGCCTACCTGCTGCAGCAACTGGAAGCCGCATTTTACACAGAAGCCTTGAAACGCAAGTTTGTGGGCATGACCAATACGGAGATAGGTATTTTTACCGCTATACGCGACCAGGAACTGGCGCACCGCGAGATACTGAAGAACCACCTGGGCACAGCAGCCATACCAACACTGGAAACAGATTTCAGTTCTATAGATTTTAACGAGAAAAACAGTGTGTATGCTAAAGCCAAACAGTTTGAAGAAATGGCTGTAGCAGGGCTAAACGGCATTTGCAAACTGCTGATAGCCGTAGAACACCTGACATTGCTGAGTAAGATAACCGCAGTGGATGCACGCCACTCATCGCTCATCAATGACTTTGTTTATTTCGGAAGCTTTTCAGAAAAGGCAGATACCAATGGTATGGAAGTGCCGCAAGACCCGCAAAGCTCATTAGATGTAACAAGAAAGTTCTTCAAAAGGGAGATCAGCGGTATCTATTTACCTAAATACTAAAAAGGCAGCAAATGAAATTCGCACATATACTTAACGAACTGGGCAATACAAACCCCGAAACATTTGAAAAAACTGAAGGCCGTCGCAGCATCCTGAAAAGCTTTGGCAGTAAGCTAGCGCTGGCTGCTGTGCCATTGGCCGCATCTTCCGTATTTAATAAAGCACAAGCCAAAACAACGGATATACTTGCTGAGGCCATCGTATTTGCATTAGGTATCAGCTATATGCAGGCGGCTTATATCAGGGAAGGGCTGGCGGCTACCGGGCTGATACCGGCGGATGCGCAGGGCGACTTCCAGAAAATGCTGGATCAGAAAGACAAGCATATAGCCTTTTGGATATACTACCTGACTAAAACAAATAATACGGTACCAACGGTTCCGACATATGACTTTAAGGCAAAGAATGCCTTGCCCGATGTATTTACCAACTACGCCACCTACCTGACGCTGGCACATGCGCTGGAAGATGTAGGTGTACGTATGTACCAAACATCGATAAAGAACCTGCTTACCAATAAGGCCTTCCGCAGCGATGCCGTAAATATCATGACCACCATAGCCCGCCATGCAGCGCACGTGCGCCTGTTGCGCCGCAACCTGGGTGGTACAGACATTATGCCATGGATAACAGGAACCAATGCCTATAGCATAGTAGGTGAGATACAGAAAGCTTACCAGGGCGAAGACAACACTAAGCAATCTAATAGCAATGCAGAAGGTGTCAATGGCTTCGCGATCTCTTTTGATGCAGCTACAGCAGCTTTTGATGAACCAATGGGCGTGGCAGATGCAAATGCTTTTATGTCGAAGTTTATAAAACCGTAAACGGAAAGATATACTATTTTGGAGGCAGGGCTGAAGTGGCCCTGCTTTTTTTATGATACCGGGTCTACATCAAATATTACCTGCAGACTGTTATTGCCTTTAATGCCGGTGATGTATTGTTTCTGTTGTTTCAGGAATGTTTTTACCTGTTCCAGCGTGCGGCTATCGCGCGGGCATTTTATCCATACCTCCTGTATATACAGGTTTTTAATGCGCGATACCAATGCCGGTACGGGCCCCTGTACATGAATGGCCTCTACCTGTTGCAAACCTGTTACCAGTTGGGTGGCGGCTTCTATAGCTTTCGGTTCATCCTTGTGTTTGAAAGTTATTTTTATAAGCCTGCTGAAAGGCGGGTAGGAGAAATATTCGCGATAACGTACCTCGTTCTCGTAAAAAGCTTCTACATCGTGCTGCTGTACCCATTGCAGCGCAGGGTGTTGCAGGTTATGGCCTTGTATCAGTACCCGGCCGGCGCCATCAGCCCTCCCCGCGCGGCCACTTACCTGCTCCATTAGTTGAAAGGCACGCTCATTGACGCGAAAATCGGGGTAGCTCAATAAGCTATCGGCACTGAGGATGCCCACCAATGAAACCGATGCAAAGTCGAGCCCTTTTACTACCATCTGTGTGCCTATCAGGATGTCTATTTTTTGTTTCTCCAGTTGTTCCATCAGCTGGCTGAAACTTTGCTTGCCCCGCATGCTGTCTACATCCATACGGGCGGTGCAGGCCTGCGGAAACAGCTGTTGTATTTCTTCTTCAATCTTTTCAGTACCGAAGGTTTTACTTTGTATGCGGTTGCTGCCACAGGAGGGACAGGTATGCACAATAGCAGACTTTTGTCCGCAATAGTGGCAATGCAGCTTGTCGGTGCTTTTGTGGTAAGTGAGTGATACCGCACAGTTTTTACATTGCGGCACCCAGCCACACATGGTGCAAAGCTGAAAGGGAGCATAACCCCGCCGGTTCTGGAACAAGATCACCTGCTTCTTTTTAGCCAGTGTTTCGGATATGGCAAGGTATAATTCAGGTGTTATCAAACGGATGCCCTGTTTGCGATACTGTTCGAGCGAAGCGGCATTCACCAGTTCGATAGCAGGCATTTTAACACCCAAATATCTTTCGGCCAGCTGCACAAAGGCATACTTGCCCTGTTTAGCATTATACAGGCTTTCTACTGAAGGCGTAGCAGAACCGAGTATCACTTTAGACTGATGCAAAGCAGCCAGGTAGATAGCTGCATCGCGTGCATGGAAGCGGGGGGCAGGGTCTTTCTGCTTGTAAGACATATCATGCTCCTCATCTACAATAATGAGGCCCAACTGGCTGTACGGCAACCATAATGCAGAGCGTGGGCCTATTACCACTTTGTATTTACCCTGCCTTACTTTTTCCCATATCTCTACCCGTTCGTTGTTACTAAAACGGGAATGATATACGCCTAGTTCTTCGCCAAAGTAAGCGTACAGCCTGTTTACCAATTGGGTGGTAAGTGCTATTTCCGGCAGCATAAATAAAGCCTGCTTGCCCGATGCAATGCATTCTTTTATTTTATGAATATAGAGTAGTGTTTTACCACTGCCGGTAACTCCCTGCAGCAGGGTTACATCTTTTTCCTCCAGCCCTTTTTCAAGCGTAGCATATGCCTCTTGCTGCGCAGGAGTGAATTCAATTTCTTTTATTTCTTGCGTGCCTGTAAATGCCAGCCGGTCTACAGCTACTTCTTTGATATGGAAAATGCCCTTTTCAGCCAGGGATTTTACTTGCGTAGCGGTAGCGCCACTACGTTCCAGCAATTCCTGCTGTCGCACCACTTTATTTTTGATAGATAGCTCGGTATAAGCCATCAACACATCTAATTGTTTTGGAGCACGTGCCAGTTCGTCAAAAAGGCGATGCATAGCTTCATCATCTGTATATGCTTGTGATAGCTGCACTACTTTTTCTGTGCGGGGGCGATAGGCTGTTTCCAGCTCATCATGTATCTGCATGGCCTGGTTTTCCAGCAACTCATTGATAACTCGGGTAAGGTACCTGTTGCCTATCAACGAGCGTAATTCGCTGAGTGTCAGTTCGCCACGGTTTATTAATGCTTCGGCAGCGGGGTAGGTGGCATCGCTCCATTCATACAATACATCTTCCTGCCCTACCCATTGCAGCCTGGTTTCGCCGGCCAGCTTTAAATGTGCGGGCAATGCAGATTGCATGACCTCGCCGGGGGCAGCTATATAATATTGGGCTATCCATCGCCAGAAGGCCAGCTGTGTTTCATTTACAATAGGCTCTTCATCAATGATATTGCGAATGGGTTTTACCTGGTAAGCTTCCGGTGCATCATTATGGATGCGTTCAACTACGGCAGCATATAGTTTGTTCTTTCCCAGAGATACCTCTACACGCATGCCGGGTTGCAAGGCATCCTGCATTTCGTGCG
>DASWWE010000056.1:0-7425 GCA_036406055.1 Flavipsychrobacter sp. | reverse complement strand
GGTATGATAAATACACGCCTATCAACTATACGTTGAATTATACCTCGCCACTTAGCAGGTTTAAACCAAAACTTCAGTTGCAGATAAACAGCCGCCTGCTCGATGGCCTGTGGTATCATCGCGGCGGTTTCAACTGGCTGATGAATGGCCGCAATACCATAGCGCTTTATGCCCAAACCATGTGGCGTCCGCTGGTTTACGATAAGGATTATCTCATTTATAAAAACGAATGGAGCAGTGCAAGGGCATTGCCTAATGCATCTATCAATGCTGCATGGACACACAATTATAGCTACCTGCGTGGCAATGGTACGTATAAAGTAAGCCTGCGCGCGCCATTCCTCACAGGCAATAACGCTAAGGCATTCGATTATGCTTACCTGCAAATGGAAGCGACCAATATCAATAAGCTGGATAAGCTGGAAGTACGCACTCGTTTGTTTGGCCGCTATGGCACGGGTAGCAATATACCGTATGAAAGTGCCCTGTGGCTGGCGGGTGCCAATCCCGAAGAGCTGATGGAAAATAAATATACCCGCAGCATAGGCCTGATGCCTACCGACTGGCGGGATATATCCCGCTACGAAACCAATCACTTTCAGCAGGGGGGCGGACTAAACCTGCGCGGCTATGCCGGCTATTTTGTGGCCGATGAAAGGAATGGTGTCAATATGATAGGCTACAAAGGTCGCAGCGGTATAGCAGGTAATATCGAACTGGATTTTGATGAATACATCAAACTGAAACCTAAGTTTATAAAAGACTACCTGCATATAGATGCTTATCTCTTTGCCGATGCAGGTATGATAGAACTGAGCAATGCCAATCTCAGCACTTATTGGGAAACCACGCCTACTACCATGTGGAGCGACCTGCGTGTAGATGCCGGCCTGGGTTTGGCGTTTACTATAAAGAAATGGGGGCCGTTCGATAAAGCAAAACCATTGACCCTGCGTTTCGATATGCCGTTCTTCCTCAACAGGCCGCCATATGCCAATCCGCAGTACGCCAACTTCAGGTATGTGGTGGGTATCAACAGGACATTTTAACAACTGCACAAACGATACAGCAAATAAAAAAGCCCGGACAATCCGGGCCTTTTTATTTCTGTTACTAACAGTTAATACTTTACAATCTGTTGCGAATAGCTGGTACTCTTTGTTTTAAATATCAGCGTATAGATGCCCGAAAAAAGGGCGCGGATGTCTAACGTAAGATCGTCGAAAGGCTGTAGGTTGGTTTCCAGACACACACGGCCATTCATATCCACTACCATTAATGAGCAAACCTCGGGTTCTTTGTTTTTAATGCTAATCATTTTTTGTACGGGTTTCTTGTGTTAAATAATCAATTCCGATCGTTGCTCCTTATGCTGCTGCAAAAGCGTACCACCAACCTTTAAAAAGTTGATAGCTTTTTGTCACGCTCTCTTACATCTAAAACATCGGGAGCAACAGGCTCATTTTCACATTGATTACGAAGGGTTTTTCTTCGCAAGGGGCGTCTAAAGTATTAAATAAAAAAATGACAGAAAAATTAAATTTCTGTCATTTCTTAAAAGATTGTATATCAATAATATTTACTAATACCCACGTCCTTCCTTACGGTCCATATAGTTCATAAAGGCTTTGTTGGCTACGCGGTTGCCGCCCGGTGTGGGATAGTTGCCGGTAAAGTACCAGTCGCCATGGTTGTTAGGGCACGCATCATACAGCCCTTCAATAGATTGATAGATGATATCCACGCTGGCATTCACATCATCGGGCCTCAGCATTTTAGCTATCTGGGCGCTTATCTCTTCCGGTGTGAAGGGAGCATATACCGCCTTCACATAGTTCTCGGCCATCAATGTGCCATTTGCTTCTGCGGCTTTACATTTCTGGTGCGCATCGGTCAGCACGTTTTCCATGCCTCTTTCTTTCAGCAAGGCTACCGCTGCCTGGAAGGCTATGAAATCGCCCATACGGCTCATGTCTATGCCATAGCAGTCGGGGTAGCGTATCTGCGGTGCCGATGATACTACAATGATGCGTTTAGGGCCCAGCCTGTCCAGCATCTTGATGATGCTTTCGCGCAGGGTCGTACCACGCACTATCGAGTCGTCTATCACCACCAGTGTATCTACATCCCGGTTCACCGTGCCATAGGTAATATCGTACACGTGCTGCACCATCTCGTTGCGCGATGCATCTTCAGTAATGAAGGTGCGCATTTTCACATCTTTAATGGCTATCTTCTCAATGCGTACACGGCGGCTTATCAGTTCGCGCATTTCATCCTCGCTCAGTGTGCGCGATGTGATGCGTTGTATCTTAATATCGTTCAGGTAATCTTCCAGTCCTTTTATCAGCCCGTAAAAGGCGGTTTCCGCTGTGTTGGGGATAAAGGATACGATGGTATTTTTCAGGTCGTTATCCACTGCTTCCAGCACCTTGCCTGCCAGGTTGCTGCCCAGCTTCATACGTTCGCGGTATATATCCGGGTCGCTGCCGCGGCTGAAGTAGATGCGCTCGAAGCTGCAGGCTTTCAGTTCTTTTTCGGGCAGTATGCGGGTATTGCTATAGTTGCCGTTGGCTTTTACAATGATGGCATGCCCCGGTTGCAGTTCATGCACATCTTCCTGCGCTACGTTGAAGGTGGTCATGATAGCAGGCCTTTCAGATGCTACTACTATTACCTCATCGCTCTTGTAATAGAATGCCGGGCGTATGCCGTGTGCATCGCGTATTACAAAGCTGTCGCCATTGCCTACCAGCCCGCTGCATACATAGCCGCCGTCAAAATGGGTAGCTGCCTGTTTCAGTACGCCTTCCAGGTTCAGGTTGCCCGGGTCGGTATCATCGGCCATGCACAGGTAGTAGTGCACGGTTTCTATCATGGCACCCAGGTCGCTTTCGCGTATGGTAGTAGTAGGGTGTGCATCCAGCATGGCAAACAGCTCATCGGTGTTCACCAGGTTGAAGTTGCCCGCCATAGCCAGGTTGCGTGTGGGGTTGATGTTTGGTTTCAGGAAGGGGTGGCAGAACTCTACATTGTTCTTTCCCTGGGTACCATAGCGCAGGTGCCCCAGCAGGGTTTCACCCATAAAGCGCAGGTAACCTTTCAGCAGGCCGGGGTACTGGCGTATCTCGGGATACATTTTCTCCAGCTCGGCCACTTCCTGTTGCACATTCTGGAATATTTGCGAAATGGCCTGCGGTCCACTAATGCGCAGGCGGTGCATAAATTGGTGCCCTGGCTCTACATTCAGCTTCACGGTAGCAATCCCCGCGCCATCCTGGCCGCGGTTATGTTGCTTTTCCATCAACAGGTATAATTTGTTAAGGCCGTAAAATGCAGTACCGTATTTGCGGTGGTAATATGCCAAGGGCTTCAGCAGGCGGATGTAAGCCAAACCACATTCGTGGCGTATTGCGTCAGACATGAGGCTGCAAAGATACTAAGCTTTGGCAATCTTCAAGACACTTGCAGATTGAAATTCCTGATGCACAGATTGCTTTTGTTCCGGTTTTTTAAAATGTATGTTAAAAGCTGTGCTTACCAGTAGCACCAAACCTATAGTAAAGATACAGGCAGCTGATATGCGGTGCAGGTATAGAATGCGCCGCAGGGTTAGTTTCCGTCGTATGTTATCGGCCAGGAATACCTTGCAGAAATCTATCCCTAATATCAGCCCTAGGCAGCAGCCAAAAAAGACAATGCGGTAAGATACAGTTGTATTGGCTGTAGCTGTCACAGCAGCCAGCCAGGTAATGATAACGCCGGGGTTGATGGTATTGATAAGAAAGCCACTGCTCCATATTTTAAAGTAGTGGGCATTGGTGATGCTTACCGTTTTTGTATTGGGGCGTTTGGGTTTGTATTTATCTAAAAGCCCATATAAGCCCATGCCTATCAGCAGTATAGAGCCCCCATATGCTATCATGCGCTCATACTCATTCAGCATTTCCAGCCATTGTGCAGCCACATTGGCAATGGTCACATACATTATATCGCTTATGGAAACACCCAGTACAAAGGCAATACCGGCTTTATAGCTATGGTTCAGGCTATACTTTATAACAGCAAAAAGGGTAGGCCCTACAGATATTGCCAAAAACAATCCAAGCCCCAATCCGTTTATGACAGCACTCCACAAATGCATGCTGCCAATATAGCTACTTAAATTGATAGCTGTATTATATGTGGTGTTATAAGATGTGTAAAGTTGCTGTTCAACTTAATTTTTCAGCCACACCTCCATCATACGTTCATTTTCTCCATGTGTTTTGATGGTTATCCACAGGTGCGGGTGGGGGATGATTTCCGGTGCCTTTTCCGGCCACTCTATTAAGGAATAATTATCTTTTTGCAGCAGGCAGTCTTCCATACCGCTGTCTACGGCCTCTTCGGTACTGCGCAGGCGGTACCAGTCCATATGGTACATTACACGATCGCGCCCGTTGTCATCAAAATGATATTCATTGATAAGGGCAAAGGTGGGGCTGCTTACCGCATCTTGCACCTGCAGGTGGTTGCACAGTGCATGTATGAATGTGGTTTTGCCCGCACCCATATCGCCGCTGAAGGCTAATATGTTATATGGATGTGCCAATTGCCAGAATTGGCGGGCGGCATTTTCTATTGTGGCCAAAGAGTAGGAAATTTGTAATAATGGAGCCGGCATAAATGCGAAGATACATGCAAAGCCGGTATGTACTATGCAAAAAACGCATGCAGCGGTAGTAGAAGGAATGACTTGTGGCAATTGTGCCCTTACCATCTCTAAACTGTTAGAGAAAAAGGGGGCTACCAATATATCCACCAATGCCGCATCGGGCGAAGTGAGCTTTTCTACACCCGAGGATACAAATGTTACCGCTATATATGATTCTATAGATAGCCTGGGTTACCGTGTGGTAAGGGAAGAAGACGCTAATGGCCACGCGGGCCACCATCATGCCGACTATACTACTGCTTATCTTATTATATGTGCTGTTTTTACCATGCCATTGCTGCTGCATATGTTTATCAGCTGGTATGTGCTGCACAATCCTTGGGTGCAATGGGCACTTTCCACACCCGTATATGCTATTGGCATATGGGTATTCGGGCGCAGTGCTTTCCGTTCGCTAAAGCATCGCATCCCCAATATGGATGTGCTGATCATCCTGGGTGCATCGGCAGCGTATATCTATTCTTTAATAGGGTTGTTCTTTTATACAGAACAGGCGCACGATTATCTTTTCTTTGAAACAACGGCTTCCATTATCACATTGGTAATGTTTGGCAACTGGCTGGAACATCAAACCGTAAAATCGACCACGGTAGCTATAGATGCACTGGTAAAACTGCAGCCGCGCACGGCAAGGCTGGTAATAGCCGATAGCCTGGGAAAGGAAACCATGATGGAGGTAGACAGCAAGTATGTGCGAGCTGGCGATATAGTGCAGGTAAACCATGGCGATAGCATACCTATAGATGGCGAAATCATCACGGGTAATGCACAAATAGATGAGCAAATGATAACGGGCGAAAGCCTGCCGGTACATAAACTGCCGGGCGATGCCGTAGTAGGTGGCACCATCGTAGTAGATGGCAACCTCCGGGTGCGTGCTACTACGGTGGGCAATGCATCGGTATTGTCCAATATTATACGGATGGTACGTGAGGCGCAAGGCACCAAACCACCCCTGCAAAAACTGGCCGATAAGATAAGCGCCATATTTGTACCTGCGGTATTGGGTATCGCATTGCTTACGCTGCTGGTCAATTATTTCTTCGCAGGCCATCCTTTTTCAGAGGCCATGATGCGCAGTATAGCCGTAATGGTTATCTCCTGTCCCTGTGCTATGGGGTTGGCCACACCTGCTGCTATCGCCGTAGGCCTGGGCCGTGCGGCACGCAATGGTATGCTGGTAAAAGGCGGTGATACACTGGAAAAATTGAAGGCCATCAAACAAATCGTATTCGACAAAACAGGTACGCTCACAACGGGCAAGCTGCATGTAGAAGGCTATACCATCAATAACGGTGTGGTAGATGATGCCACTATGAAAGCCATGGTAGTGGCCATAGAGCACAACTCTTCGCATCCCATAGCAAAATCGATAATCAACGATTGGAAAGATATAACACCTGCGCCGCTCAAAGAGGTTGACGAAATAAGAGGTAAAGGCATGGAAGCTATAGATGTCCATGGTGATACCTGGCAATTGGGTTCGGAAAGGTGGCTGCATACTATTGACGTTGATAAGGGCTATGACCTGTACCTGTACCGCAACGGCAGCTACATAGCCGCCCTGCGCATAACAGATGCCTTGCGCCCCGATGCTGCTGCTACCATTACAGAATTGAAAGAGATGGGTTTCAAAACCATATTGCTGAGTGGTGATAAAAAAGAGAAATGTGCTTATATAGCAAAGCAGTTGGGTGTTGATGAAGTATATGCAGAATATTCGCCCGAAATGAAGAATGCCAAGCTGGACGAACTGTTGAAACAGGCACCCACGGCTATGCTGGGCGATGGTATTAATGATGCACCTGCATTGGCCAAGGCAACTGTAGGTATCTCTCTCAGCGAATCGACACAGATAGCCATCCAGTCGGCGGGCATCATACTTTCTAATAATCAGCTGTCCACTTTACCTAAGGTCATACGGCTGGGCAGGTACACAGAAGCTACTATCAAGCAAAATCTTTTCTGGGCTTTTCTGTACAATGTCATTGCCATACCTGTAGCCGCCATTGGCTTGTTGAAGCCTACCTATGGGGCGGGTATCATGGCATTGAGCGATGTAGTGCTTATCCTCAATTCACTAAGGCTGGGTATCCGCCGGTTGTCTAAGTAATGTCATTGTCATAAAAAAACAATGCAATTACCAAAAGCAGCACGGGTTTTGTTATTTTACAATAATAACCAGCCAATCATCCCGTGTTATGAAAAAAATATTACTTATTCTTTTGAGCGTTTCCTGCTTTTCGGCCACTGCCATAGTGCCTACGTGGCAGGAATTGCCTAAAGAAAACCTGCCCGGTAACACAGCGGGCTTATCTGTGCCTGTGGCATACACAGCTTTCCGGCTACAAACGGATGCACTGAAAAACCAGTTACTGTCACTACCGGTCAGTGCTGCTGAGGCAAAGCAAATAGCCATACCCATGCCCGATGGCCGCATGCGCCGGTTTCGCGTTTGGGAAGCCCCCATGCTGGCACCTGCCCTGTCTGCAGCCTACCCCGATATAAAAACATACGATGCTGTGGCGGTAGATGACCCTACAGTCACTGCCAAGTTCGATATAACGTTGTTGGGCTTCCATGGTATGATATATGATGGTGCGGATACTTACCTGGTTGACCCATATAACAAGGAGCAGAATGTGTATTTTTGTTATTATAAAAAAGACCTGCGCACTTCTTCTCTTAAAGAAAGCAGCTGTGCCGTG
>DASWWE010000055.1:0-6752 GCA_036406055.1 Flavipsychrobacter sp. | reverse complement strand
GAAAACACTTCGATTCGCTGATAGCACTGGCTGTACACATTGGCATATCGGTATATGTATTTATAACCTTTGGCTGGGATGCCTGGTTGTTTACTGTATTCCTGCCTGTGTTCATAGCCTGTGCCATGGGTGCTTACCTTTTCTATGCACAGCATAACTTTCCTGCCACCTCTTTTACCGACAAAGAAGACTGGAAATATGAAGGCGCAGCGCTGGAATCATCAAGCTATATGAAGATGTCGCCCATGATGCATTGGTTTTTGGGTAATATCGGTTATCATCATATTCACCATTTGAACTCCCGCATACCATTTTACAGGCTGCCGGAAACGATGGCTGCCATACCCGAATTGCAAGCCGCAAGGACTACCTCATTGCATCCCAAAGAGATAGCAGCCTGCTTCCGCCTGAAAGTATGGGACCCGGAAATGAATCGCATGATAGGTTTTCGCGAATTGAAAACATACAAGGCTGCCAAAGCACAAATAGTACCTAATATTAGCTAATTTAGCACGCTACTATGCTGGAGATTCACGATATAACAGAATACCTGCCTTCGGACATCACAATAAACGAAGTGGCCAATGCGGAGATAAAGCGCATCATTACCCATATTCAACAAAACCTGGCCACCCTGGAAACAGGTGACGAGGATTATGAAATATATCTGAAAGGTAACCCCGCAACACTGATAGACAAACACGAGATAGACATAGCGTGGGAAACAGACACCGAAGCCTTTGACGAGCGGATAAAAGAACTGATAATAGAAGCCAGCAATGCTGAATAATTTCATAAGAATATTTCCAAGAAAAGGGCTTCATTAATGAAGCCCTTTTCTTTCCAGATGACTATTCTAATTACGGGGTTACTGTTTTACAAACCGTTTTGTAACCATTTCATTATTGGGAAGCTGAATAGTAATATTATACACACCGGAGGGCAGGTATGCTACATTTATTTCAGCTTTTTGCTGAAGCGTACCTTGCTGTAATATTTGACCGTATAAGTTTACAATACTGTAAGCAACTGTAGCAGAAGATGACTGCTGTAGGATAAGTACATCCTTTACAGGATTGGGATAGACAGCAATGCCATGATCCAACTTTGGGGCCTGTGTTATATCTGTAGGAAAATCTGTAATCTTCCACAATTCCATACCCGAAATGCTATCATTGGCAGTAAGGAATAACTCGTTACCTAAGCTGGCAGACGCGAAGCTGGTAAGATAGGCAGTAATATGCTGTATCGGCTTTATGCTACCGTTGTTTAAATCGTAAGCATGAAGTGATCTTTTGCCATATGTTTTTACACCATCCGCTGCAGTCGTGACGGGAGTACCATCAAAGTATAGCTTATTCATAAAACTAATAAAAGCTTTCCGCTCAGCACTATGTGTGCTCACAGTAATATTAGTATCTATGGTTATTGATTTCTCGGTATTTAAATCAGTCATGGATAGATAAACTGTATTCTGATAGCCGACTACATAATAGAGCTTATTCCCTGTTAACATGGCGCCGGCATAACTTGAAGCAGGTGTTAAGGCACGCGTGCCTGATGAACTACCATTACTCTTCCATATCTTGTTATTCACTACAACAAGATCCTTTGTTGTAGCTCCAAAAAAAGTGACCTTGCTGGCCATCCCTACCAGATCGGATATTAGTTTAGTACCTAAGGCACTACCATCGCTAACATAGAGTTTCTGATCATCACCAATAAAATATAGTTTATTTTGAAACACTGTCATTCTAACTACTCCAGCTGGCATATTGATATGATCAGTGCCTGCTGTTGTACCATCCGTAACCCATAACATCTTTTGATCCTTAACAGCAAAGTACAATTTACTGTTCAGTGTAGCATAAGCCAGAATATCAACCATCATACCTGTAATGGCTGAGGTATATATATATCCTATTTTTTGCGTACCGGCAGCTGTGCCATCGGTCTTCCAGAGATCTTTAATATCTGGGTTTACCGCTGCATCATTCGATACAAAATATGCAATTGAACCAAGTGGCATAAACACATTACTCTCTACCGGTACACTACTTCCTACCTCTTTAGTGCCGCCCGATGTGCCATCTGTTGTCCACAATGTATAATTGACGACGTTCGTTTTCATTGCCCGAAATATCATATTACCGTTTATGTTACAAAATGCATGTGGATATGAATTTCCACCAGCTTGCGTAAACGGCCCTGGATTTATATCCTTCACCAAACGTGTATTTGCAGCAGTACCATCTGTCGTCCAAAGCTCATTGCCGTTAGCGGCATCATTACCCATATAATAGATAAGATTATTATGGGAAGTATAATAAAAAGATTCTGCCCCGCAGGAACCGGGACAAACATCCTTTACCAAAAGCGCCCATGGTTGCGCATAAAGATTAGCGCCAGCAATGGCGAATGCAAATAGTAACAGGTATTTCATATGGTTGGTAGTTTATAATAGTGATATTATATAAGTATTGATAGCTAACTTCAACAAGTATGCCATTTATATTTAGAATTGTCATTTGATTGTCTTATTGAGATTGTAGTTTTTAACAGTAGAGGTATGCAGTTTGCAATAACTTCGCAGTATGAGCCGTGCGCATGCTGATCTTCCCCTGCACTATGGCCAGGTACCAGCCTGGCTGTATACCCGCATGAGCCAACTGGGCGTAGCCATAACGGAAGCGGTGATAATGGAATATGGCAAGGGGGCCTTTCTGCAACGTATGAGCGACCCATTCTGGTTTCAATCTTTAGGAGCAGTGCTGGGTATGGACTGGCATTCATCGGGCATTACCACATCGGTAATGGGAGCATTGAAGCAATCGGTAAACAAGCGATCGAAAGAGCTGGGTATATATATATGTGGGGGCAAGGGCAGGCACAGCCGTGAAACACCCAATGAACTGCTGAAGATAGCAAACGCTACCGGGCTGGATGGGCAGATGCTGGTACGCAGCAGCAAATTATCGGCCAAGGTAGATAACACAGCTATACAAGATGGCTACCAGATATACCTGCACTCGTTTGTTGTAAGCGATGAAGGGGAATGGGCCGTGATACAGCAAGGCATGAATGATGGCAATGGTATGGCGCGGCGCTATCACTGGCATTCGCCGGGTATCCAATCTTTTGTAGAAACACCACATACATCTATATATGGTCACAACCAGGGATTGATACTGAACATGACCGATAAGCAGGCAGATACTACGCGCAATGGCGTCGTGCAATTAACCCAAGAAAACCCTGTACTACTGCTGGAGCAGATACGTGAACTGCAAATGCCGCGGCATCATGATGTGAAGGCAAAGGATATAGACCTGAAACGGCTGGGCAGTGTACTGGCGGTAGCACATGAAAAAGAACTGCTGGATATGGAATCGCTGCTGCTACTGGAAGGTGTAGGGCCGAGGACACTACAATCGCTGGTACTGGTGAGCGAGGTGATACATGGCACCCCTACCCGGTTTGAAGACCCGGCGCGTTTTTCATTTGCGCACGGTGGTAAAGATGGCCACCCATTCCCGGTGCCAACCAAGGTGTATGATGAAGCGATAGCGGTGCTGGATAAAGCCATACGCCTGGCGAAGATGGGTGATAGTGATAAGAACGAAGCGATAAAGAAACTGCACAAAGCGGCAGAGCGTGTGGAGAAAGACTTTATACCCAACGAGAACTTTGAACAACTGATAGAAAAGGAAAGAAACGAATCGTGGAAGTATGGCGGGCGAACGGTGTTTGGCAAGGCGAAACCGCCTAAACCCAAACCCGAGGACAACCAGTTGAAACTGTTTTAGAACTTCACACCTACGGTAAAGTAATAACTACGGCCATCGCCCGGAATAATGCCGGGGCCGGGATAGCCGGTAGCCCTGCGTGTGTAATATGCCACATTGGCTACGTTATTTACAGATGCTTCTAGCAATAGCCATCTGTAAGACCATCCTGCAGAAATATCCATCAGTTTGTAGGCAGGCACCGGGCCATTAACAGCACTTAAACCACTTGATGGCGAGTTGGTTGCTTCAGTGTACTGCTTACTTAAGTAGCTATACTGGCAGGTGAGCTTCAAGCGCCTGAAAGAGGTTTGTAAACCTGCCTTCCAGTTAACGCCCGGCACATATTCTACCTGTTTGCCGGCCACGCCTGCTATTTTGCTTTCAAGATATTCAGAATGTGTAAGTGCCAGGTTTGAATAAATGGTAAAGCCACACTTATCGGGGTTTACATGCCATAGCTTCAGGACATCCAGTTCTAAAAACGATTCGAGGCCATAGATACGTGCCGTACCTATGTTGCCACGGAGGCGAATAGCCCTTGTACCATCTTTTGCACCTACCTCGCCTATACGGTTATCATAATACAATTGAAAGCCACTAACATCGAAACGGAACAAGTTCTTTACATTGCCACGTACGCCAAGGTCGGCACTCCAGCCGGTTTCATCTTTCAGGCTTGTATCTATTTTAAAAGATGGGTTTACCACCTGCATATCATTATATGTAACAGAACGATAGTTTTGAGATATGTTTCCGTAAAACTCAAGGTCACCAAAAGGCTTGTAACTGCTACCGATGCCACCAATTATAAATGTACGTGGCAGTTCCCTCTCTTCTTTAATGATATTGTGGCTTATTATGCTATCGCGCAAGTCGCGCTCGCGGTTGTGATACACACCATGTGCGGCTGTACGAATGTATTCTACACGTATGCCGGGTGTTATGTTCCATTTATCGGTAATGCGCACTATCTGTTCTGCAAAGGCGGCATAGTTGAGGTTCGGGAATTCATAGTCTGATTTCAATTCTGATGTTTCGCTATTAAAACTGAAATTGGCACCGTTGCCATTGTTTACATCGCCTTGTATGCTCATACCATAACCCTTGTAGGCGCGAATGCCCACCAGCAGGTTTTGTGTCATGCCAGCTATTTGATACCTGTGCAGGAAGCGAGATTCGAATGTCACATTTTTAAACTCACCTTTCAGCAAATCTCTCGCTCCGCCATTATCGGGCTGCGAAGGGCGATTGGGGCGAAAACCAATAGCATTGCGGGTGGCTATCAGGCCATTTACCCTTGTTTGCAAACGGGTGCGTGGCGATATCTGGTAATCCCACTCCACATCCATCAAATTCCAGTTAACAGCAAACCAGTTGCGCGAGCGGTTGCTCTGGCGCGGGTCTTTAGCAAACATCACGCTGTCTAAACCACCCGGTTGTTTTGCCAGATAATTGAGATGCGTGTATTCTATGCCCAGCATATGCTTATCATTGACCTGATAGTGTAGGTCGATATAAGCATTAAGCGATTCAAAATTGCTGTTAGGACGCCAACCATCGCCACGCTTATAGTGCAGGTAGCCATAGTAGCTCACCTTCCCTTTGGTGCCGGATATGGCATTGTAAGACCCAAGGAAACCGAAAGAGCCTGCCGTCTGCTTGCTTTCTACAGATATAGCCTTGCTGTTACCGGGTTGCTTCATATCAAAGTTGAGCAGGCCGCCAAACTGGGTACCATATTGCAGGCTGGCTGCACCCTTTATTATTTCTATACGGTGCAGGGCATCAGCAGGTGGTGTATAGTAGCTTTCAGGATAGCCAAGTGCATCGGCACTGATATCGTAACCATTCTGCCTTACGTTGAAATTGGAAGTGCGGTTGGGATCGAGGCCGCGACCCCCTATGCTAAGCTGCAAGCCGCTTCCATCATTCTCGAAAATATTGAGGCCGGCCACTTTTGCATACACCTGGCGGGTATTATTGGTGGCTTTGTTTACGGTCAGCTGCTCTACATCTATCACCTCGCTTTTCTTACCGGCAGTCAGCTTCATGCCATCTACCTGGCGGAGGCTGCCGAAGTTGCCGCTCTTCGTATCACGTATTTCCACCTCCTTCATGCGGGTGGTGCTATCCTTCTGCGCAGTAGCAGTGGTAGCAGACAACATAACCATAAACACTAAAAAACACCTACAACCCATATATATTACCGCCCATGGGCAGTATCCAGTTTTTATGTTTAAAACAATCTCTTTGTTTGGCAAGATTTACAGCGGTATCTACATATAACCGGCTGCGCCTGCCGTTGAGCCCTACGTATATGGTAGCATACACTTCAGGGTCGTTCATGCCAGCGGCTTTATAATGATCGTGCAGTAATGCTGCGTATTGCACTATAAAGTCGCTCTGCGTGGCCATCATCTTTTCCTGGTTCTTGCTAAGAAAATCGTTGTTGTTCACACCTACTTTCTCACCCGTTACTGCGTCCTTTACTACAAACTGCGCATAACCCATTTTTTCCATCAGCATCACCCGCCACGAAAAACGATAACCCTCTTCTGTCCAGAACAATTCACCCGGCATCAGCAAGTAGCGCCAGGGAAATAGCAACTGTATGATAAAGAACAAACCGAACATACCCACTACTACCCTACGCCACGGCGGCGCAAAGGTAAACATATTATTATTCGTAACCACAGGTAAGGATGAAGAAAACCGCTTTATGCGGATTAAGAATGCATCAAGGTCGGCTGAATCAAAGAATATCAATGCTGAAACGATCATGATGTATGGGAACATACCTATAGGAAACAGTATGGATGTGAGCACATGGAAGATGATAACCGTAGTATAGGCATATGGCCTTGTTTTGCGGTTGAGCAGGAAAAAGGGGATCGTAAGATCGTACAGGGCGCCAAACCAGCTAAAGAAATAGGCCACCCATAATTGACTGAACATAGGGCCAAA
>DASWWE010000054.1:0-26859 GCA_036406055.1 Flavipsychrobacter sp. | reverse complement strand
CGCATGAAAGAGGGCGACTTTGCTGCCACCTACCTGCGCTTAGATACCGATGGCGACTATGTGGTAAAGCAATCTCCCTGTCCGTTCCTGGCGGCTGATAATACCTGCAATATCTACGAAGACCGGCCCAGCGACTGCCGCCGTTATCCATATACCGATGAAGATGTACTACTTAAACGCGTACAATTGACATTGAAAAATGCCACCGTTTGCCCCGCTACCTACACGGTGCTGGAAGCGCTGCTGAAGATAGAAGGAAAGTAGCTATTAGCTTGCAGCAAGTTCTTTAAACACACTCCCCAGCTCATTCACAATATCGCTTGCTATCAAAGCTTCCTGCGATATGGCTTCGGCAGCAAGGTCTCCTGCACGGCCGTGAAGATATACGCCCAGTAAAGCTGCATCGTAAGATGAATAGCCTTGTGCCAGTAGTGAAGTAAGAATGCCTGTCAGCACATCACCGCTGCCGCCAGTGGCCATGCCTGCATTGCCGCTTATGTTATACCAGCATTCACCTTCGGGGGTTACTACTGCGGTATGGTGGTCTTTCAGTATGATGTAGCTATTGTAGCGCATAGCTTGCGTACGAGCCAGTTCCAGCCGCTGCATACTATTGCCCGTTTTGCCGAAGAGCTTTTCAAACTCTTTGGGGTGGGGCGTTATAATGCTATTGGCAGGTATCTTGTGTAGCAGTTCCGGTTGCTTAGCCAGTATGTTGATAGCATCGGCATCTATAACCAATGGCTTCTTGTATATCTCTATAAAGTCAGCAAAGGCCTTGACAGTATATTCATGTGTACCTAACCCCGGCCCTATGCCTATCGTATCATCCTCGGTATACCCACTAATGGCCGATATATATTTATCTCCTTTGGTGATAAACATCGCTTCGGGCACGGCTGTTTGTAGAATGGTATAACCACACTCTGGTGCTAACACCCTTGCCTTACCGGCACCCGCGCGCAGCGCAGCTTTGGCAGATAGTGTAATGGCACCCATCATACCATGGCTGCCACCTACCAGTAAGGCAGTACCATAAGTGCCTTTGTGAGAAAAGGGTTGGCGAGGCCTATAGATGCTTCTGGCAATTAGGCTGTCTATCACGTTATAATTGGTAGCAGTGGCCTCTATAAAGGTGGGGTTCAGGCCGATGTCTAATATATGTATACTACCCGCCAGCCTGCCCGTTTCCGGGTGCAGGAAGGCGCGTTTGTAAAACTGGAAGCTAAGGGTATCGTTCACGGCCAATACCTGATCTGTATCGGCAGGTATAGTATCGGCAGGCATGCCGCTGGGTATATCTATGGCTATCTTTTTGTTAGGCAGCTGGTTGATGTGGTTAATGAAATCGGCTACCCAGCCTTCTACAGCGCGGTTCAGCCCCGTACCTAATATCGCATCTATGATGATGATGTTGGCAGGGATATCCGTTATAAAGGCATCCGGCTGCAATACCTCCACCAGCGATGCATCTATATGCTGTAGCTTCTTCAGGTTCATCTCACAGTCTTCCGATAGCTTATCGGCAAACTGCAGGAGAAAAGCCTTTACGCCATAGCCCATACGGTGCAGCATACGGGTAATGGCCAGTCCATCGCCACCATTATTGCCGCTGCCGCATAGCACCACAAATACGGTGTCTTTAGGTTGATGAGCTGTAAGCCACTCCACACAACGCGCAGCGGCACGTTCCATCAGGTCGAAAGAGGATATGGACGAAGCATGTATGGTGTAGGCATCGCAAGCCTTTATCTGAGAAGCTGTGAACAGTTTCATATAACAATATTAAGCAAACAATGAGATGACAAAAATTATATGCCTAAATATCTGGAAATGTGTAGATAACTGCTTTTGGTCACTGTAGTGTAATTCCTATCTTTGTTGCGCTTCGGGAAGAATATAAAAGAGTATTTTTCGGGGCAAATTTTAATATTCATTTAATGAAAACCACTTCTATCCAAAAGCCAACCTTATGGTTAGTGCTGTTATTAGCACTTTTCGGCACTACCGCTATTGCCCAAACCGCCAAAACCGGTGCCGTAAAAGGTTTCGTTTATGACAAAGCATCGGGCGAACCTGTAATATATACCAATGTAATACTGCTGGGCACTAAAATAGGGGTGCAGACCGATGTGAATGGTTATTTCTCCATCACGCAGATACCTGAGGGTGACTATACACTCTTCACCAGCCTGATAGGATACGATAGTGTTAAAGTAGCCATCTCTGTTAAGGCAGGGCAGGTTATTACGAGAAAACTATTCCTGGGGCAAAAAAGCCAGGAACTGAAAGCCGTAGAAATATCGGCCCGTAAAACAGAAAAGCAAACACAGATAAATGCCGGTAGCATAAATATAACACCGCGCGAAATGAAGCTGCTGCCCAGCGCAGGTGGCGAAGCGGATATAGCCCAATACCTGCAGGTAGTGCCGGGTGTGGTATTTACCGGCGACCAGGGCGGGCAGTTGTATATACGTGGTGGTGCACCTTCGCAAACAGGTATATTGCTGGATGGTGTAACGATATACAACCCTTTCCATACGATAGGCTTGTTCTCTGTATTTGAAACAGACGCTATACGTAACGTAGAAGTTCAAACCGCAGGTTTCAATGCACAATACGGCAACCGTACATCGGCCATACTGGATGTGCGTACCAAAGACGGCAACAAAAACCGCTTGTCAGGCAAGGTATCGGTATCACCACTGATGGCGCGTGTGATGCTGGAAGGCCCGCTGGCAAAAGCAAAACGTGAAGGCGGTTCATCTACCACTTTCCTGCTAACGGCTAAGCATAGCTACCTGGCATCTACTTCAAAATCTTTATACGGCGGTTTCGGTGAGCCTTTCAAGAGCGGCCTGCCTTATACCTTTACCGACCTGTATGGTAAAATAACCTTCAATGGCGATAACGGTAGTAAGCTGAATGTATTTGGTTTCAGCTTTGACGATAAAGCTAAAATACTGAACCCGGTTACCCATACAGAAGATGCTACCTTCAACTGGAAAGCATACGGTGGTGGTACTACTTTCGTGGTAACACCTGCAGGTAGCTCATCGCTGATAAGCGGCCGTTTTGCCTATTCAAAATACCTGATAGATTATACCAACTTTAAAGATGCGAATTCGGCACCACGTACCAGCGGTATTGATGGGTTTGAAGGTGCTATCGACTTCACTTACTTCCTGCCGGGCTATAGCCAACTGAAATATGGTGTAGAAGTAAGCGGTTTCCACACGGCGCTGGATTATAAAAATGAAATGTCAGGCACGTTGACGACATTAGACCGCCGTCATACACTGGCTGCGCTGTATGCTATGTATCGTAAGAATTTTAGTGAGAAGCTGGTGTTTGAACCGGGTCTGAGGGTGCAATATTACGCAGCGTTGAATAAGCTGTCACCGGAACCGCGCCTGGGCCTGAAATATAACATGACCAGCACCATCCGCCTGAAAGCAGCTGCGGGTATGTATTCTCAGAACATCATCAGTACCAAGAGCGATAGGGATATCGTGAACTTCTTTACCGGCTTTATACTAAGCCCGGATGAAACAGTTAAAAACACAGATAATGAGGAAGTGAACAATAACCTGCAAACGGCCTACCATGTATTAGGTGGAATAGAGGTAGATGTGCAGAATGTAGAATTTAACCTGGAACCATGGTATAAGAATTTTTCACAGAACATGGAGTTGAGCCGCGTGAAAGTATCTAACAGCGATGGTAACTTTACAGCAGGTAGCGGCCAGGCATATGGTATAGACCTTTCTGCACGCTACAATAAAAAGCGCTGGTACCTGTGGGGCGTTGTGTCTTACCAGAAGGTAGAGTATGAAACAATCGTAATGAAAGACAACGTACTTCATTCTACACCAACTAAGCAACCCGATGGTACGATCAGCTACGGATATTCATATGAGCTTGAAAAGCAAACCTATGCTCCTCCCTTCGACCGTAGGTTTAACATGAATGCCCTGGCCGCCTATACGGCAGGTAAGAAAAGAGATTGGGAAATATCTGCAAGGTTCAACTATGGTTCGGCCTTCCCATTCACACAAACGCAAGGTTTTTATGAGCAGCTGAACCCCATAGCCAGTGGCGGTGGCACCAACATAAACCAGCAAAATGGTACACCCGGCCTGATATATGCTACTGATATAAACGGTGGCCGTCTTTCCGATTATCACCGTTTAGATATATCTGTGAAGAAGATATTCAAACTGGCCAAATACTCGAACCTGGAAACGACGTTGAGTGTGAGCAATGTTTATAACAGGAACAATATATTCTATATAGACAGGAGCCAGAACGTTCGTGTTTATCAATTACCCGTATTCCCCAGCCTGAATGTGAACTGGACATTTTAATATAAATTAACTGAATGACGATACGAAAGGAAAAGTTATTCCCCCGGAGCCTGGTATGCTTAGCAGTAGCAACACTGATAAGTAGCCAGGCTTCGGCGCAATTGCACACACCGTACCAGCCCGAACATACATGGCTGAAACTGGCGGGCGAGCAATTCCAGCAAGGGCAATACAGAAGTGCGTGGCAATCGGCCAAAACGTACCTGCAGGAAAATAAGAACGATATATATAACCGGCAGATAAGCGGGCTGGATGAAGCAGCCTTTTACGTAGCGGCAGCAGCACTGCGGCTGGATGATGCGGGCTGTGTAGATTCGGCAGAAGCATTTATCAGTGCCACAGCTAATCCTGCCTACAAGCAGCGTATGGCCTTCAATGTAGCACAATACTATTTCCGTAATAATATGCCGGGTAAGGCAGTGCCATACTACGAAATGGCAGGCATCGATAACCTGAGCAATCGCGAGATAGCCAATGCTAAGTTTGAACTGGCGTATTGCTATTTCAACCTGCGCCAGTTTGATAAAGCCACGCCACTGCTGCAAGGCATTAAAGAGCTGGATGGTAAGTATTATGTAGCGGGTAACTACTATTTTGGCCTGCTGGCCTATAACCAGGGCAACTATGCAGACGCGCTGCAAAGCTTTCAGCGTATAGAAAATGAGAAGGAGTATAAAGATATCGTGCCTTACTATATAGCCGAGATATACTACTTCATGGGTGAGAAGGGCAAGGCGCTGGAAGAAGCCAAACGCCTGCTGAAACGCAGCGACAAGCTTTTCTACGATAACGAACTGCACTTGCTGGCAGCACAGGTATTGTTTGAAAATAAGAACTACAGGGAAGCACTGCCATACTTTGAGTATTACTATACGCATACCGACAGGATACGCAAAGAAGAACTGTATGAAATGGCCTATTGCTATTATGATGGTGCAGAGTGGGGCAAGGCGATAGAAAAGTTTAAACAACTCAGCAATTCAGAAGACTCACTGGGGCAAACGGCCATGTACCTGCTGGGCGATTGCTACCTGAAGACGAATGACCTGATGAGCGCGCGCAATGCTTTCAGTATATGTGCCGATATGCAGTTCAACCAGTCGCAGCGCGAAGCGGCACTACTACTGGCCGCAAAGCTATCGTATGAATTAGGATATAACGATGAAGCACTGACAAGGGTGAATGACCTGCTGAGTTCATTCCCGGAATCGGCACATAAGGACGAAGCTAAAACACTGCTATCGGACCTGCTGATAAAAACCAACCGTTACCAGGAAGCCTATAACATTATGCAAGAGGTAACGAACCGGGATGAAGTGTTTCGACGTGTGTACCAGAAAGTGACCTATGGTTATGCTATGCAGCAATTGCAAAGCGGTAATATGCAAATGGCTGATGGCCTGCTCGACGAATCGTTGCAAAACAGCGTGGATGACAGCTATGCTGCAGTAGCCAACTTCTGGAAAGGGGAAATAGCCTACCGCATGCTGCGCTTTGCCGATGCCACCAGCTATACAGAAAGATTTGTGGCAATGGCAGGCAGGAGCAATAAGGTAGAAGCACTAAGCACCACTGCTACCTTGCAGAATGCTTACGTGAACCTGGGTTATGCAGCTATGGAGCAACGCAACTTTGCTGCCGCGCAAACTTACTTCAGCAAAGCACAGGGGCAGATAGCAGACCCGGCCATGGCGCTGAATGCCGTGATACGCGAAGCAGATGCTGTATTCATGCAGAAAAACTATAGCAAGGCCATAGCCCTGTATGATAAAGTAATAAGCGCCAACAGCGCCGATGCAGATTATGCACGTTACCAGAAGGCGATAGTGCTGGGTGTTACCGGCAAGCGTGCTGAGAAGATAACGTTGCTGCAAGGGCTTATAAATAAAACACCGGCATCCGCCTATGCTTATGATGCGCGTTATGAGCAGGCACTGGCGTATATAGAAGAAGATAAATACCAACAGGCGATAACCGTGTTGCAGCCTTTGACAACCGCACAGGAAAAGCGCAACCTGGCACCCAAAGCATGGATGAAAACAGGCTTTGCCTACCAGCAGCTGCATATGAATGATAAGGCGATAGAAGCCTACAAACATATTGTAGCAGAATATCCGGCGGCTGAAGAGCGTGCTGCTGCGCTGGATGCATTGAAGAGCCTGTACATAGAAACCAATGAACCGGATGCATACGCACAAGTGCTGAAAGAAAACAATATTGCAGTAGAAGATGATAACAGCCTGGATTCTGCTTACTACAGTGCTGCTGAAAACCAGTTTGCTGCACAGCAGTGGGATAAGGCACGTACGGCTTTAGGTGCTTACCTGAGCAAATACCCGCATGGTGTGTTTGCCAACAAGGCACATTATTACAAAGCAGAATCGCACTATCAACTGAATGAAACGAAAGAAGCACTGGCAGAATATGATGCGGTGCTGAATAATAACTGGAGCGAGTTTTCGGAGCGTAGTGCTACCAAGGCTGCGAGCATTGCCTTCCTGGGCGATGACCATGCAAAAGCCATTACTTATTATGGCATGCTGCGCAATAGCGCTATGAATAAAAGTACACTGCAGGATGCCTACAAAGGCCTGATGAACAGCAGCTATATATTGAAGCGCTATGCCGAAGCTGCGGCGTATGCAGATACCGTACTGTCGTTGCCGGAACTACCTGAACAAGCCAACCTGGAGGCGACCTATATAAAGGCGATGGCACTGCAGCAGGATAACAAAGCAGAGCAAGCGCTACCTATATTCCAGAAGCTGGCGGCCAGCAAGAAGCAATCGGTAGCAGCACAGGCCAACTACTATGTGGCTGAAATGCACTTTAAGAACGGTAAGCTGAAGGAAGCAGAAGAAACTGCGAATGCTACCATCAAGCTGGCAAGCGGTAACGATAACCTGACTGTAAAAACCTATATACTACTGGCTGATATCCTTACGAAGCAGAACGACTTCTTTAATGCAAAGGCATTGCTGCAAAGCATTGTGAAAAATACGAAGAATGACGACCTGAAAGCGGAAGCAAACCGCAAGCTGGAAGAAGTAAAAGCATTGGAGAAAAAGCAAAGCAAATTGTCGGAAGAATAAAACGAAAGCATGAAGTTGAGAATATTCTGCATACTGATATTGATGATGGGGATGGCCTACCAGACCGATGCCCAGCGTGCGAAGCGTGGCAAGAAGCCGGTGAAAAAGGAAACAAGGGCTAAAGCTAAAACCAAAGCTGCAGCTAAGAAACCTGTAAAGAAAACAGCAGCCAAACAAAAGGCTACTGTGCGCACTGCTGCAAGCGATGATACCACTACGCTGAAGAGTACAACGATAGAGATCATCCAATCGTACAAGCCGGATGTGAAGATGGCACCGAAACCGGAGATGCAGCCATCGCTGCCACCGGCAGACAAGCGCGTGCCGCAGATGAACTATACCGTGCCGCCGCAGAGCCTGTACTACACTTACAGCTCTACACCGCTACGCCCACTGGCGCTGGGCAGAGATACGGTAGGGTTGGGTTTTCAGAACTATGTAAAAGTGGGTGGTGGCAACCTTTCTACCCTGATGCTGGATGCGGGTATCGGGTCGCTGCATGGTAGTAACTATGAGTCTGCCATACATGTGCACCACCTGTCGCAATCGGGCAAAATAGAGAATCAGAAAAGCTCGCTGACGGGGTTGGAAGCAGAAGGTACGTTGCATACATCGAACCATGCATGGCATGCTGCGCTGAACGTATTGCGCAACCAATATCATAACTATGGCTACGATCATAACCTGTATGACTATACCGCATCGCAGGTGAGGCGTTCGTACACGGGCATGGGCCTGAATGTAGATATGCACAATGAAGATGATGAAAAGCCACTGAGCTATCATCCATCGCTGGGGGTATTGCTGTATGGTGATAACTACCAGGCATCTCAACGCAAGGTGGATATGAGCATACCCGTGAGCTATAGGGTAGATACATCGCTGAAATTGACACTGGGTATATCAGGTAGCTACGCTACGCTGAATGATTCTACGACCGTATCGCGCGGTAGCCATATGTTCAAGATGATGCCTTCTGTAAGCTTTCATAAAAATGGCCTGAGCCTGGATGCAGGTTTATACCCTACGCAGGGGCAAAGCAATTTTTACCTGTTGCCAGATGTGAAAGTGGGCTATACTATACCTAAAACACAAATAGGTATATATGCAGGCTGGCAGGGGCAACTGCGCCAGAATACCTATGACGAGGTGAGCGGGCGGAATCCCTTTGTGGCTAACAGCTACAACCTGAAACAAACACATACGGATGAAATATTTGCCGGGTTGCAAACCAACATAGGCAGCCACATAACGCTGAGCGGAAGGGTGAGCTACTGGATGTTTGAAAATATGCCCCTGTTTATAAACGATACGGGCAGCGATTACAAACAATTCTTTATAGCCTATGATAAAGTGAATGCCCTGTCGCTGCAGGCTGCATTGAGGTACCATGTGGCCAATACCTTTGCTGTAGGTGTAAGCGCTACTTATTATGGCTACAATGCCGATGCCTTCCGCCATGCGTGGCACGAGCCGGGGGTGCGCATCAATGCCGACCTGTTGGTGCGCCCGATGCCGGAACTGGTGATAACAGGTTATGCCAGCATTATGAATGGTATCTATGCCATGGAAAAAGGCGGCATCAGTCGCAAGCTGAGTGCGATAGCAGATATAGGTGGTAGTGCAGAGTATAGTTTTATACCCCGTTTGTCGGCCTTTATACAGGTGAATAATATTTTAAATAATCGTTATGAGCGCTGGTATGGCTACCAGGCATATGGTTTCAATATAATAGGCGGTATCAGGTTTAAATTTTAAAAATTGCAGCCTGTTAGGCTAATGTTAGGGGTATTGTTTATTTTACACCCGATTTTAGAGGTTCATCATGGATGTTGCAAAATATATAGGGCTTTTTTTATTAAAGAATAACACATGCCATATACATGGGCTGGGCAATATAGAATGGAGGGTAAAACCTGCATCCTATAACGGGCATAGCCTTGTGCCCGGTGTGCGTGAAGTGGTTATTGCGCCAACAGGGTTGGCCGATGATTCCCTGTCTAATTTCATAGCAACCAACGAACAAATAAGCATATCGAAAGCTACCAATGCAGTGCGCGATTTCAGCATAGCGGCGAAGAACGACCTGCAGGCGGGTAAGGAAGTAACCATACCATCGCTGGGCAGCTTTGCAGAAGTGAATGGGAAGCTGCAATTCAACACAGCCCACTACCTGCTGGAAACACCCGGCCCTATACCTGCTGAAAAGGGTAAACCTAAACGTGCAGAAGAAAGGCAAGCCGCACCGGTTCAGAATAATGCTTATAATGAACCTGCACCTGCTTATACCAACCCGATATCTGAACCTACAGCGAATTATGAATTGCCGGACGCACCTAAGCAAGGGCTGAACTGGGGCCGCATCATACTACTGGTGCTATTGCTGGCAGCTATAATAGGTGGCATAGGCTACGTGGTGAAGAATATGATGAGTACAGGTGGTGGCTATAATAATGGTAGCGATACCGCAACCAAACAAGTGATACCGGCCCCCGCACAGGATATGGCCCCTGTAACGCCGGTGGTGGACAGCACAGCGGTTGATACGACAGCAGCAGAGGTAGTAGCACCTAATGGCACCATCAGCTTCAAGGTGATACTGAATACTTACGAAACAAAAGCCAAGGCAGAAAAGCGCATGAAGCAACTGCGCAACTACGGTAATAACGTAGAACTGGTGGTAGAAGACACCAACCAGTTTCACGTAGTGATGCCTGTAACGACACCCGCAGGCAATAAGCAGAGAATGCTGGATTCCCTGCGCAATAACTTCAATCCAGACGGTGTGTTTGAACTGTAATTGTTCAAACTACATAAACTCATAACCAATATCGCGGCGATAGTATTTGCCTTCGTATTGGATGTGTGCTGCATTCTCGAAAGAGGTAGCCAGTGCGTTTTGCAGGTTTTTGCCGTATGATGTAATGGCTATTACGCGGCCACCATTGGTAACGGTATGCCCATCTTTTATAGCCGTACCTGCGTGGAATAATATACTATCGCGCACACCTTCAAAGCCACTCATAGTTTTTCCTTTCGGGTAAGATCCCGGATAGCCTTCAGATACCAGCATTACGGTGCAGGCAGCGCGCTCATCGTGCTTTACCTCTACTTCGTTCAGCCTGTTTTCGTGCATGGCCATGATAAGCTCTACCAAATCATTTTCAAGACGTGGCATCACTACTTCCGTCTCAGGGTCGCCCATGCGGCAGTTATATTCTATTACATAAGGCTCACCTTTCACCTCTATCAGGCCAAAGAAGATGAAACCCTGGTAGGTGATGTTTTCAGCAGCCAACCCTTTTACGGTAGGCTCTATAATGCGGTCGGTAACCTTCTGCATGAAATCGGTGGTGGCAAATGGAACGGGCGAGATAGCACCCATGCCGCCTGTGTTGGGGCCGGTATCGCCTTCGCCTATGCGTTTGTAATCTTTAGCCTCCGGCAGGCGCACGTAATTACTGCCGTCGCTCAATACAAATACCGATAATTCGATACCCGACAGGAATGCCTCTACCACTACTTTTTTACTGGCATCGCCAAACTGCGCTTCCTTTATCATAGTAGTAAAGGTTTCGATGGCCTCTGTGTGGTCTTGTGCTATCACCACGCCTTTGCCCGCAGCTAACCCGTCGGCTTTCAGTACGATGGGCAGTTCGTGTTGCTTCAGGTATGCTATGCCTTCGTCAAAATTTTCTTCGGTAAACTCGCGGTAAGCAGCCGTAGGGATACTGTGGCGCTCCATGAATTTTTTAGAGAAAGCCTTGCTGCCTTCCAGTTGCGCACCATCTTTTGATGGCCCCGCTACTACAATGTGTTTCAGGTCTGCATCGTTCTTAAAAAAATCCCAGATGCCTGCCACCAATGAGTCTTCGCCACCCGGAAAGAGGATATCTATTTTATTTTCAAGGCATACACGTTTAATTTCTTCAAAGTCGGTAACAGACAGGTTGATATTGCTGCCATACTGCGCCGTACCGGCATTGCCCGGAGCAATGAACAGTTCCTTGCAATATTTGCTTTGACGCAATTTCCACGCTATAGCCGATTCGCGGCCACCTGAACCCAGAAGAAGTATATTGTATGCAGACATAGTTGTGTACGGTAAATGATTATCTTGAGCCAGCAAAAGTATTGAAAGTATATGGAACAGACGAATGCGAAAAAGCACCCGAAGGGGTTACCGTTTCTCTTTTTTACGGAAATGTGGGAACGGTTTGGGTATTACCTGATGCTGGGCATATTTGTATTATACATGATAGATGTAAAGAACGGCCTGCAGATACCCGATAAAAATGCGGATGACATCTTCGGTACTTTCATTGCCTTTACCTACCTCACTCCATTCCTGGGTGGTTTTCTGGCCGACAGGAAGTTTGGTTACATAAAATCGGTGTATGCAGGTGGTTTACTGATGGCAGCGGGCTATCTGGGTTTGGCGCTGCATAACCTGAATACATTCTACATTTCAGTAGCACTTATTATAATAGGTAACGGCTTTTTCAAACCCAATATATCTACCCTGCTGGGCAACCTGTATTCGCAGCCCGAGTATAAGAGCAAAAAAGACAGCGGTTATAACCTGTTTTACATGGGTATCAATATTGGTGCCTTCCTGGGGCCGATACTGGCTGCTTTTATGCGTAATAAATATAGCTGGCCGGCAGCCTTTGCTACGGCAGGTATCGGCATGCTGGTAGGGCTGGTGGTATTCAGCTTCGGGCTGAAGCATATACGCCATGCAGATGTGCTGAAACCGGTAGAAAAAGGGGACGCCAGCATGGGGCAGGTATTTGGTGTGGTATTCCTGCCGGCTATGGTGGCCGGGGTGCTGGGATGGATGCTGCCGGGTAATATACTGGGTAGCGATAGTACCGATGCCTTTATAGCAGCAGCCATACCCGTGGTGATATTCTATGTATCACTATGGATACGGGCGAACGCAAGCGATAAACGCCCGATAGCAGCGCTGCTGGTGATATTTGCATTGAGTGCAGCTTTCTGGGCCGTGTTCAAACAAAACGGTACGGCGCTGACCCGCTGGGCTAAATACTATACCGACCGTGAAGTGGCTGAAGTGGTGGAGGCTCCTGCGCGTAAACTATACCAGGTGGAAACCATGCCCACCAAAATAGATTCGGTAACGAAATATGATGAACAATACCAGGCGGTGAAAGTAGATGGCAAGGTGCAGAAAGAATGGGGCAGAGATGTGTACTTCCGCAACCAGCGGGCTGATAAGATGCCTGTGGATGATAAGCCTGTTTACCTGGTGAGTACCGAACTGTTCCAGTCTATCAACCCGGCATGGGTAGTATTGCTTACGCCCGTGGTCGTCGGCTTCTTTGCCTGGCTCAACCGTAGGGGAAGAGAACCGTCCACCGCTACCAAGATAGCTTTCGGCCTGTTGATATCGGCATTGTCTACATTGGTAATGGTATGGGCGGTATATGCAGGCGGCAATGGTGATGTAAAAGTATCTGCGCTATGGCTGGTGGGTTGTTACGGTGTTATCACGGTAGGGGAGTTGCTGTTGAGCCCTATGGGCCTCTCGCTGGTATCCAAGCTGAGCCCGCCCAGGCTTACGGCGCTGATGATGGGTGGTTTCTTCCTGTCTACTTCCATAGGGAATAAAATGTCGGGTGTGCTGGCCAGCAAATGGTATGATTATGAGAACAAAGCCGATTTTTTCCTGTTCAACTGTATGTTGCTGCTCATAGCCACGGTGCTGGCCTTCCTGGTGCTGCGCTGGCTCAACCGCATTATGAAAGAGAAAAATCTGCAATAGCAGCATTTGTCATACGTTATTCAAAATACCGCCGAGTGCGGTATTTTTCGTTTCAGGGGTTTCAACGCTCATAAATTTTACTATCTTTCGGCACATAAAAATTTTAAAATACAATATGTCGGAGTCACACAAAGACCAGGAACTGGGTGCAATCGTTGACCAACCCATAGAAGTGGAAACACATGTAAAGAAGGGGCACCCGAAAGGCCTTTGGGTTTTATTCGGTACGGAGATGTGGGAGCGTTTCAACTTTTACGGTATGCGCGCCCTGCTTACGCTATTCCTTGTAAACTCGCTGATGATGAAAGAGGCGGATGTATCCATTATATATGGAGCCTTCCTGGGCCTTTGCTACCTGACACCCATGCTGGGTGGTTTCATTTCCGACAGGTTTTTAGGAAACCGTAACTGTATTATACTGGGTGGTACGCTAATGGCTTTGGGCCAACTGTGCCTGTTTGCCAGTGCGAGTATCTTCGATTCCAGCCTTGATACGGCGAAACTGCTGATGTGGATAGCGCTGGGTATCATCATCTTCGGTAATGGTTTCTTCAAGCCCAACATATCGAGTATGGTGGGCAGCCTGTATCCTAAGCAGGAGAAAACAAAGCTGGATTCGGCTTTCACTATCTTCTACATGGGCATCAACGTAGGTGCGCTGATGGGCCAGTTCATATGCCCCTTCATTGGCGATGTAAAAGATGCTGCAACAGGTGTGCGTGACATTCATGCTTTTAAATGGGGTTTTCTGGCGGCTTCTATAGCTATGCTACTGGGTACACTTACGTTCTTTATACTGAAGAATAAATATGTGGTAACGCCTGAAGGACGCCCGATAGGTGGTCTGCCATCTAAAAACGAAGCTGCTGACTTTGAAGAAGGCGAAGCACAAAAAGCTAACTTCTCTACGAAGTCTCTTGTACTAGCTGTAATAGCCTTGGTAGTACTGGGTGCTATCTTCCATTTTATATTTGGACAAAACTTTATTTACTCGTTTATATACGGTAGTGGTATCACGCTGGCCGGTTTGATACTTTCAGATACATCACTGACCAAGGTGGAAACACAACGTATCCTGGTTATTTATATCGTATCGTTCTTCGTTATCTTCTTCTGGGCGGCCTTCGAGCAGGCAGGTTCTTCACTAACCTTCATTGCCGACAACCAGACCGACCGTAACTTCCTGGGCTGGCAGATACCACCATCCATGGTGCAGATATTCAATGGCCTGTTTGTAGTAATACTGGCCGTTCCTTTCAGTATGCTATGGGATAGCCTGCGTAAGAAAAATGCAGAACCTATATCGCCTATGAAGCAAGCCTTTGGCCTGGCACTGATAGCATTGAGCTATTTCATCATAGCCAATAATGTAAAAGACCTGGGCAACAGTGGCCTGCTGGCTGTAAAATGGTTGATATTGCTATACCTGATACAAACATGTGGTGAGCTATGCCTTTCACCTATCGGGCTTTCGCTGGTAGGTAAGCTGGCACCTAAGCGTTTTGCATCGCTGCTGTATGGTGTGTTCTTCCTTTCGAATGCATCAGGCTATGCACTGGCGGGTACGCTGGGTTCTATACTGCCGCCAACGGGAGATAAGTTTACAAAAGCCGAAACGCTGGGTATAGATCTGCAAGGTGTGCTGGATAAAACCGTAACACCAACGGCAGATCAACTGAAGCTGCTGGCTGAAAACCAGATCGTATATCAATACCCGTCATTTGCAGGCGTTACCATTCACAACCTGTACGAATTCTTTATGGTGTTTGTGGTATTGTGTGGTGTGGCATCTATCGTATTGTTTGCCATTACGCCGAAACTGAAGAAAATGATGCACGGTGTGCGTTAAACTTTCGCATATTATTATATTCTGAAAGCAGGGACAATGTCCCTGCTTTTTTTGTGGGGTATAAAAGGGGGGAATGGGAAATAAAAGCTATTTTGGTGCGTTCATAATTTTAAAAATAAAGATTTACGGATGTCTGTAAAGCCAACAACATTAGAAGAGATACAGGATTTTAAAGGGAAATATCCCAGGCAGATATGGTACCTGTTCCTTACAGAGATGTGGGAGCGCTTTTGTTTTTATGGCCTGCGGGGGATGCTGGTAGTATTTATGGTAACCCAGCTAATGATAGATGAGAAAGCGGCCAACCTGCAATATGGCGCCATACAGGCATTCATCTATGCATTCACCTTCGTAGGTGGTTTGTTTGCCGATAAGATACTGGGCTTCCGTAAATCGCTGTTCTGGGGGGGCTTGCTGATGATAGCGGGTAGTTTTATTATTGCCGCGTCGCCTAAAGACTTTTTTTATATAGGCACCTGTTTTACCATAGTGGGAACGGGTTTCTTCAAACCAAATATATCTACCATGGTAGGTGAACTGTACCGTGCAGGTGACCCGAGGCGGGATGCCGGTTTCGGTCTGTTCTATTCGGGCATCAATATAGGTGCCATGCTGGGTGGCGCACTGTGCGTATGGCTGGGGCAGCATGAAAACTTTGGCTGGAGCTGGGCATTCGGTTCGGCAGGTGTGGTGATGATACTGGGTTTGCTCACCTTCATATTTACGCAGAAAGACCTGGGGCCTATCGGGTTGTCGCCTTTACAAAACACAGCGCCGGGCAAAAGGAAGACGATGGAGATAGCTACGTTCATCGGTTCGCTGGTAACCATACCACTGCTGTGGATAATGGTAAAGGAAACGGCGCTGACAGATATTTTTATGTACACCATAGGGCCCGTAACGCTGATATACCTGGGTTATGAAATGACGAAAGTAACCGCAGCGGAAAGAAGGAAGCTATTAGCAGCATTGGTGTTCATTATCTTTTCGATCCTGTTCTGGGCATTCTTCGAGCAGAGTGGCGGCTCTTTGAGCCTGTTTGCGTTATATAACCTGAATGACAAGTTGTTGGGCTTTTCTGTTAATCCGAATTCAGTTAATAACAGCGCCAACTCTGTATTCGTTATTATATTCAGCATCGTAGTAGGGCTGGTATGGGTATGGATGGCCAAGAAGAAAATTGAGCCAAACTCGGTAGTGAAATTTGGTTTAGGTTTCCTGTTTCTGGCAGGTGCGTTTTATATATTCTATTCTACGCGCTTTTTTGCAGGGCCTGATGGTAAAACATCACTGAACATTTTTACGCTGGCTTATTTAGTTATCACCTTTGGTGAGCTGTGCCTGTCGCCCATAGGGTTGTCGCTGATGACGAAACTGGCACCAAAGAAGCTGTGGGGTATGATGATGGGTATGTGGTTCCTGGCCAGCGCATACGGACAATATGTAGCGGGCTTGCTGGGTGCCGGTATGGCATCTGCAGATGAAAATGCATCGCTAATGACCAAGCTGATATCTTATACAGATGGCTATAAGCAACTGGGCCTGTATGCACTGGTGGCAGGTATATTGCTAATAGTAATATCGCCCATAGTGCGCAAGCTGATGCAAGAAGTGAAATAAACCCAAACCGCTAAAGAGGGTTTTTCTCTGAGTTATAATATTTTATAGCCACCTAACAGGTGGCTATAATTTTTACAGTTCCCCTTTTGGGGTGCGGAGGGGCTTTGTCTTGTGGCATTAAAGCCGTTTTTTTGCGGTGTCTTAGACTATGGAAAAATTTGCAGTAATAGTAGCGGGAGGTAAGGGGGTGCGCATGGGTAGTGCCGTACCTAAACAGTTTCTGCCATTGATGGGGCATACAGTTTTGTACCATGCTATCAAAGCCTTTGCCGATGCGTATGATGATATGCAACTGGTATTGGTATTGCCGGAAGACCAGCTAAGCTATGCGCAAATGGTATTGCAGTCTTTTCCGGACAGGGTAGATATCACTATAGTAGTAGGTGGCGAAACCCGCTATCATAGTGTGCAGAACGGGCTGAAAGTGGTAGGTGAAAATAGTATTGTATTTGTGCATGACGGTGTGCGCCCGCTGGTAACCCCTGCGCTGATACGCCGGTGTTATGAACAAGCTATGGAAAAGGGCAGTGCGATACCTGCCATACCGGTAGCCGATAGCATGCGGATACTGGAAGATGATGACAGCCGCCCGGTGGACAGGGAGATGATGCGCATCATACAAACGCCGCAAACCTTTCGTGCCGATGTACTGTTACCCGCCTTTCAGCAGGAATATGTACCGGCATTTACAGACGAGGCTACAGTAGTAGAAGCCAATGGTGGTACGGTGTTTTTGACAATGGGGGAAAGAAGCAATATAAAAGTGACCACACCGGAGGATATGATCATAGCCGAAGCATTACTAAAAGACCGTGCTGCCCATGCGTAGTGCGTGGTTGATAGTGCTGATGTTGGCTTGCTGCACGGCAACGGCGCAGCAAAAGGATAGCAGCATCTTCAACCTGCCGTTGAAAATGGATGAAGTGGTGGTAAAAGCGGTGCGTGGCGGTTGGGATGTAAAGGGCTTTATCCGCCGTGTAAAGACAGATACTACTTTCTACAAAGCATTTCGTAGCCTGCGGGTCACGTCTTATACATCCGTCAACGATATACGGGTGCTGAATGACAAAGGTGGTGTGAAGGCATCGCTATACAGCAAAACAAAACAAACTGCAGCCAATGGCTGCCGCACTATGCAGGTGCTGGAAGAAAAGACGACCGGTGATTTCTACACCCGCAAAAGGGAATACAAATATTACACGGCAGAATTATATGCTTACCTGTTCTTTACCAAAGGCAAAGAATGTGGCGAAACAGATATAGTAGCCGGCAGCATGAAAGCAGGCAAAGGCACCATAGAAAAAAATAAATACCGCCTGAAGCAACTGATATTTAACCCCGGCAGTAAGGTAGCCGGTGTACCGCTGATGGGTGATAAAGCAGCGATATTTGAACCGGATGTGGCGAAGATGTATGACTTCAGGTTGCTATCGGAAATGCATGATGGGGTGGAATGTTATGTATTCAAAGCCATTCCCAAAAAAGAATATGCAGACGATGTAGTATATGATGAACTCACTACCTGGTTTCGCAAAAGCGACTATGCCATTGTAGCCCGCGATTATTCCCTTTCTTATAAAACACTGGTGTATGATTTTGATGTGCGGATGAAGGTGCGCACCATGCAGGTAAATGGAAAGCTACTGCCCCAGCATATAGAATATGATGGAAACTGGCATGTGTTCAGTAAAAAGCGCGAACGTGTACGTTTTACAACTACCATCATCGCTAACTGATATTTCGATACTTTTGCAGCATGAAGGAAATGATAAGCACTGTAATAGATCAGCTGGCAGCACTGCGTGCAGACACAGATGCGCTGGCAGATATGATACATGCTGATGATTGTGATGAAATAGCCATATGTGTAAAGTGTAAAGAGTTGGTACATAAGTATCCTGCCAATCCGCTATTGATAAGCAATATGATAGCTTTTTTGCAGATAGCGGAGCATAAAGACGTGTGCAGTACGTATGAAACGGCAGATGTGAAAAAACTGCTGATGGAAAGCTGTGCTACCTTCCTGGATGATATAGACCTGCAAATGGAGCGCTACTATTTTATGCTGCATACAGATAAGCATGAAAAAGAGGCAAAGCAGTTTCTTGCCGACCTGAAAAAGGATGTGCAGGAAACGCTGACACCATAGTTATAAACCTGCCCTTTTAATTACCTTTAGTATCCGGAAATTTTAAGATGATATCCCCCGCATCCATACAGGAAGTGATGAGCCGTGCCGACATTGTAGATGTGGTAGGGCAGTTTGTGCGCTTGAAAAAACGGGGTGCCAATCATATAGCCAATTGCCCGTTTCACAATGAGAAGACACCATCTTTTTATGTGTCGGGAGCCAAAGGCATTTTTAAGTGTTTTGGTTGTGCCAAGGCGGGTAATGTAGTCACCTTTATACAGGAGCATGAAAAGCTGACTTACCCTGAAGCTATCCGCTGGCTGGCAGATTACTACAAGATAACGCTGGAGGAAACTGAGCGTACGCCTGAACAGCAACAGCAACAATTGGCAGAAGAAGGCCTGCGTATCTTAAATGAATATGCAGCGCAATATTTTCACGATACGCTGCTGAATACGGAAGAAGGGCAGGTAATAGGGCTCAGCTATTTCAAGCAAAGGGGATTTCGAAAAGACATTATAGAAAAATTCAGGCTGGGGTATAACCCGGAAATGGGTGAAGCGTTCTTTAAAGCCGCAACCCTGAAAGGCTACAGCAGTGAACTACTGGAGCGTGCGGGCTTTGTAAAGAACGGGCAGCGCGGGCATTATGATGTATATCGTGGCCGTGTGATATTCCCTATACAAAGCATGACCGGCCGTGTGCTGGGCTTTGGTGCGCGCATACTGAAAAGTAATGACCGTGCGCCCAAGTACATCAATACGCCGGAAAACGAACTATATAATAAAAGCCGTGTACTCTACGGCATGTACCAGAGCCGCCAAAGCATCAGCAGGAATGATGAATGCTTTTTGGTGGAAGGTTATACCGACGTAATATCGCTACACCAGGGTGGGGTAGAAAATGTGGTGGCCAGTAGCGGTACTTCATTGACCGAAGGCCAGTTGCGCGTGATAGGCCAACTGACCCGCAACTTGACCATATTGTATGATGGGGATAGTGCCGGTGTGAAGGCCGCATTGCGCGGACTGGATATGGCGCTTTCACAAAGCTTTACAGTAAAGCTGGTATTGCTGCCCGAGGGTGAAGACCCGGATAGTTTTATACAGAAGTCGGGCTCGGCGCGCTTTCATGAATATGTAAAAGAACACAAGCAGGATATCATCAGCTTCCGGCTGGAAGTAGGTATGCGCGATGCCGGTGATGACCCGGTGAAGAAATCGAAACTGGTAAATGAGATAGCGGAGAGTGTTTCGCTCATCAACAAAGCGGAAGACTTTGCCCTGCAAGACCACTATATACGCGAGGCTGCCCGCAGGCTTCAGGTAGATGAAACCAAGCTGGTAAACCTTGTAAACAAATACATACGCGACCGTGCCGAGCAGGAACGCAAACAACAGTCGCGCAGGCAGGATGCACAGCAGCAGGAACTGCCCGATGCCCCCGAAGTGTATGGTACAGAGCCGGAGCCCGACTTGGCACCGAAGCTGAACACCACCGAGTTCCAGGAATGGGAGCTGATACGCGTACTGATAGAACATGGCAATAAGCCTATGGAAGGCTATGCCCATGCGGCTGATATGCTGTATCATACACTGGACCCTGACTTTTTAGAAAATGAACTGGCAAGGCGTGCCTATGATGAGTATTACAGCTACCTGCAACAGCATGGTACAGGGCCGGAGTATAATTTCTTTGTGACCCACCCCGATACAACCCTGCAAAAAGCCGTGATAGAAATAATGCGGCCCGGCGAGGAAATGAGCGAGAACTGGCGCAAGATGTATGGGATAGAAACACTGGCCGGCGACCTGAATTATATCAACGAAGTAGAAAGTACGCTTACTTATTTCGAACTGAAGAAAATAAAACTGGTACAGGCAGAGTTGCTAAAGCGCATACAGGCCGAAAAAGAAGAACACCGCCAGATGGCCATGTTGAAGAAGCTGATAGAACTGAAGCATGCAGAAGCCGATATTGTGAAGAAGATGGGCACCGTTATTGTAAAACAACTAAAATAGTCAACCCGTGGCGCGCGTTTTAGCACTCGATTATGGAAAGAAGCGTACGGGCATAGCCGTTACCGACCCGCTGCAGATAATAGCCACCGCACTGGAAACCACCGATAGCGGTGAGCTGATAGGCTGGCTGAAAAAATACATGGCACAGGAACCGGTAGAAAAGGTGATTATTGGTTATCCGCTCAATTTTGATGACAGTGCTACCGATGCCACGCCCCTCGTAGATAAATTCATAGGCAAGTTTCAGCATGTATTCCCCAACCTGCCCATAGAGCGATGGGATGAGCGCATGACCTCTAAAATGGCCTCGGCAGCCATAGCCCGGATGGGCCTTACCAAAAAGCAGCGCGAAAAGAAGGAACTGATAGACAGCATCAGTGCCGTTATAATATTGCAGGAATACCTCGAAAGCCGTGCCTGATTCGTATCTTTGCAAAGCTTAATAATTTATTGATAGATGATATTGCCAATTGTAGCGTACGGGCACCCGATACTGAGGAAGGAATGTGACGACATTACGCCTGAATACCCCGAGTTGAAAAAACTGATAGCGGATATGTGGGAAACCATGTATCACAGCAATGGCGTGGGTATAGCCGCACCACAGATAAACAAAGGCATCCGCCTGTTTGTGATAGATACCATACAGATAGTAGAGAACTTTGATGATGAAGACAAACGTGATTATCCAAACGAAAAGCCGATAAAGCAAGTATTCATCAATGCCCATATCGTAGAAGAGCATGGCGAACCATGGGCATATAACGAAGGCTGCCTGAGCATACCTAAAATACGCGAAGATGTGTACCGCATGCCGGTAGTGCGCCTGCGCTATATGGATGAAAACTTCAAGGAGCATGAGCAGGAATTTACCGGCATTACCGCCCGCGTGATACAGCATGAATATGATCATATTGATGGCAAGCTTTTTATTGATTATTTACCTCAATTGAAACGCAGGCTCATTAAAAAGAAACTGGACGATATCAGTAACGGAAAAATAAAGACCGATTACAGGATGATATTTGCCCGCTAATTATTACTTTGAGCTACCATTTGTTATTTGGCACCATCAGTTACATATAGTGAGCCGGAACTTGTTTTGCTGTTAAAACAGCAGAGCCAGGAAGCTTTTAACTACCTGTATAAGAACTATGCAGGGGTGCTTTACAGTGTCATCAAGAAAACCATCAGTGACGACCAGACCGCGCAGGACGTGCTGCAGGAGGTGTTTGTAAAGATTTGGAACAATATAGGCCAGTTCAATGCCGATAAAGGCCGTATCTACACCTGGATGATCAATATTGCCCGCAATGCCTCAATAGATAAACTGAGGTCGAAAGGGGAGATCATGAAGGCGAAAATCCAAAGCGCTGAAGATGCCGTATATAATATTCAGAGTGGATTTAAAACGGAACAAAAAATAGATACGATTGGGCTGAAAGATGCAGTGCAAGGGCTAAAGCCTGAATATCAGGCAATTGTTGACTTAGCTTATTTTAAAGGATTTACGTTGGAAGAGGTTGCAAAGACCTTAGAGATACCGCTGGGTACGGTCAAAACCCGTATGCGGCATGCTATACAATTGTTGAGAAAACATTATAGTAACTAAAGGAAGAAGTGGATATTAAAGCATACATAGAATCGGGCATACTGGAAGCCTACGTACTGGGGGCGCTTAGCGAAGCTGAGCGTGCATCGGTAGAGGCGGACATTGTCCTGTATCCTGAGTTGCGGCAGGAAGTGGAAGCTATAGAGGCTGCCATGGAAAGCTATGCAGCTACCACGCCTATAGAACCACCAGCACACCTGCAAGAGCAGATATGGAATGCAATACAGGTGCAGCAACGCGCCAATAACGACGGCATGCACGATGGTGTGCCGCCTATGCAGCAACCTGTAGCGGAAGCTACCCCCAAAGTAATAGCATTGGAAGCGCCGGCAGAGCAGGCTCCTAAAATGAGCTGGCAGCGTGCCGCCGTATGGGCAGCTGTAGCCGTGAGTGTGCTTACCAACTTTATGCTGCTATCGCAACGCAATAAGATAAATGATGAAAAGGCTGCCATGGTAGCCCGTATGGACTCTATGCAGGCGCAGCAAACACAAATGCTGGCTAAGGTAGAGGCTTACGAAAAAGGCCGGAACATGCTGGCAGATACAGGTATGAAAACCGTGGTGATGCGCAGCGCACAGCCCGGAAAGGATATGACGGGCATGGTGTTCTGGAGCAAAGGTACAGGCGAAACTTACCTGACCATACACCATATGCCCATGCCTGAAAAAGGCAAGCAATACCAGCTGTGGGTGATACAGGATGGTAAACCTGTGAGCATGGGCGTAATATCAAACGACATGGTAGCCAATGCAGGTACGATGCTGAAAGTGCCGATGCAGGTACAAAGTGGCCAGGCCTTCGCCATATCTCTTGAAAAAGAAGGCGGTAACCCTACACCTACCCAGGTGATGATAGTAGGTGCTATATAATCTTAACATAGCGCTAATTTCTGTTTCCATAGTTTTATTGCATCAATCTACTGTTCGTATATGATTAAGGCGAAACGTTTCGGGCATTTTGTAGTGCTTACCGTGGTTTACTTTGTGGTGGGCGTGCTTATCAGTGCGCTGGATAAGGGTATGGATGCTGCCTTGAAACGTGTGGACTGGAAAGATATATTAACCGCCATCATTTTTGGCGTGGTGATGACCGCGTTCTTTTATCCTAAAGAGAAGACGAAGACTAAGAATTAGCCCTCAGCAGCATCACACTCGCGCTGTTCAGGATATAGTGGTTCACTATCAGCACGGTTTTTACAGATGGGTTGATGCCTTTTTTCTGAATGATGGCCTCGGGTACCTGTTGGGTTTTGAATGCCTGTGTAGCCAGCCACATAGCAAAGCCGGTAGAGGTGTCATATTCGCCGCACAGATGCTTGAACGCACATACGGTGGTATGTACGGTAGTATTATTAAATAGTGGCTTGTAGATACCATCGAAACGGCTATCGCCACTCATACCGCAAAGTATTACATCTACATCGCGCAGCAATATCTTGTTTTCTTCCAGTATGCGGGCGATGGTAGCATCTACCTCTGCAGGCGTATAGTCTTGCAGCATTTGCATGGCTGCTATGCTGAACAAGGCATTCTCTTTCTCATTGGTCACCATAAAGAAAGCACTGCCTTCGCCACCTATGCTACCGGGTGTGTCGCTGTGCTTATACAGGTGCAGGCTATGGGGTGTGGGTTGTTTCCAGTAGCCTATTTTACTTTTTACACCAAAGTATTCATCGGTCATTTCATCAAAGCTGCCAACTAAGTAGTGCTGCTTATCCGTCGTTTCATTCAGCAGTAGTTGTGCATCCAGCAAAGCCATTTCCAGCGAATGACCGCGGTGTACATAGGTTTGGTTATAACCTGTGCATTTGGTTTGCAGCGCCAGCCAGCCGTTGATGGAATTGTAAGTGCTTTGTATAAAGTAGGTAGGGTTCAGCGCTTCTTCCTTCAGGCGCAGCATATCGCCCAGGAATATTTCCATATCGCGCATACTGCCGCGGCCAGTACCGGTGATGATACCATCGGGTTTTTCTATGCCTGATTGTCTTAAGCAATCCATACCCGTGCTGATGCCTATTTTCAGCATGCGGCTCATGCGGCGTATAGCTACGGGGTTGATGAACTGGCTATAGTCAGCATCCTGCACATAGAGCTTGCCGTTATCGCTGCTCATTACAGGCTGCAAAGGGGCATCTGTACCAAAACTATGCTGCGGCGATATAGCGCTGGCAGCCGATATATAAACAGGCTGTATCATGCGCGGCTGAAAATTAGAGATACATTATTGCCACCAAAGCCAAATGAATTGCTGAGCACATGATTGATGCCCGCATCTTCAATAAGCTGGGTGGTAGGCGTGATGCTCACTTCCTCCATCTGCGTGGTGTGGTTGAGCGATGGCCATATCATTTGCTGCTGCAAGGCACCGATGCTAAAGATAGCCTCGATAACACCTGCTGCTGCAAGGGTATGGCCCGTATATGGCTTGGTAGAGCTGAAGTGTGGCGTATGGCCATTGAATAATCGCTCTATAGCCTTGCCCTCGGCAGCATCATTGGCTGTGGTAGCAGTGCCGTGGGCATTTATATAGTTGATGTCTGTAGTTTGCAATTGTGCTTTCTGCAAGGCAAGCTGCATGGTGTTGTACGCACCATCACCGTTGGGGTTGGGTGCGGTAGGGTGGTAGGCATCATTGGTATTGGCATAGCCCGAAAGCACAGCGATGATCTCTGCACCACGTTCCTTCGCACTCTTTTCTGTTTCCAGCAATACATAGCCAGCACCCTCGCCCAGGTTCAGGCCGAAGCGGGTATTGTCGAAAGGGCGTGCGGGTTGCTTATCTACATTTTTCAGCGAGTGGAAACCATTGAGCGTAAAGCGGCTCAGCGCATCGCAACCACCACAAATGGCGCGTTTTATAATGCCATGCTGTATCAGCCTTGCACCTAGTATAATGGCATTGCCCGAAGAAGAGCAGGCCGTACTGATGGTAGCCGTAAAAGGCTTAAGCCCAAAGTGCTTGGTAACGTTTTGTGTGCTTTCGGCACAGTCCAGCGTGTCTATATACTTTAGTGCGTTTTCTGCTGTATTGTCCGACAGGAAGTCTTCATACATATCTTCTACCGAACACATGCCGCCTACGGTATTAGCATTGATGAAAGCAAAGCCTTCGTCCTGCAATTCTTTTTTGTCGATGCCTTTCAACACTTCCTGCATAGCCACCATAGCCAGCAGGGTGGTGCGGGTGTAGCCGTTATTGCCCGTAGGCAGGCCCAGCATGGCCGATAGTTCATCATTGCTGTATGGCACCTCGCCCAGCAGAAATTCGCCGGCGTGTATGGTTTGCAGCAATTGCGGGTAGCGCAAGCCGGGCCGCTGCTGTTGCAATGCCTGCAGGTTTGCTGCAATGCCATTGCCCAGCGCAGATAATATACCCAGCGATGTTACGACTATCCTCTCTGCCATATGCAGTGTGGCAAATTATATCTTGCGGTGTTGTTGTATGTATTCAGCCATAGATGCTACGGATTGCAGCACTTTGCGGCCTTCGCGTGCATCTTCTATTTTGATGCCGTAGTTGCGCTCCAGCAATACCATCATCTCCAGCGAATCGATGCTATCGAGTCCAAGACCCTCGCCAAACAGGGGGGCATTGTCATCTATATCCTCAGGCTTCATGCCTTGCAGGTTCAGTGACTCTATTATTTGCTGTTTGAGGGTAACTTTCAAATCTTCCATAATCAATAAAGGTGTGGCGCAAAAATAAGAATATCAGGCGTATTATATAAGGTTTGTTGCAAGGACAGAATTGCAGGAAACAATAGCATTGGTAAAAATGACTTTCGTGTTATTATGAAAATTCTTCTTTTGAGTATCTTGATGAAAAGAACAACCCTATGAAAAGAATAATGCTTATTGCCCTGTTGCTGGCATTGGTGTTGCCGGCTACTCCCCTTAAAGCCCAAAGGGGGAGTTCTGAATTTGAGCTTCATAAGAATGGGTTTATCTATAGCGATACGACCATGGCGCAACTGGCGCATATTGTAGATTCGCTGAACCTGAAATATAAGCGGTGCGACCTGTGGAAGAAATATACATCAGTACCTCAGACGGCTGCATATGTAATACGGCTGGATAGCGGTAAGAATATTAAGGCTGCATACCAGGATATTAAGAAAGGCATCAGCTTTGATGCTTTTTTGCAGAAGTATCCGTTGGCCACATGCGAGAAAATGCTGGTTTTAAAGTCCCTTGAAATAGATTATGAGAAAAAAAACTACATCAGCTATGCTGCAATAGCTGCCAATGGATATGGATATAGGCAACGGGAAAATGATACCTCGAAGTATAATAACCCCGTGAAGGATAAATGGAAGGCTGAATATAACGCGAAAGGTACCTATAGCCACGAGTATGTGACTGCATTGTATTTTCCTG
>DASWWE010000053.1:0-44425 GCA_036406055.1 Flavipsychrobacter sp. | reverse complement strand
GTTTTCATGGTGATAGGGTTTATAGGGGCTGGCCTGTTCTCAGGCTGGCTTTTTTATTTTCATCCTTTTCTGTTAATAAATATTAAAAATCGGGTGAATTATTTTGCCAAAATTTAATCAGCATTTAATTTTGTATAAGTTTTCATAGTGATAGGGTTTATAGGGGCTGGCCTGTTCTCGGGCCGGCTTTTTTATTTTTATTAGTTATATTAGCACAAATACTGCGCCCATGCCACGTAGCCTGTTAAGATTCACACTATTACTACTATCTATCACTACTGCCCTTACTACTACTGTTTATGCCCAGCTTACTTACTATGTAAACATCCAGAACCAAGTGATGGTATGGGATAAAGGCATGATAAGGAAGATAGACTACCTGGTGCCAATGGAGGTAAAAACAGGCCGCATTGCTATCCCTTACTTAGATAATTCCCGGTCTTTTAAAATATACTATGGTGGCGCCATGCGCACGCTCAATGCCGGCTTTACCAATGAATTTAAAGTCACAGATAACCTTGTAGCGTTCCTCAACAGCAAATCGCTGAATGTATTTGATAAAGGCACTGTAAAAAACCTGTCTACTTTCTGTACACAATACTTCCTGGGCGATAGTGTATTGTTATTTTTCGATGGCGTGCGTAGCGAGTACAAGGCTTATTATAATGGTACCGTATATCCCATAGAGGGCTTTCTGGCAGGCAATCCTTTAGAGGTTATCAAAGTGACCGATAATATTGCGGCTTATGATAATTATGCTAACCAGTTCCGCATCTTTTACCTCGGCAACATTATACAGCAGGAAGACTATGCAGTAAGCAGCTTTGAAGTTGGGCGTAATACGGTAGCATATGTAGATATCAACAGGCAATTTAAGATATTTCATAGCGGGCAAACCTATGTAGTTGAAGATTTTCCGCCCAATAGCTACCTGGCGGGGGATAATTTAGTAGCCTATATGTCGAACGATGGTTATTTTAAAATATTCTATGGCGATAGTGTACGTTCTATTGGTTTCTTTACACCACAGGAAATGCGTGTAGCTGATAATATGGTAGCCTACCGCGATCAGAGTGGATACTTCAAGGTTTTCTACAAAGGCAACATATACTCGCTGGAAAGCTACTACCCCGAAAAGTATGTAATGCAATACAATTCTATTGCCTATATCAACCGTATAGGTATGCTACGCTTGTTTACAGAAGGGGAGATATATGATGTAACCAATGCTGAACTGGAAAACTGGGAACTGGCCTATGATGTCCTGAAATACCAGATAGGACAGAATATGTTCCGCATCTTTTACAAAGGCACCGAATACGATTAAAACATCCGTTTCACAAAACGCAGGTGATGGGTGCGTTTCTTCAGCTTCACGCTGATAATACCTTCCTGGTCTATCCGATCTATCACTACGCGCCCGCTGGTTTCAGTAGCGTGTATAATGGTATGATTATCAAGCAGGATGCCCACATGGACAATTTTCCCCTCGCTATTATCAAAAAAAGCCAGGTCGCCGCATTGCGCGTGCTGTAAAAAATCAACACCTGTGCCTTCTTTAGCCTGCTGGCTGGCATCGCGGGGGATGGCCATTCCACACATCTTAAATGCCATTTGTGTGAGCCCTGAGCAATCTATGCCTGCCCTGCTGCGGCCACCCCACAGGTAGGGGGCATGCAGGTAAGCCATGGCTGCTTTTTCCAGGGATGCTGCATCCAGCACCATTTTTTTTAGTGCCAGCTTTTTACCCTTGTATTTGCCGGTGTCACCCTTGAAGTTTACAAGGCTCTTCTTAAAGCCAAATAGATCGCTGCCCATAGGCACCCATTGATCGCCTTGCTCAAACAAGATACGGTCGGTGTGGCTGGCAGCTACTGCCTTAGCCGGTTTGCGGTATTCTTTCCTGTTGGTCATCGTCAGCTGGCCAAAACGGCACCAGCCTTCATATCCATCCCATTCGCAGCGTATCCGTGCCCAGTTGTCTTCATTTACTTCCAGTACCTCGGCACGTTCACCATACAGCATTTCGTTTACCTGTTCGGCGCGGTGGCTGGGTTCGCTGCGCATAGGCATTACAGATACATTGCAATAAGAATATGATAAAACCATCGGTAGTTCAGGAAAAGAACTACAAAGCTACGGCGATTGGGCAGAACATGGTAGTAAACGGCCCAATTTCCTTAACCAAAATCTTTTCATAACTTAGCAGACGAATTTAGCGTTATACATTATTATGAATATGAAATTTGTTAATAACTGTAAACCTAATGGAAATCGGATTTAAAAACATCAGCTTAAAAGTTATAGCACAACATGGATTCATCAATTACCGTCGCCATAGTAGCGGTGGCCGCCATATTAATAGGTATTTTTCTAGGTAAAATAGTATTTGCAAAAAACACTCAAAAACAGGTAGACGAAGCAGAACAACAAGCTAAAAAACTGGTAGAAGAGGCGAAAGCGCATGCAGAAACTATAAAGGAAAAGAAAATACTGGAGGCCAAAGAGCACTTTTTACAACAAAAAAGCGAGCACGAAAAAGAAGTATTGCAGCGCAACCAGAAAATTGCCGAGACAGAAAACCGCATTAAACAGCAGCAACAAAGCGTAAATGATAAAAACGCATCGCTGCAAAAGCAAATAAACGAATACCAGCAACTGAAGGAAAACCTGGATAAGCAGCTGGAAGTAGTAAACATCAAGCGTACCGAACTGGAACGCCACCAGGAAGAACACATTAAGCGTCTTGAAAAGGTAGCTAACCTATCGGCTGAAGAAGCAAAGGCAGAACTGATGGAAGCGGTGAAAGAAGAAGCCCGCACTGCCGCTATGGCCCATGTGAAAGAAATAATGGAAGAGGCGAAGGCCAATGCAACCAAAGAAGCTAAGAAGATCATCATCCAAACCATACAACGTACCGGTGCAGAGCAAACCATAGAGAATGCTATCACGGTATTCAACCTGGAAAGCGATGAAATAAAGGGCCAGATAATAGGCCGTGAGGGTCGTAACATCCGTGCGCTGGAAGCAGCTACCGGTGTAGACCTGATCATTGATGACACTCCTGAGGCTATCGTACTAAGCTGTTTCGATCCGCTGCGCCGCGAGGTAGCACGCCTGTCGTTGCAACGCCTGGTACAGGATGGCCGTATCCACCCCGCACGTATCGAAGAGGTGGTGGAAAAAACAAAGAAACAACTGGAAGAGCAGGTGTTGGAGATAGGTGAGCGTACCATCATAGAATTAGGTATCCACGGTCTGCATAAAGACCTGGTGCGTATGGTAGGTAAAATGCGTTTCCGTTCATCATACGGCCAAAACCTGCTGATGCACTCTAAGGAAACAGCTAATCTTTGCGGTATTATGGCTGCTGAGCTGGGCCTTGGGCAGAAAGTGGTGAAACTGGCAAAACGTGCCGGTCTGCTGCATGATATAGGTAAAGTGCCTGATGAAGAAACAGAACTGAGCCACGCATTGCTGGGTGCTAAGCTGGCAGAAAAAAGTGGTGAGCATCCTGCCATCGTCAACGCTATAGGTGCACACCACGATGAGATGGAGATGACTTATATCATTTCGCCTATCGTACAGGCTTGCGATGCCATCAGTGGTGCACGCCCGGGTGCGCGCCGCGAAATGATGCAAAGCTACCTGCAGCGTATCAAAGACCTGGAAGGCTTGGCTATGGCTTACAACGGTGTAGAAAAAGCATATGCTATACAGGCAGGCCGCGAACTGCGCGTGATAGTAGAAGCGGAGAAAGTAAGCGATGCAGACAGTGATCGTCTGTCGTTTGAAATAGCTGACAAGATTCAGAAAGAAATGCAATATCCCGGCCAGATAAAGGTAACGGTGATACGTGAGCTACGTGCCGTGAATATAGCACGATAACAGCAACCACATTAATGTATAAAGGCACTAACATCGTTAGTGCCTTTTACTTTTTTATAAAAGCCTGCTGTTATTTCTTTACAGCATCACGTGTTGTTTTAGCCATTTCCAGGTGGTGCTGCAATACCGGCACTTTGCCCGATGCCCAGCCTTTAATTTCAGCATCGTTGCCATTATCTGCTTCGTCCTGAAACTTTTTGATGTCTTCTTCATGGTCATCTACCATAAAGTCCATATAAGCTTTATCGAAATCAGCACCTTTCTTTTCGGCCAGCTCATTTACTTTCTTCTGCTTGTCCTCGCTCAGTGTAGCAGGCAATGCGATGTTTTTAGAGGCAGCCAGCGATTTCAGTTCTTCATTTGCCTGGCTATGGTCGGTAACCATGCCTTGCGCAAATTCTTTTACCTGTGCAGATGCGGCATTCGTTGCGGCAAGCTTGCCCAGTTCTACTTCCATCATACCGCCATCGGCAGCAGCTACGGCAAATTCAGCATCTTTCTCAAGATGTGTATCGTCAAGTTTGGCCTCGTTTTGTTCTTCGGCTATTTCTTTACTGTCCGTTTCATTGTTATTACCGCAAGATGCTGCTGATAGTAATGCAGCAAGTAAGAGTGTGTTGAAAATAGTCTTTTTCATAAACAACATAGTTAATGGTTTATGAGGGACTTAAAAAGTAATGCCAACTCACCGTTTAGTTTTAAAGGGCAGTCACCCTGTTGTCTATAAAACGCACTTGTTTCCTGCTATTTTGGGGAAACTGCATTTGCTGCATTTCACTGCCCGAGTGGAAGTGCAGCAGCGGGGCTACACGCAATTTAGACTGTAATACCGGGCGAAGCTTGTGTTCACAATCATCTACCGGCAGTGGTGTGTTAATGTGGAGCTTTAATTCATCCGTACCTATGCTGTTGGTAAATACTTCTACCACATACTCTTTGATAAACGGTATGCTGTTCAGTATATCAAATATAGCCGGCGGGTAAAGGGTAGTGCCTTTATATTTTATCATTTGCTGCTTACGCCCCAGCACGGGGCTCAGGCGGCGCGAATACCTGCCGCAGCTGCATTGGGTTTCGTAAAAGGTGCATATATCACCTGTGCGGTACCGAAGTAGTGGCATCCCTTCTACGCCAAGGGTAGTAATAGCTACTTCGCCATACTGATTGCTATGCAGCGGGTTGCCTTCATCATCCAGTATTTCCAGTATTATCAGGTCCGGGGCCTGGTGTCCGCCCATACCTGCGCCACATTCGGTAAAGGCCGTTTGCATTTCGGTAGAGGCGTAAGTGCTGTATAAGTGTATCGGCCATTCTTTATGAATATTCTGCCCTAAGGTATTCAACTCAAAATCGCCCTGTCGCAAGCTCTCGCCAATGCATACGGCTTTCTTCACGGGGGTATGCCGCAGGTCTATGCCATGTTCTTTGGCATACTCTATCATCTTAAGCATAAAAGAAGGTACAGCTACGATGCTATTGCTCTGCAAACGAAAGATGGTATCCCACTGCATGGCAGGCAACCCCGGCCCTGTACGTACCAGTGCAGCGCCCAGTTTGCGTATGCCCTGGTAGTAAGCGATACCGGCCATAAACTGGCGGTCGAGTGTCAGCATCAATTGATAACAATCCTCAGGCTTGCCATCTGCGGTAAGGAATGATTGCTGCTCGTTATAAGCTAGCCTTTGCAGGTCGTTCTCCGTAAGTGCTATAGACACCGGCCTGCCCAGTGTACCCGATGTAGCGGTATATTCTTTTATTTTATCAGCCGTTACACATAGGAAATCCCAGTTGTGCTCCTGCATATCACTTTTGGTAGTGGTAGGAAGGTATTTCATATCCTGCAGCGTTTTAATATTGCGTATATCAATATTATGTTCTTTGAACAATCGCTGGTAGAATGGGGAATTAGCTTTGAGGTATTTCAGCAGTTCCTGCAATGCAGACTGCTGCCATTCACTTTGTTTATGTAACGGCTCAAAAGCCAATGTAGGATGAAATTGCACCGGGGTAAACTTTTGCGAAAAGTACAAATTTTCATGGTGTGCTATAGCTTTTATTATAGACCGTTCAAAATTTTGCAGGCTGTAATGCGCTGCTGTGGCGGATTTATATACATATTGACGCGCTTTATTGATTTGCATTTTTAAAATTCATTTGTCTTGCATTATCTTTGCACATGGCTGCAAAATCTAAGTTCTACGGCGAAGGCCTTACATTTGATGATGTACTCCTTGTGCCGGCCTACTCTGAAGTCCTTCCTAGAGAAGTAAGTACAGTAACACAACTCACAAAAGACATTAAGCTGAACATCCCTATGGTATCTGCCGCAATGGATACTGTAACGGAAGCCCCGTTGGCGATAGCTTTGGCCCGTGAGGGTGGAATCGGTATGCTGCATAAAAATATGAGCATCGAACGCCAGGCCGAACAGGTGCGTAAAGTAAAACGCAGCGAAAGCGGCCTTATCGTAGACCCGATAACGCTTTCTCCGGAAGCTACAGTTGGCGATGCCCTGAAGCTGATGCGCGACAATAAAATAGGTGGGATACCTATAGTAGATTCCAACAACTTGCTGGTGGGTATCCTTACCAACCGCGACATGCGCTTTGAAAAGAATACCAGGAAGAAGATAAAAGATGTAATGACCAGGGAAAACCTGGTAACTGCTGCTGCCGGCACCAGCATGGCAAAAGCAGAAACAATACTGGAACAATACAAGATAGAAAAGCTGCCTATAGTAGATAAGAAAGGCAAGCTGATAGGTCTTATCACCTTCCGCGATATCATTCAACTGAAAAGCCATCCTAATTCTAACAAAGACCAACTGGGCCGCCTGCTGGCAGGTGCTGCCGTAGGTATCACTGCCGATACGCTGCAGCGTGTAGAAGCGCTGCTGGCTGCCGGTGTGGATGTGATAACGCTGGATAGCGCGCACGGGCACTCTAAAGGTGTGGTGGATATGGTGAAGCTGGTGAAAAAAACATTTAAAACACTGCCTGTAATAGCAGGTAATATAGCTACTGCTGCCGGTGCCAAAGCACTGGCCGATGCCGGTGCCGATGCCGTGAAAGTAGGTGTAGGCCCGGGTTCTATCTGTACTACACGTGTAGTAACAGGTGCAGGTGCCCCGCAGCTTACTGCTATTATGGAGGCAGCCTCTGTATTGAAAAAACGTGGTGTGCCTGTTATCGCAGATGGCGGTATCCGCTACACGGGCGATATGGTGAAAGCCATCGTAGCAGGTGCATCCAGCGTGATGGCGGGTTCAATATTCGCCGGTACGGAAGAAAGCCCGGGTGAAACCATTATCTATGAAGGGCGTAAGTTTAAGTCTTATCGCGGTATGGGTAGCGTAGAGGCTATGCAGGAAGGTTCTAAAGACCGTTACTTCCAGGATATGGAAGCGGATATAAAGAAGCTGGTTCCGGAAGGCATTGTAGGCCGTGTGCCCTACAAAGGTAGCCTGAATGAGGTGGTACAGCAATTTGTAGGTGGTCTGCGTGCAGGTATGGGTTATACCGGTGCCCGCGACATCAAAACACTGCATGAAGAAGCGCAGTTCATCCGCATTACCTCGGCAAGTATGGCGGAAAGTCATCCGCACGATATCGTGATAACAAAAGAAGCGCCTAACTATAGCAGGTAGTTTCTTTGAAGTATATAAAGTTAAGCCCCGCATTGCGGGGCTTTGTTATTACTTACACTATTAAAATGAAACCGAAAGCCCTACTACAAACCGGCCATTGGCCTTCCAGTCATATTTAGGTGCCCAGTGATAATACACGCCTGCATTCAGATTGATGTAAGCAAGATTCAGGTAATCAATACGTAGCAGTTGGTTCAGTAATAAGCCCGATTCATGATACCCATCTTTAGGTGCTATGATACCGGAATTGGCAGCCATATTGGCTTTATTGAGCGTGCCATACAGCATATTATGCGCAAGGCTCAAGTAGGGCTTGCTGAATTTGGTGCTGTAAAAATACCTGTCGAAATCATGGCGGTACATCAGGCTCGCAAACCTGTCGCTGAAATAACTGTAGGGAAGCATGGTAAGAAAGCCACCCCATGCATAAAACTGGAAATCATTTTTCAACCTGTAGCCATTACCCGCCATCAATAACGACTGTGGCAAGGCTTTATCATTCTCTGTTTGTATGATGCCGCCCATTAGTTTGAAGTTATCCTTACCCCACCTGTTGATGTGCACGCTATAGGTAACAGCAGCTATGGCTTTCATATAGTTGGCGCTATAAGTGCCACTTTCTACTTTTCCTGCCGATAGCTGTAAATAGATGATAGGATACTTGGTGCCTGCTGCAAAATAGTAGCCAGCAAACGGTGTGCGTTTTTCTCCATAAGCATAGCGAAGGTTTAGTGAACCTTCGGTTACATCATACTTGCCATTCGCCCCGGTTTCGTTGAAACTGTAAGCGTATTGTGGTGTCAGGGTTTGCTTCTTACCACGCAGTTCCAACTCGTAATAACCCAGCCTGCCATGTGCAGCAGCGCTAAATTCTTCTATCCTGTCTACCTTGGCCAGTAGCCATGTTTGCAGTGTCTGCCTGTCTACTTCCGGGTGAATGTTTACATTGCCTGTATTGCGATAGTTATTCTGGTAAGCCAATTCTATCCAGTGTTCTTTTTTGCCGGTAGGGAAGAAACGTGCAGAACCACCATACTTCATCACCTTATCTTTAAAGCCATAGCCAAACCAACCCCCTGCACTAAAGTATTTAGAAACCCGGTCGTTGGTATATAGCCCCAATCCCAACCTTGTACCTTCATAAGTATTGTAGGCTATCAGCCTTGTCAGGTCCAGGTCGATAAACTTAATGGGTATGCGGCCAATGGCAATATTAGTAGCATTACTGAAGAACTTATCTACACCTGCTTCTTTCATAGTACTATCCATTACAGTATAGGTGTTCAGCTCTTTTTTCGATACCTCTTCAAAACGGTAACGCGCCCATTCCGCTTCCGTACGCAGGTCTACCGAATCATGCAGTTTCACCGAGTGTGCTTTATCAAAACGTATACCGCGGCTACCATCAAAAGATACTGAATCGATAATAGAGTGGCCAGACCATACCATGCCCAGCTCAGGCAATGGATATTTCTTAAAGATGAAGTCGTAATTCAGTTCTCGCGGAAACCACTTGCCGTTCACATGGCGGTATATCTGTTGCATCTTAAAGGTGCGGCCATCACTGGTATCGGGGGTAGTAGCCGTGATGTGTGATATGGCATAACCATTACTATGGATATACAAGATGCCTGTCAGCGATTTAAAGGTGATACCTTTTTTAGGTTTATACTTCAATATGAATATGGTATCGTTTCCTTCCAGTATCTCATCTGCCAGGTCAAACTGGTAGCGGCTTTGCCAGCCATTCGATAAAGGGCTTACATAATCTGTAGCATTTAGTTTTATATAATCGTCATAGGCATGAAATGGCAGCACACCCGTAATGATATTGGTGAAAAAGGTTTTCTTAAAACCCGAAAAGCGTGATGCCAGCACGTTCTCTTGCCTTTTAGCGGGGCGTTCAAAGGCTACCTCGCTATAGGTTTCAGAAAAGATGATGTGCATACTGTTGCGTATCGAGTCCATCTCTTTGCGCGAAGCCGCTATCATAGAATCTGCCAGTTTGCGGTCGCTTTCAGATAAGGTGTCCAGCTTATTGCGCTTTACTGTTTTTGCCTTAGCAAAGTCTTCGTTAGGCAACAGGTCTACATACATTTTATAGTATATCTCGTAGGCATACTGTGCATACTTGTCCGGGTTGTTATTATCCTTATTGCGGATGGCAGTATTTACAATGCGCTTTATCTTTTCATATGGTGGACGGATAACGACTTCTTCTGTAACAGCTGATGCCGGGGTCAGGAAGATGGTATCAATATTGGTAACGGGTACACGCTTGCTTTCATAGCCTACATAACTTACGTGCAGTGTATTGATGCCCGATAATAACTGAAACGAGAACTTACCGTTGATGTCAGATACGATACCCTGTTTGGTATCGCCTTGCCTGATGGTAGCAAAGGGCAAGGAACGCCTGGTTTCAGCGTCTGCTATGGTGCCTTTAACGCTTTGCGCGCTTGCCTGTAATGTGCATACAAAAAGCAGTAAGAAAAGCAGGGGTCTTTCCATGATATAAATAAAGCAAAAACGGCGCAACCTGTTGAATGTTGCGCCGTTGTTTATATATTTTTTAACGTCTATCCTTCTGTATCAAAGCCCTTATCAGGCGATGTGTTTTTTAGGATGCTGTAAATGATAGGTGCCTGGCGGTAAATATTGTTATTGTATTTGTTGCCTAGTATAATGATGGTAAAATTGTCTTGTATAAAGCGGTAGAATACCGTATTATTACCATGCCACCAGCCATTGTGGTAAATGATCTTATCGCCATCGGGATAGCACAGCATGCGCCAGCCCAGGCCATAATTCTTTACTCCCGGTTTCTCAAAAGAGCATGGGCCGTATGCCAGCTCTATGGTTTCATTGCTCAATATCGTGTTGTTATAAAAGGACTGGTCCCAGCGATACATGTCCTGCACCGTGCTATAGATGCCCTTATCACCCTGCACACCATCGGCAAACATATCTGGTTCGCGTACCCAATTGTATTTATAGCTCATGGCAGTGCCGGCAGGGTAGCCCTTTGCAGGGTTGTAAGCAAAGGTGTTTTTCATACCCAATGGTTGAAAGATATACTTGCTCATGAAATCTGCATACGACATATCCGTAACAGTTTCTATAATGGAGGCCAATATAGCATAGTTACTGTTACAATATTTGAAACGGGTATTGGATTTAAACTCCTGTCGCGGTTTATATTTGGCAAACATTTCGATCACATCTGCATTGGTCATCGGTGTACGATGGTCTTTCCTGTAAGCAGGCACCCATTTTATATAGTCTGGTATGCCGGAACGGTGGTTTAGCAACATCTTCACCGTTATATCCGGGTAAGGAAAATTGGGGATATAAGTACTTACTTTCTCATCAATGTTGATATACTTATGTTGGTGCAGTAACAGTATAGCGCCCGCCGTAAATGTTTTCGATACCGATGCCAGTTGCGATGCGCTGTTCACATTCAGCGGTTGGCCTTGCTCACGGTTGGCAGTTCCATAATAGCGTTCATACAGTATCTTTCCTTTATAACCTACCAGCACGCTGCCGTTAAAACCTACACGCGTTTGTATTTTATAAAATGAATCCAGGCGCTGTATCATACGCTTATATTCGGGTGCAGAACTATCCGTATAAGTTAGCTTCATCCCGCCGCTAAATTTCTTCGGCTCTTCATGAAAACGCGGGTTGGCAGCAACAGGTTCTGTTTTAGAATGACAAGCAACAATGAGGATGCACAGTATAACTGTGGCTATATATGGAAAAAAGTATTTGCGCATTTCTATATGTTCTCGGGGAAACTTCAAAAATAAATATGCCACGCAAGGTTTATAGCGTGGTTAACTCAACTTTAACAAATGTAATTACATCATCCATAAATTCATAATAGCACTGGTTTAGCTCGTAAAAATGGGCGATAAATATGTTGTATGCTTCTTCCACTGGCGGCATATACTTAGCCCTGCGCGAAAGCCCTGTCAGTGAGCGTTGCACGCCCGGCAGTGTACGGTAGCCATATAGCCAGTTATGTTGCTGCATATGAGGAAAATATGAAGCAAATATTTCAGGTAAGTATTGTTGATTGGATGATAGTTGGTTGTATGTTTTCTGTGTGAAATCGAATAGCTGTTTTTCAGATGGAAAATGTTTCGGGTCGTTAGCAAGAAAGTGGTCATATACGGTATCAATTATCGCCCCTGAGTATAATCCGTAAGTTTCCCTAAACCATAATTTAGCACGCTGGTTGGCAGGATGCGTGTCTGTAAACAGGTCTATTTTCCGGTGCAGCTTTATGCCTTTTTGTATGCCTTCCGGAAAATGTTGTAGTGCTTTCATGCCCTTCACATGGTCGGCTATCATATTTCCGGTCAGTATATCCGTATCGCCAAAAGAAAGAAAAGCATGTCCCAGGTAATTCATGGCGCTAAACTACATTATTATTCCTGGCCGCGTTGCGACAGTCTTAGCAGGTCGCTGTTCATAGCTTTTAATTCTATGATCATCCTGTCGATATATAAAAGCTGCTGACTGGTGAGTGCGGTAGTTAATGGTTGTTGCAGAGCCGTCTGTGCCGGTATGTCGGGGTTGATTTGACGCACTAGTTCCATGTTTTTGTTAAACCAGTACAGGCACATGTTCAGGCGTTGCAATTGGTTGGTAGTTAGTATATCACCTTCAGCTTCGTTTTTATGCTCCTGTTCCAGGTGGATGTTATTCAACTCTCTAGTGATGCGAACATTGTGGGTAATAAGATGATAATATATAGCATAGCTCTTTCGTTTCAGGCTTGGTTCCTGCATATAGCGGTTGAAAGAATCGAATGCATTGCTGTTTTTCGATTCTGCATTGCGTTTTTGCCTTGTCCAGTTTACCAAAGCCTTCGTTCCAAAGAAGGTTGCTATGAAGTAATTATAATTCGCGCAAATGGCCGTAGTCATATGGCGGGGCAGCCATTTTTTATCCCAGTGTGGCAACAGCGCAAAACCGGCAATGATAGCCAGCCCCGCACCACCAATGGTAGAACCCGCCCGTGTGAGCAGCAATACAGGGTTCAAGGTTTCCTCCACATCAAATAGCATTACAAGGCTTAGCGTGATGAAGAATACGGCTATCGAATAACGCTTGTGCAGGAAATATACCATTAGTACAAAACTGGCAAAGAGTATGGCCTCTTGCAGAAATACCCCTGTTGGTAAATACAGGAACAATCCACCGGCCAACCCGCCCAATACTGTACCTATCACACGGTCGATGGCTTTTTTTAAGGTAGCGCCAAAGTAAGGTTGCAAAACAATGATAACCGTAAAGGGTATCCAGTAGCCATGGTCTATTTTAAACCACAATGATATGAATAATGCAAGTGCCGAGGCCACAGCCGAGCGTAATGCATAACGGGTGGTAAAGGTATTGAAATTGAAAAGTATCTCTAAGCTGCGCAGCCAGTGTTTAGGGTGTAGTATAAAGATGGTTTTGATAAGCGAATAGGAGCGATAAACAGATAATCCCTTACCCAGTGTTTCCAGGCGGCTTATCACACTTTCTATCAGCTTTAGCGAGCGTTCTGCCAGTTGCATCACTCTGTTATATATCTCTGTATGCGGGTCGTTTATGTCATAGTTATATTCTTTTAGCAGTGCTAACATTTTGTGCACACGGCTCACGCGCGATGACAACAACAGTTCTTCTTCGGGTTTCAGCGTGATAATGTACACTCCCATACGGTCTACGGTTTGTTGTAATGCTTTCAGCAAAGCATATAATTTTAAGCGTATGTTTTCATTTGTATCCCGTATACTTATCTGCTCCATCTCCTCACTCATGGCAATAATGTGCGTACCTACCAGCGATGTAGCTTTGCGTATCTGTGCCAGTTCATATTCATCACCGTCTTTTTTATTCACCTGGTGTGCGGTGGTTTCATACAGGTGCAGCGATATATCTATCGCACTGCGTACTTCTTTCTCTTTCAGATAAATATCTCTTAGCGAGCTACGCACACTGGTGCCATCCCATCCTTTAGCAACTGCATTAATGAGCGATGATATCTGTTTCCATATCACAGCTACGGTGCGGCGGTAAGGCTGTTGCTCGGGCATGGCTACCACAGCCACCATACCCAGTAGCGCATTCCAAACGCCACCAGCCAATACAAGTCCTGCTCGGTGCTGCAGTTCATGTATATCGCGCGTAGGGTAGGCATTGGTGATAAGGAATATCACATACACGCATATGGCCAATCCTGCACCGCGGTCGCCCAGGTTTTTAAACAGGCCCGATATAAAGCCTACCCCCAGCATGGCCACAACACTCAGCCATATATTGGTACCGGTAATGCTGCCCAGGATAGAGAAGATAAGCGTAAGCAAGATACCGCCTGCCAATATGCGCAGCCTTTGTGCGAAAGAGCCTTTCAGTTCTACCCAGCAGATGCTTTCTGCTGTCAGGGTTATCCAGCTGGCATCCATTGTTCTGCCGGTATACAGGCCCCATATCACGGGTACAATAGCCGTAATGGCCATGCGTAACCCCCAGCCCATAACAGGCTCAAATGCTTCCTGCTCGGCCAGTTTATTCCATTGCTTGTATGTGGGTATTATTTGCAAGTGCTATTGCAGTGATAATTGTTTTTCTATCAGCGGTCGTATCTGTTCTGCGGAAATGGTACCTTCAAAGAAGTTGGTATACTCCATTCTTTTATACACCATCCATGTAGCAGGTATAGAGCCCTGCCAGCGGTTATCTATTTTAGGTATAAAGGTGTTGGCGTTCGTTTCGTTCAGCCATATCACTTCATGCTGCAGTTTTTTCCTGTTTACAAATGCCGTCACTTTTTTAGGATAGGCATCTTTAAAATCGAGGCTCACCAGCAATATTTTTACGGGCTTGCCTGCCAGCGATGCACGCAGCTTTTCAAATTCAGGCAATTCTTTTATGCATGGCCCGCACCAGGTAGCCCAAAAGTTCACCACATAAAAGGTATCGGGGTTCGATACTCTTTCTGCCAGTTTATCTGCCGTATATGCCGGTATGGTTTGCGCTTTTGCGGCAAGAGAAAATACCAGTAACGTTATTATATAAATTATATGTTTCATGTAGTTCTTTGTTATAGTAAAGTTATCATAGTGGCACAAACAAGCAAAGGCTTATTATATAAAAGGGTGTTATAAATAGTTATTCTTTGCGCCATTTGCAGTAGGTTTGTCCCTGATTTTCAAAACCAAACATGGACAAAGTATCCTTACTGAAACAGAAGCAGGAAGCTGCACAACTGGGCGGTGGCGCCAAACGCATAGAAAGCCAGCACAAGAAAGGCAAGCTAACGGCACGTGAACGTTTACAGCTATTGCTGGATGAAGGCTCTTTTGAAGAGATAGGTATGTTGGTAACACACCGTAGCCGCGATTTTGGTATGGAAAAGGAAGTGTACATGGGCGATGGTGTGGTAACAGGTTATGGTACCATCAATGGCCGCCTGGTATATGTGTTCTCTCAGGACTTTACCGTATTTGGCGGTAGTCTTTCAGAAACGCATGCTGAGAAGATATGTAAGATAATGGACCTCGCTATACAGAATGGCGCGCCGGTTATTGGCCTCAACGATAGTGGTGGGGCACGTATACAGGAAGGTGTGGTATCGCTGGGTGGTTATGCAGATATTTTTTATCGCAATGTGAAATCATCGGGTGTGGTACCGCAAATATCGGCTATCATGGGCCCTTGCGCGGGCGGCGCAGTGTACTCTCCGGCCATTACAGACTTCATTATGATGGTAGAGCATACCTCATACATGTTTGTAACCGGCCCTAACGTAGTAAAAACTGTAACGCACGAGAATGTAACCAGCGAAGAACTGGGCGGTGCTATGACACATGCTTCTAAATCGGGCGTTACACATTTTGCATGTGCCAATGAAGTAGAGTGCATCGAAAACATCAAGCGCCTGCTGAGCTATATGCCACAAAACTGTGAAGAAGAAGCACCTGTATATCCATACGAAGCTGCAGATGAAACAAGGTCGAAACTGGATAGCATCATCCCTGCCAATCCTAACCAGCCTTATGATATAAAAGAAGTAATAGAAGAAGTAGTAGATGCAGACTCTTTTATGGAGGTGCATAAAGAATATGCACAAAACATAGTGGTAGGTTTTGCTCGTATAGGAGGCCGTAGCATAGGTGTGGTGGCCAATCAGCCTGCCAGCCTTGCCGGTGTGCTGGATATAGATTCGAGTAAGAAAAGTGCACGCTTCGTTCGTTTCTGCGATGCTTTTAATATTCCATTATTGGTAGTGGTAGATGTGCCCGGCTTTCTGCCTGGTACCGACCAGGAATGGAATGGTATCATAGTGAATGGTGCTAAGTTGCTGTATGCCTTGAGCGAAGCTACAGTGCCGAAAGTTACGGTTATTACTCGCAAAGCTTATGGGGGTGCTTATGACGTGATGAACTCGAAACACATAGGTGCCGACCTGAACTATGCATGGCCCACAGCTGAGATAGCCGTAATGGGTGCGAAAGGCGCTGCAGAGATCATCTTCAAGAAAGAGATAGCAGAAGCTGCCGATCATGATGCAAAGTGGAAAGAAAAAGAAATGGAATACACCGAGAAGTTTGCAAACCCATACGGTGCTGCTGCCCGTGGTTTTATAGATGAGGTCATCATGCCATCTGAAACACGCACAAAGCTCATCAAAGCTTTCAAAATGCTGGAAAATAAAGTGGTGAATATGCCGAAGCGTAAGCACGGCAACATTCCTCTGTAATTTCTTTCATTCATAAACATTCTTAAATACGGCTATGGTTCATAGTCGTATTTTTGTTAGTAGCAATGCCGCCGTTACTGAATAAGTTTATCAATTGGGTATTATATACAAGTCTTTTTGCAGCTTGTTGTGCCACAGGCCTGTGCATGGCTACGGAAAGGCTTTTTACCAGCTACAGGCCACCGCTGGTTACCCCACTGCATGCATTGATATTCGGAAGCACGCTGCTGGTGTATAATGTACATTTTATATTCAAGCGCTCATCGCCCGACTTGTCTGACAGGTACGGATGGTCACAATATTATATGATATGGCATTACGGCGCTATCCTCACGGGCATTGCTTTGATTGGCACCGGTTTGTTATTCTTGCCGCTGAAAATATGGTTGGCATGCGGGGTATTAGGTTTGTTGTCCTTTGCTTATTCCATACCATTGCTACCACTTAGAAATAAGAAGCGTATAAAAGATTTCGGCTGGATAAAACTCTTTACCCTCGTCAGTGTATGGACGATTGTTACTGCCGTTCTGCCTATTCTTTATTGGGATAAACAACTGGTAGCTTATCCTTTTGAAATACTGATACGTTTCATCTTCATGCTGGCACTGTGCATAGCCTTCGATATAAGGGACATGCAAACAGACATGGATGCCAGTATATACACTTTGCCCAATAGCATAGGTGTTAAAAACAGCTACCGGCTCATACACATAGCTATTGTGTTGTTTGCCATACTAAGCGTGGTACAGTACATACGTTACCCATCTTTGCAGCGCCTTTCTGCTGAAATAATTACTGCTATCACAACTATGGGAGTCATCCATTATACCAAACGCCATCCTTCCGACAGGGTATATCTTGCGCTTGTAGATGGCATGATGCTATTATATGCCGTATTGATACTAATATAAAAGGGCGCTGTATTTGCAGCGCCCTTTGGTACATGAGGATTGCTATAGCAATTATTGTTTTATAACTGGGATCACTTTCTGGTTACCATCGCGGCTCAGTTGCACATAGTGCAGGCCATTGCTCCAGTTGGCAGTGTGCATCGGTATGCTGGCTGTGCCTGTCGGTATCTTTATTTCTTGTGTGCTGATGCGGCGGCCATAGCTGTCAAACACGGCTATGTTGTAAGTGCCCCCCATTACGTTTTTCAGGCGCAGGTTCATGGTATTTACAACCGGGTTAGGGTAGGCATCAAAAGTAATGGCATTGCCCGGGTCTTCTACAGATAGTGCTTCTGCAAGTGCCAGCATGATGCTGGCGCTTGGTTGGTCGCCGCCAGGTGTCCCATCGCCATTTACAGCATTAAATACACCATAAAAGCGCACCTGCCCACTGCCTGAAGAGGGTGCTTTCCATGTAAAAGTCACTTCATAATTACTGCCCGTTTTTAATAGCGTATCCGAATGTTCCATCAGCGTTCGCCCTGCCACTACCGTGGTATGTACTTTGGCAGGCAGGTTTGAGAAGGTACCGGCGTTACTGCTGTCATTTATTTTTACAGCCATCAGTTGAAACCCGAATTTGGTATTAACGGGGTGAGATCCTGTGAATTTTACCGTATACATAGAATCCGGTACATAAGAATTGACAATCATATTAGAATCCGGTTGGAAACGTTTGCGTATTTCAAACGAGCCGGTAGTAGTGCCGATACCACTGGTGTGGCAACCTGTTGTATTGCAGGTTTGGTTGCTCGATCCCGGTCCTCCGGTTTTGTTTCCTTCCCCTGCAGCCGCAGGGCCTGTAATTTTACTGGTCAGGGAGACATACAGCATTAATGCAAATGCGGTAAAGAGTAAAGTTTTTTGCTTCATACATAGCTTTTAAAGGTTAAGAATAAATGAGGGCACGGCTCTTTTCCTATAAAAATTCTGGCTCCGAAGAAAATGAACTAATCCTGGCTAAAAAAAGATCTGTATTAAAATTAACGAAAAAACTTATAAGGCAAAAATTATATTTAACTCAAGCGGGAATTTCGCACACTGAATATTGATTTATATTTGCCGCCCTATGGGTCAGAAAAAGTTAATAAAGTTTGCGGCTATTGATACGTATAAGAATGTATTGCAGTATCCCGAAGGCATGAAAGGTAAGTGGCATACGTTTTTCAAAAACGATAATCCAATAACACTGGAGCTGGCATGCGGTAAGGGGGAATACAGTGTAGGCCTGGGCCGTGAGCATACAGACCGCAACTTTATAGGTGTAGATATAAAAGGCAACCGTATATACACAGGCGCTAAAACTGCACTGCAAGAGGAGTTGGACAATGTGGGCTTCCTGCGGATACACATAGGTAAGATAACGGAGTACTTTGCCCCGGGCGAGGTAGCACAAATCTGGATCATCTTCCCCGATCCTTTCCTTAAAGATTCAAAGGACAAGAACAGGCTAACCCATGCGCGTTTCCTGCACCAATACCAGCAGATATTAAAGCCCGGTGCCACCATCAACCTGAAGACCGATTCCAGAGAATTATACGAGTTCACACTCGAAACCATTGCAGAGCAGGGATGTAATATTCATGAGAATATTGCCGATATATATGGTAAGGGGATGGCAACTGGCCCGCTGGCTATTCAAACCTATTATGAAAAGATGCACCTGGCAGAAGGTCGCACCATTTATTTCATATCTTTCTCTTTGCCCGATAAACCTATTATACTGCCCAAACGTTTTCAGAACCATGAAGCAGTTGACTGAGGGCGTTGACTACTATATATTACCCGATGGCAGGCTTGTTTTTACAGAAGCATATCACCTGAAGCGAGGTGTATGTTGTGGTAACGGTTGCCTGCACTGCCCGTACCAGTATATAAATGTTGCCGAACCACGACGCAGTGAGCTGTTAAACCGCAGGACCAATGAGCAAAACACCGGATAAAGAAAACATTTACGACATTATTTATGAAGTAGTGCGCAACGTGCCGAAGGGTAGGGTCACTTCTTACGGTGCTGTAGCTGCAGCTATTGGCGCTAAGTCGGGTGCTCGGCTGGTAGGCTACGCTATGAACCATTGCGAAGGTGTAAAACCAAAGGTGCCTGCACATCGGGTGGTCAATCGTAATGGCATGCTCACCGGCAAGCATCATTTCAGTCCGCCTGAAAAAATGGAGCAACTGCTGAAAAAAGAAGGAATACATGTGAAGGATGACAAAGTGGTCAACTTCAGCAAGCTTTTCTGGGATCCTGTTAAGGAATTATTATAACCTCCGGGTTAGGAATGGTTTTTGTAACTGATCTCATATCATAGGTTTTATTACCCCTTTTAATGAAAATATATAAGCACCCCCGTACTTCAAACATCTGGATAGTTAGCTCCATTATTTTATTGTTAGCCATAACTGCCGCCACATCATGCCGCTCGCGCAAAGCGCGGAGTGCCAGTGCCACGCATAAAATGATAGCAGCTGCAGACCCTAAGTTTGATGAAAATGATGCAGCCGATGCACTGGCTGACATATTTGAACCGCGAAGCAATGACAGCATTTGGGCTAAAAAGAAAATATTTGATGTAGCACAGGTAATGCAGAAGGCATATAAGGATAGCGAATACTATCCCATTTGGCTGACGGAAAATGGAGATACCAGCTATATAGTGCGCTTGTTTAATGAACTGGCTGATATGCAAAACGATGGTATCAATACAGAACGCTACAGGCTGAAAGACCTGCAGGCAATGCTGAATAAATACCGTGCTGCTAAAGAAGTATCGGTAGCCGATGTAATAGCATTGGATACTGCATGTACGCATAGCTACCTGCTGGCCTCGCGCGATCTGTTGTTAGGCCTTGTGATACCTAAGCAGGCCGATTCTTTATGGTTTCACGTCAATGATTCTGCATGGGCACCTTATGGCTTGCTGGCTGCAATGGGTAAGGGGGAAGCAGATTACCCTTCATTAGATTCCTTTCGCAGTCATTTGCCCACTTACCAAATGCTGCGCGATGTACAAAAGAAATATACATCACTGGCGGCCGATAGCAATTACATAAAAGCCAAAGCTGCGATGATAACCGGTGCAAATACAGGAGATAGCATTCTAAGCATTGTGTTGAATGCAGAACTGCCCTGGCAGCCGGAAAGTAGCGATTCCTTGACGGGTACGTCTTCGTTGCTAAAAAACTATCAATACTATTTAGGCCTGAAACAAACCGGGAAGCTGGATAGTACTACACGCTTTTACCTTGCCAATGCTATAGATAGTATAAGGGCGCGCGCCGCGCTGAACCAGGAACGCATACGCTGGATGCCACAAAAAATAGAAAATACATACCTGCTGGTGAATGTGCCGTTGATGGAATTGTTCCTGCGTGTAAACGGAGAAAATGCGATGCATATGGAGGTAGTAGTGGGCAAAAGCATCCGGCAAACACCCAGCCTCAATGCCTATATGGCCAATGTGGTCATTAATCCGCCATGGGGTGTGCCACCTACTATTATGAAAAAAGATGTATTACCGGGTTTATTAAAAAACGGCGCAGCATATCTTAATAAGAAAGGCCTGAAGGTATATGATTTCAAAGGCAACCAGGTAAGCCCTTCTGTAGTCACAGCCAGCAACTATAAGCGCTATGTATTTCGCCAGGCACCGGGCGATGACAATGCACTGGGCTACGTAAAATTCAACCTGCCCAATAAATGGGATATATATCTGCACGATACACCGCATCGCGAAGATTTTGGTAAGAAAGACCGCGCGAAAAGTAGCGGCTGCATACGGGTGCAGCAGCCTAAGGAAATGGCAGAATTTATCCTCACAGAACTAAATGGCAAACGTTACCCCATAGAGCGTATAGATTCTGTAATCACGACGAAGAAGACACGTTACGAAGTGCTGAATAATAAGATACCGGTACATATCGTATATCTCACAGCATTTGAGGATAGCAAAAATGCCCGCATCCATTTCATCCCCGACATTTATAAAAGGGATAGAAAGTTGCAGGCATTGTTGAACTAAATAACGACTTAAGTTACTTCAGTTAGTAAAGTGGAAATTGTATATGGCTCACTGCTTCCGAAATGCTTTTGGTAAGCGGGCCATATTCATATACTACCTTCACAGGGCCTTTGGCGTTCATTGCCATTAAAGGCTGAAATGATTCGTCAAGGTTCGATGGCATACGGTCTATTTTTTTGTTTATCCAGTATGCAGTGCGCATATATTTCGCCTGTGGATAGTAGATGAATAGAACAGTACCGTCTTTTATCATATCTATCACTTTGTTAGATAATTTGTCAGACACGGCAGGGCAACCCCAACTGCGACCCAGGCGTTTGTGCTGTGCTATAAAGTCTTTGCTCACATAGTTAGCTCCATGCACCACAATGCTGCGTTTGTAAGCGTTGTGGTTAAAGCCATTGTCCATACCATGCAGGTATAGCGAACGGCCATGCTCACCTATATAGGTATCGCCCGTTACATACATACCTATGCTGCTCTGGTGCGAATTGTTCGTGTTAGAAAAGGCTGTAGCATATTCATCACCCGAACCTTGCCCGTGTGCTACATAATCATTTAGCAATACTTTTTTGGCAGCAAGGTCCACTATCCACATTCTGTTGGTGTTCGAAGAAAGAGACATGTCGCATATGGTGATGACTTGTTTTTCAGCATTCAGCTTTCCGGCATTCAGCAGGTTGATATAGCCGGTATAAGCTTTCTCAAATACATCGAAAGCAGGCTTAGAACCGTCAGCAAAATCAATAGCATTATAAACGGCAGCTATCTGGTTCGATGCCTCGTTCATGTGCAATCTCAATCGAGATTCGTCAGCATCTGCTTTACTAAAAGGACCCGCATAAATAAGGGCTGTCATGGTGCACAAAATCAGTTTCTTCATTGCCTTTAAAATGATGAGTTTTTAATTCCAATAAATTAAGTGAATGAATCAAAGATAGCACAAAACATATGTGCATGAACAGTTGTATATGTTGATTTAACTGGGGTTTAACACATATGTGTCTATTCACTTATAGGTAGTGGTTATAGCTAACATGCACTTAGTGCTATTTTGTGTACATTTGGCGGTCTTTAAATTTTTTCAACAGTTATGAAACAAGTATATATCGTATCGGCTGTGCGTACCCCAATGGGTAGCTGGGGCGGCGCGTTGAAGGATTTCTCTGCAACGCAGCTGGGTTCTATTGCTATAAAAGGTGCATTAGAGCGCATAGGCCTAGATGCAAAAGAAGTGAATGAAGTACTGATGGGTTGCGTATTGCAGGCCAACCTGGGGCAGGCACCTGCGCGCCAGGCAGCGCGTTTTGCAGGTGTGCCCGATAATGTGCCTTGCACTACTGTGAATAAAGTATGTGCCAGCGGTATGAAAGCCATTATGCAGGGCGCACAGTCTATTATGCTGGGCGATAACGATGTGGTAGTAGCCGGTGGTATGGAAAGCATGAGCAATGTGCCCTTCTACAATGCTAACCTGCGCTGGGGTAGCAAATATGGCAATGTAACACTGGTAGACGGCCTGGCTAAAGATGGCCTTACAGATGTGTATCACAACTATGCTATGGGTAATGCTGCCGAATTGTGCGCTAAAGAATGCAACATCAGTCGTGAGGCACAGGATGAATTTGCTATAGAAAGCTACAAACGCAGCCAGGCTGCCTGGGATGCAGGCAAATTTGATGGCGAAATAGTGAAAGTAGAGATACCTAACAAAAAAGGAGACCCTATCGTTTTCTCAAAAGATGAAGATCCCTGGAATGTGAAGTTTGATAAAATACCACAATTGAAATCTGCTTTCGTAAAAGATGGTTCTGTAACTGCGGCCAACGCAAGTACTATGAACGATGGTGCCGCAGCAGTAGTATTGATGAGCAAAGAAAAAGCAGAAGCACTGGGCATTAAGCCGTTGGCTATCATCAAAGGATATGCTGATGCTGAACAGGCACCTGAGTGGTTTACAACGACACCATCACTGGCAGTGCCTAAAGCAGTAGCTAAAGCCGGCCTGAAAATGGAAGACATCAACTACTTCGAGCTGAATGAAGCGTTCAGCGTAGTGGGTATTGCCAATACACAAAAAATGAACCTGAAACCGGAGCAGGTGAATGTGAATGGTGGTGCGGTAGCATTAGGCCACCCGCTGGGTGCCAGTGGTGCACGTATCATCGTTACACTGATCAGTGTGTTGAACCAGAACAATGCTAAGTACGGTGCAGCAGGCATCTGCAACGGTGGCGGTGGTGCCAGCGCTGTGGTTATCGAAAGGGCATAATTTGTTGTCTTGATATTGAAACAGCCGCTTGTATTAGCGGCTGTTTTTATTTAGCTACATTTGAAATGTATAATCCATCAATTCCAATGCGCATCGGCCAACTATCCAAGCTCTCCGGCTTCTCAAAAGATACCATTCGTTACTACGAAAAGATAGGCCTTATAGCATTGCCCAAACGTTCGGTTTTAAGCAATGGCTATAAAGACTATCCCGATGAAATATTGCAGAAACTAAAAGCCATCCGCAAATACAAAGATTTCGGCTTCACCCTGGAAGAGATACGAGAGCTTTTAGTGCTGCAGTCCATCAATGTGCTCGATGTTTCTAAAGTATTGCAACTGGTAGATATTAAGCTCACAGGCATCGATGAGCAGATAGAAAAGCTCCACGCATACAAAATGAAACTCAACCGCGAACGGCAAATACTCAGCACTAAAAAGAACCGTGTGCTCGACCTGCCCGAGATGAAGCTGGCCGCTTAGCTATCTGCCAGCTTATCTACTATGCCATAGGCTATCGCCTCCTGTGCATCCATCCAGTAGTCACGGTCAAAGTCTTTCTTTATTTTTTCTATCGGCTGCCCGCAGTTCTCTGCCAGTATCCTTGCTGCTATATCTTTCGTTTTGATGATCTGCTTGGCTTGTATCTCTATTTCCGGTGCGCGCCCTTGAAAACCACCCATGCCCGGTTGGTGTATCATCACTTCGGCCAGCGGGTATATATACCGGTTCCCCTTTTCTCCCGCCGACAGTAATATCGAACCCATAGATGCTGCAAACCCCATGCAGTAGGTATATACAGGTGCTGCTATGCTCTGCATAATATCATAAATAGCATACCCGGAAGTTACTACACCACCCGGGCTATTTATGTAAAAATGTATCGGCTCTTTTGGTTCATTGCTCGATAGGTATACCAATTGCTCCACTATCTCTTTTGCAGTGCTGTCTTCCACTGCGCCCCACAGAAATATCTTGCGTTGCTCCAGCAGGTTTTTCTGCAGCAGTGTGCTCACCCTTGTGCTGGTAAATAAGTCCTGTTTCGTTGCCATAAGTTTTTCTCTTTGGCACAAGTATAAGGGGTGGAGTATAGTCCACACTTTGCATTTGTGTAATAAAAAAGCCACGCACTATGCGTGGCTTTTCTCTGCCAGAATAGTGTTTATTCCTTCACAAACTTGCTGGTATGTACATTGCCTTGCTCTACTACATTTACAAAATAGGTACCTGCCGCAAGCGCCGATATGTTGATGTCTGTTTTATATTCATTCAGGTTGCCGTTTACCAGTGTGCGACCCGTTACATCGGTTATAGTATAGCTGCCTTTGTTCATGCCCGATATGGTAATGGTATTAACGGCAGGATTAGGCGACAATGTATAATGCACCTGGTTGTCGATAGAACCCACGCCGGTTGTTGACTTGAAGGCAAATGCATTGCCCGAAAATTTGCGCATGATGGTATTGCCATCAAACCACACCGACAACAGGTCGAAGCCCGAGTTGCTGGAACTGGTCATGCCTAGCGGACGGTAAGAGCCACCCACAGGATTCTGATTGATAGCATAATAATCATTGCCACCGGGTATCAATGGAAAATCTCCGGTAGTAATATCCAGTTGCCTGCTGTAAAAGTAATTGGATCCATCTATATACATGCCTATGCTATACACCGCATTGCCAATATTGGCAGGCGTGCCACCTATACCTATACCGGCAGCCACTGCCGGGCTTTGGTATTGGGCGCTGGTGCCAAACAGCGCCGCATTGGCATTGCTCAAAGGGCCACCATATACTAAAGGATAGTACGTGTCGTTGCAGCCTTCCACATCGGCACCCATAGGGGTGCTACCCACTACCTGGTATTTAGTAAGTGGCGGCATAAAGCCGGGGTCGTACAGGTTCATCGCTTCTATGCGGGGCTGTGCCTGGCTCATGGCCAACATGTAAGATGTAGTAACGGATGAGGTCGCTACATCAAACTCTGCATATCGTACACCGCCTGAAGACATATGGGCAAATAAAGCGGTTTGTGCGCCTGTGTTCACATCTGTTATACATGCTACATCGGGCATTTCATTGCCGCCAAACCCTGTGCCTACTTGGTAGGTGGCTAGGCCTGCCGGAGGGCTATCTATAGGGCCTATAGCTGTGGTAGTGATAATGCCGGAAGGGAAATGTTCTTCCCAGGTAGCGGCAAACGTATATATGCCCGGCAAACCACCTACGGTATTTACATTGTCAGCAAAAGCATCTATATGCGGGTATTTCGACAGGGTGCCATTCAGCCTGATAGTGCCACCTAGCGTGAGCCCCAATGTACCACCTACGCCCGTTACATAATACCAGCTATAATAAGTGTCATAGTTTGCGGCATCCTGGTATATCACGCCTACCACGTGCGATGCTCTTTGTTCGCCAACGCGCCTCGCATTACCAATAATTACATCGGGAAGGAAAGAGGAACCGGATGGAGTAGGTGGCAGCGCTACCTGCACAGGGGTAGGGTTACCGGTATAGTCTACAAACAAAGAACATACCTGCGAAAAGCCTTCATCCCATACTACTGCGCTCAGGCGCACACCGCCTTGCAGCGGGCATTCTACCATGTCGCAATTGATATGGCCAACCTGTGTGCCACCTGCAATGGGCTGGTCGGGTATGGATGCACCAACGGTAGTTTGTGCATAACCTGCATAGCTCATGCAGGCGGCAATAATCGGGAAGCAGCTTTTTAGCAACCTCTTGAGCTGGATGTTTTTCATAACTGATGGTTTTAGATGTTTAAATGGATATAATAACTGCTTAGTGCAGTTTTTTCAGGTACCTGTAACTGTGTAGAAAACTGTATCGTAACAGAATAGACGTATAAAGGCGATGATGCCCGGTAAGAGTTGTTTCATGGTTGGTTGCTAATAGTGATATATATTAAAGATAAATAAAAAGCATGGTATTTTTCAACCATGCTTTCAAACTGAGATATGCTATTGGTGAATAAATTACACCACCAGTTGCTGTTTGCTTTTCTGTTTTTGCAGGAAAGCTTCAAATGCTTCACGGCCCATACTGCTTAGGTTACTATTGATAGTTAGGCCTCCTTTCTGTGCGGCCATCACACCAAAAGTCACATCTTCAAAGCCACCTATTACGTGCGCATCCGGGTTGATCGATAGCATAGCCCCGCGTTCCAGTGCATAAGGTATCCAGGTCCAGTCAAGGTCCAGCCTGCGGGGGTGGGCGTTTATTTCTATTACCACGTTGTGCTCCACGCAGGCATCTATAATGGCTTTATGGTCCAGCGGGTAGCCTTCGCGCGAAAGCAGCAGGCGGCCGGTTGGGTGGCCCAGTATGGTGGTATACGGGTTGCGTATGGCGCGCAGCACACGCTCCATCGCTTTCTCCTGTGTCATCTTCAGGTTGCTGTGTACCGATGCTATCACCAGGTCGAAGGTGGCCAGTATCGGGTCGTTATAATCCAGGTTGCCATCGCCCAATATATCTGCTTCTATGCTTTTAAATATTTTAAATGGCGCCAACCTCGCATTCAGCGCATCTATTTCCTGGTGCTGCGCCGCTATGCGTTCGGGCGATAGGCCATTGGCATAGTATGCCGACTGCGAGTGGTCGCTGATAACAAAGTATTCCAATCCTTTCGCTATCGCCGCATTCGCCATTTGTTCCAGCGTATTCATACCATCGCTCCATACGGAGTGCGAGTGGATGATGCCTTTAATGTCTCTGGGTTGTATCAGCACAGGTATGGCATTATTCGCGGCCATTTGCAGTACCTCCGCACCTTCGCGCATAGGTGCAGGTATGGGTTGCAGGTTATTGTGTATGAAGATGTCCTCTTCACTACTGGCTGTTTCAGGCAGGGAATACTGCTCATTGAAAGCTGTAAGAAAAGCTTCACTGCCGCTATTCAAAAACAATGTTTTGTAAAAGCTTGCGGTATCTGCCAGGTGTATCCTTATAGCAGGTTGGTTGGGTGCATTTACAAGCAGGGTTTTATCAATGGTATCTATCTTGATGCCGGCCGTAACGCTGAACTGTTGGTGAATAATGGCACCCGGTGTATCGGTAACAATGTCGATGCATTCCAGCGTTGGCATCTGCCTGCGGTAAGCGCCGGCATGAGAAAATAGTTTACCGGGGTTAGCCTTCTGCAGTTGCGATACTAATATGTTGGCAACGCTTTCTACCTCTGCCCACAGGTGGAAGCCGAGGTTCGATTGCATGAAGCGTATGTTTTGCAATATGCTTTCCTGTGTCTTGGCACCAAAGCCTTTATAGTTGGTCAGGCGGTTTTCATTACAGGCATATTCCAGTTCCCCCACCGTTTCTATCCCCATCTCTTTCCATATGATGGAAACTTTCTTCGGCCCCAGCCCCTTTATCTGCATGATGTCCAGCACACCGGCTGGTGTTTTTGCCAGTATGGTATCTAATGGTTCCAGCCTGCCGGTATTTTGCAGTTCACGTATCTTCTGGCCCATGCTGTCGCCAATGCCCTTTATATTGAAGAGTTCGGCATCATCCATTTCGGTCACTTCCTTTTGCAGCTTTTCAAGATTGAAAGCCGCAATGCTGTAAGACTTTGCACGAAAGGAATTCTCCCCGTGTATATCCATCAGTTTGGCAAGGAGTGTAAAATGGTCGGCGATTTCGTAATTGGTCATGATTACAAAATAAAGAGAACAGAATCAATCTTGTGTAAAATAAATTAGGCGGTAACGGTGGCCCTTTCCTTCACCCACCCCAGCACTTTCTCCAATTGCTCTTCACGTGTCAGGCTGCTGTTGTTCAGTACTATGGCATCATCTGCCTGCCTCAGCGGACTTTCAGCGCGGTTGCTATCTATATAGTCGCGCATTTCCAGGTTATGTTTCACCTCTTCCAGTGTTATGTTAGGGTTGGTGGCATACAGTTCTGTAAAGCGGCGCTTTACACGCACCTCCGGGTCGGCGGTCATAAATATTTTCAGTTCCGCATCGGGGAATACCACGGTGCCTATATCGCGGCCATCCATCACGATGCCTTTCTTTTTGCCCATACGTTTCTGCTGGCCTACGGCAAAGGCGCGTACTTCTTTTATGGCAGCTACCTCGCTCACCTTTTCCGCCACTATCATATCGCGTATCATATGCTCCACGTTCTCTTCGTTCAGGTATATGTCCGATTTCTGTGTCTTTTCATTAAACACAAAAGAGAGGTGGATATTGGCCAGTGCATCCAGTATTTTGCCGCTGTCATTCACATCCACAGCATTGCGCAGAAAGTATAGTGTTATGGCGCGGTACATAGCCCCGCTGTCTATATAGTTATAGCCCAGCACAGCAGCCAGTTCTTTTGCCAGCGTACTTTTTCCGCAAGATGAAAACCCGTCTATCGCTATGATTATTTTCTGCGCCATCCCTGCAAATTTCCGTTATCTGGTTGGGAAATAAAATAGTGTTTGCATTATAAAAAATTGGTAAATTAAAGAGGCACCCTGCTATGGGTGCCTCTTGGAATATATGTGTAATGGCAAATGTTATTATTTGCTCATTTCAGCCAGGTATTTGTGGAAGTATGGTATCGTTTCGATGCCTTTGTAGTAGTTAAAAAGGTCATACTTCTCATTAGGCGAGTGGATGTTGTCATTGTCCAGTCCGAAGCCCAGCAATACGGTTTTCAATCCCAGTACTTTTTCAAACAGTGCAATTATCGGAATGCTGCCGCCACCGCGTGTAGGTATCGGCTCTTTGCCAAAGGCGGTTTTGATAGCCTCTGCCGCTGCTTTATAAGCTACGGAGTCTGTTGGTGTTACCACCGGTTCGCCACCGTGGTGTGCTGTTACGGTTACTTTCACGCCTGCAGGTGCTATGCTTTCAAAATGCTTTTGGAACAGGGCAGATATTTCATCAGAGCTTTGGTTAGGCACCAGGCGCATAGATATTTTAGCATTCGCTTTTGAAGGCAATACGGTTTTAGCACCTTCGCCTGTGTAGCCGCCCCATATACCGTTCACATCCAGCGTAGGGCGTGTACCGGTGCGCTCCAGTGTCGTATAGCCTTTTTCGCCCATCACTTCTTTAATACCCAGTTCGTCCTGGTATTCTTTCAGGTCGAATGGTGCGCTGTTCAGTGCTTTGCGCTCTGCGTCCGTCAGGTCTTGCACTTTATCGTAAAAGCCCGGTATGGTAATGTGGTTATGCTCGTCGTGCAGCGAGGCTATCATTTTAGCCAGTATGTTTATCGGGTTGGCTACCGCGCCGCCGTAAACACCACTGTGCAGGTCGCGGTTAGGGCCTACCACTTCTACTTCCATATATGCCAGTCCGCGCAGGCCGGTTTCCAGTGATGGGTGCTCCATGCTTATCATAGAGGTGTCTGATACCAGTACGATGTCTGCTTTCAGTTTCTCCTTATTGCCTTCCAGGAATTTGCCCAGGTTCGATGAGCCTACTTCTTCTTCACCTTCTATCATGAATTTTACGTTGCAGGGCAGGGTGTTGGTCTTTACCATCACTTCCAGCGCCTTTACGTGCATAAACATCTGGCCTTTATCATCACACGCACCGCGTGCATATATTTTTTCGTCTTTTATTACAGGTTCAAACGGGCCGCTGTGCCACAGTTCCAGCGGGTCTGCAGGCTGCACATCGTAGTGGCCATATACCAGCACCGTAGGCAGCGATGCGTCTATCAGTTTTTCACCATATACTATCGGGTGGCCTTCTGTAGGGCATATTTCAGTGGTATCGCAGCCTGCTTTCAGCAGGTTTTCTTTTACAGCTTCCGCGCAGCGTGCCACATCGGCTTTGTATTTGCTGTCGGCGCTTACAGATGGTATGCGGAGCAGGTCCAGCAGTTCGTCAAGAAAGCGTTGTTTATTCTGCGACAGGTAGTCGTTCCAAACTTGCATGTAGTTAATTTTTAGAGCCCAAATGTACAGAACTCAAAATTTTACTGAACATTTTCTTTGCCCGCATCACCCCAATATCACCCCTTGTTTTTATCTTTTTTTAACGTGAAAAGCTGCGCGCTGGCATGGTTTTATACCCATACTGGCTGATAATTTCTGTTACTAACTTTTAAAACGAACAAATATGAAAACAAGATTCTGGGTTCTTACAGGTTTAGGTGTTGCCGCAGCGGCAACTGCTGCTTTTCTGGCTACAGAACGTGGCAAAAAATGGAGAGGTTCTGTAGCCAGCAGCCTCGATGAATGGCGCAATAACCTCACCCACCTTGCAAAAAGCAATGGCGATGGTTTAGGCGAAACAGCTAAAAACTTGAAAAGCAACGCCAGCAGGCACCTGAAAAACCTGCCAAGCTAAAACTACGCAAAACGAATTGCAGAAAAGCAGTATAAGATAGCACCTTATGCTGCTTTTGTTTTTATGTGTTACGATAAGTTTGTTATCTGTTCAAAAACAGGAAATTGCCAAATTGTAATTTTTGAGCTAACTTTGCACACTTTTAAACTATTCTGCTATATATGAAGTTGTCGCAATTTAAATTCGACCTGCCATTAAATCTTATAGCACAGCACCCGGCCAAGGCCAGGGAAGAAAGCCGGTTAATGGTCGTACATCGCGACACAGGTAAAATCGAACACAGAATCTTCCGCGATATCCTCGAATATTTTGATGATAAGGATGTGATGGTGGTAAATAACACCAAAGTGTTTCCTGCACGTCTTTACGGCCGTAAAGAAAAGACCGGTGCCAAGATAGAGGTATTCCTGCTGCGCGAGTTGAATAAGCCCAACCGCCTGTGGGATGTTATCGTAGACCCTGCCCGTAAAATACGTGTTGGTAATAAGCTGTATTTCGGTGATAATGATGAACTGGTAGCAGAAGTAATTGATAATACTACCTCTCGTGGTCGTACCATCCGCTTCCTTTTCGATGGCGATGATGCTGCTTTCCGCAAAATGCTGGAACTGCTGGGCGAAACCCCGCTACCCAAATACATTAAGCGCAAGCCTGAAGAGGAAGATAAAGAGCGTTACCAAACCGTATATGCAAAATACGAAGGTGCTGTAGCAGCCCCAACTGCCGGTTTGCACTTCAGTAAAGAACTTATCAAACGCCTGGAAATAAACGGCGTAAATTTTGCAGAAGCCACGCTGCACACAGGATTGGGTACTTTCCGCCCCATCGAGGTAGAAGACCTTTCCAAGCATAAAATGGATGCAGAATACTTCCGCGTAGATGAGTTTGCTACCAAAATTGTAAACAAGGCCAAACTGGAGCATAAACGCATCTGCTCGGTAGGCACTACTACCATGCGCGCACTGGAAAGCTCCGTTACGGCACAAGGCCTGCTGAAGGCTGAAGAAGGCTGGACTAACTTGTTCATCCACCCACCTTACGATTTTTCAATAGCTAACGCATTGGTTACCAATTTCCATTTGCCTAAAACAAGCCTGCTGATTATGGTGTGTGCTTTTGCCGGCTACGAACTGACAATGGAAGCTTACCAAACGGCCATCAAAGAAAAATACCGCTTCTTTAGCTATGGCGATGCCATGTTGGTTATATAAATAATATTTAACCCGCTATATCATTTTTTGCACAGCGCACGTATCATATCGTGCGCTGTTGTATTTTTGGGCTATATGCAACAACAGATTATTGATATCCTTAAGCAATCTATAGCCGTCAAGCAAAATATCATTCAATCACCTGCCCTAATAGCTGAAATTGAATTAGTTGTAGAAAAGCTGGTTACCGCATTTTCCAATGGTAATAAGGTTTTATTCTGTGGCAACGGTGGCAGTGCAGCCGATGCACAACACCTTTCTGCCGAATTTAGCGGCCGTTTTTATACAGATAGAGACCCGCTGCCGTCAGAAGCCCTGCATTGCAATACTTCTTACATCACCGCTGTGGGCAATGATTATGGTTATGAATTGATTTACAGCAGGATAGTGAAAGGTATAGGCAAGCCTGGTGATGTACTTATAGGGCTCAGCACCTCCGGCAATTCAGCCAATATTACAAATGCATTACAGGTGGCTAAAGAAATTGGTATGATTACTGTAGGATTTACTGGAGAAACGGGTGGTAAAATGAAAGGCCTTTGCGATCACCTGCTGAATGTGCCAAGCAATGACACCCCAAGGATACAGGAATCGCATATAACCATAGGCCACATCATGTGCCAGCTGGTAGAAGAGAAGTTATTTAAAAAGTAGAGACGATGAGCGCATTCAACATCCAGGCACCTGTAGACAAATCATGGACCCTGTTCCTGGACAGGGACGGTGTAATAAACGAAGAAATAGTAGGGTCTTACGTTACCAGCACCAGTGAGTTTATCTTTTGCAATGGTGCCCTGCAGGCACTGGCAACCCTCAACGAGGTTTTTGGAAATATAGTGGTGGTGACCAATCAAAGAGGCGTAGGCAAAGGCGTAATGTCAAAAGATGCCCTCCGCGATATTAATGAAATGATGACTGAAGCCATTGCTAAAGCCGGTGGCCGTATCGATAAGATTTACGCCTGCACTGCTGTGGATGATAACGACCATAACCGCAAGCCCAATACCGGCATGGCCATACAGGCACGCGAAGATTTTCCGCTGATAGATTATAAACGCAGCGTGATGGTGGGTAACAGCGTTAGCGATATGGAATTTGGTAAGCGCATGGCAATGCACACAGTGTTCCTTACTACCAAGCACCAACCATTTGTGCTGCCGCACGATCTCATTGACGAGCAGTACCCCAGCCTGCTAAATTGGGCCTATAGCCTGAAGACAGCTACTGCAGAAGTCATTAAATAGTACTATCATATACCGCTACAAAGCCGTATTGCAGGGTATTTATATCAGATATTCCCGATTTATTCAATTTTTTCGGATGAAATTTGTTATAAAATAAAAGTTTTCTTTACCTTTGCAGTCCTTTTTAATATGGCTAAACAGTCTTTGATCAAACAGGACGGGGTAATCGTGGAGGCACTGTCTAATGCAATGTTCCGCGTACGTCTTGAAAACGGACACGAAATACTGGCAACAATATCTGGCAAAATGCGTATGCACTACATCCGTATTCTGCCCGGCGATAAAGTAGGTGTGGAAATGAGTCCGTACGATCTTAGCAGGGGCCGTATCATTTATAGGTATAAATAACAATTTAAAAATAACCAACCAGTCATGAAGGTTAGAGCTGCTATCAAAAAGCGTAGTGCCGATTGTAAAATCGTTCGCCGTAAAGGTAAACTTTTCGTTATCAACAAAAAGAACCCTCGTTTTAAGCAACGTCAGGGATAATTTGAATTTAGTAATTAGTATTTAAAATTTATATCATACATGGCTCGTATAGCTGGTGTTGACCTTCCGAAAAACAAACGTGGTGAGATAGCCCTCACTTACATCTACGGTATTGGCCGTAGCACTGCTCAATATATCCTGACAAAATCAGGTATAGATTTCGATAAGAAAGCAATGGAGTGGAACGATGATGAGCAAGCTGCCATCCGTAACATTATCACCGGTGAGTTTAAAGTGGAAGGCCAACTGCGCTCTGAAGTTCAGATGAACATCAAACGCCTGATGGATATCGCTTGTTACCGTGGCCTGCGTCACCGTAAAGGTTTGCCTTTGCGTGGCCAACGTACACGTACTAACAGCCGTACCCGTAAAGGTAAGCGTAAAACCGTTGCAGGTAAAAAGAAAGCAGCTAAGAAATAATCTTAGGGCCATTGCCGGATCTGTTGAGCTGCGACAGGGAGGAATGGTACCGGGCCGCATAATACCGGCCTACATATTTTATAACGACTACCTTTATTTAAAAGCAAAATGGCAAAAGGACAATCGTCTGCAAAGACCGCTGCTAAAAAGCGCATAGTAAAAGTAGATGCGCACGGAGATGTGCACATCAGCGCTACGTTCAACAACATCATTGTTAGTATCACTAACAAGCAAGGCCAGGTTATCTCTTGGTCTTCAGCCGGTAAAATGGGTTTCCGTGGTTCTAAAAAGAACACTCCATACGCCGCACAAATGGCATCTCAAGACTGTGGTAAAGTAGCAGCAGATGCAGGCCTGAAGAAAGTGGATGTTTTCGTGAAAGGACCTGGCTCTGGCCGTGAAGGTGCTATCCGCGCCCTGGCTGCTGTAGGTATCGAGGTTGTATCTATCAAGGATATCACTCCACTGCCGCACAATGGTTGCCGCCCTCCTAAAAAACGTAGGGTATAATAGTAAAATCGACAAGTTCAAATCATTAATCATAAATAAGCTGTTTCGTATCGGGATTTACGATTTTAAATGAGACGAAACAGGTAAATAAAAATCGAAAATGGCACGTTATACAGGACCAAAGAACAGAATCTGCCGCATATTCGGCGAACCAATTTTAGGCTCAGGCAAAAACCTGGGTAAAAACAGCAACCCTCCTGGTCAGCACGGTGGCTCTCGCAAGCGCAAAGCTGCCAGTGAGTATGCTATACAGCTGAAGGAAAAACAAAAAGCAAAGTACACTTACGGTGTTCTGGAAAAACAATTCCGCAACACGTACGTAGAAGCTTCTCGCCTGAAGGGTGCGACCGGTGAAAACCTTATCAAACTGCTGGAAGCTCGTCTTGACAACGCAGTTTACCGTCTGGGTATTGCCCCTACGCGTCCTGCAGCCCGTCAGCTGGTTTCTCACAAGCATATAATGGTAAATGGCGAAATCGTAAACATCCCGTCTTACCAACTGAAAGCCGGTGATATCATCGAGCTGAAGCCTAAGAGCAAAGTAAACACTACAGTTACCAGCCTGATGCGTGGCAAAAACCCGAAAATCAGCTGGATGGACTGGAGCGAGAAAGACATGAAGGGTACATACATTGCTCATCCAGAGCGTGATAGCGTTCCGGAAAATATCAAAGAGCAACTGATAGTTGAATTGTACTCTAAATAATAATAAATATCTTTAGTAGCAAAGTAGAAAGACCACCTTTCTACTTTGCTACTTGATACAAATACTCAATTTTTTAAAAAACAAATCTCAATATGGCCATATTGAATTTCCAGAAACCGGATAAAATTGTTCTTCAGAAAGCTACAGACTTTGAAGCCCAGTTTGAATTCCGTCCGTTGGAACCCGGTTACGGTGTTACCATTGGTAATGCATTGCGCCGCGTATTGCTGTCTTCTCTTGAAGGATATGCCATCACTGCTATCAAAATAGCCGGTGCAGACCATGAATTCGCTACTATCAAAGGTGTGTTGGAAGATGTGACTGAAATCATCCTGAATCTGAAACAGGTGCGCCTGAAAAAAGCAGTAGAAGGTGATGTGACTTCTGATAGGGTAGAACTGACTATCAAAGGCCAGGAAACATTTACCGCAGGTATGATTGGCGAGGCACTGCCTAACTTCGAGGTGATGAACCCCGAGCTGGTTATATGCACAATGGATGCCGGTACTACTTTCCAGATAGAATTGTTCATCGGCAAAGGCCGTGGTTACGTTCCTTCTGATGAAAACCGTCAGCCAGATGCACCACTGGGTGTAATAGCGATCGATTCTATTTACACGCCGATCAAAAACGTAAAATACAGCATCGAAAATACCCGTGTGGAACAACGTACGGATTTCGAGAAACTGATAATGGAAATCGCTACAGATGGTACCATCCATCCTGAAGAGGCTGTAAAAGAAGCTTCACGCATCCTTATCCAGCACCTGATGATCATCACAGATGAAAACATCTCTCTGGATACCAAACGTGAAGAAAAAGAAGCAGTAGTAGATGAAGAAACACTTCAACTGCGCAAAGTATTGAACACACCGCTTGAAGATCTGGAACTTTCTGTACGTGCATTCAACTGCCTGAAAGCTGCTAAGATCAACTCTCTGAGCGAGCTGGTACAATACACACAGGAAGAACTGATGAAATTCCGCAACTTCGGTCAGAAATCTCTGTCTGAAATTGAACAGGTACTGGGCGAGCGCGGCTTGCACTTCGGTATGGATATCAGCAAGTTTCACCGCAGCAACGATTAATTTTCACTCAAAAGGTCAAAGGTTAAACCTGTTTTAGTCTTTGACCTTTTATTTTTTTACTTAACAAGTACCTCATATACCTTGACTACGGTATGAGGGAATTAAACAACAACAGTCATGCGTCACGGAGACAAAATCAAAAACTTAGGCCGTACAGCCTCACACCGCAAGGCATTACTTTCTAACCTTGCCAGCCAGCTTATCGAGCACAAACGTATCGTTACTACTTTAGCTAAAGCTAAATCACTGCGCGTTTACGTTGAGCCCCTGCTTACACGTGGTAAAGAAGATACAATGCACAACCGTCGTGTAGTGTTCAGCTATCTGCAAGACAAAGAATCAATAAAAGAATTGTTCGGCGTTATTGGCGATAAAATAGCTAACCGTCCCGGTGGTTACACTCGTATCATCAAACTGCCTCGCCGTATGGGTGATGCTGCTGATATGGCAATGATAGAACTGGTTGACTTCAACGAGATCTACAAGAAAGAAAGCAACGAAGGTGCAGCTAAGAAAACACGCCGTAGCCGTCGTAGCGGTACCGCAGCTCCTAAAAAAGCTGAAACAACTGCTGCTGAAACTACAGCACCTGTTATCGAAGAAGCGCCTGCAGTTCCTCAGGTTAACGAAACACCTGCTACTGAAGGTACAGAAGAAGCAAACTCATAGTTTAATGCTATCTTACAATAGTAAAGGCTGCCAATTGGCAGCCTTTACTATTTTCATACATTTGGTACTCAATCATTATAGTATGAGCGATACCAAAGTTTTTGAAAGCAGCTATCTCATCCGCTTTCCCGATTGCGATCCCTTCAATCACCTCAACAACTCCCGCTATCTCGATTACTTCATCAATGCCCGTGAAGACCATCTTGCCAAGCATCACCACTTCAACATATACCTGTATGCCAAACAACATGGTAAAAGCTGGGTAGTGGGGCAGAATCAGATAGTGTACCTGAAGCCTGCCATGCTGATGGAAACCGTAGTGATCCAATCCACCATCCTGGCCCTGCGCGATAAGGATATACAGGTAGAAATGATGATGTGGAACAAGGACAAAACACAGCTGAAATCTATCTTGTGGAGTACTTTTGTTCATTTCAATTTTACAACACAGCGTAGCGATGTGCATACCGCAGAATTGATACAGCATTTCAAGCCATATGAAAACCCGCTGCCAGAACCTATGGATTTCGAGCAAAGGGTACTACATATAAAAAGCAGGTAAGTAATTACCTGCTTTTACTTTATAATGCTGCCATGTGTGCTATGCTTCCGTATCCTCCGGCTTGTCATTCTTCTTTTCTTCCTTCTTTCGCCCGGCCTCTTTCAGTGCTTTGTGTATGATATACTCCAGTTGCCCGTTGGCACTGCGAAATTCATCCGCAGCCCATTTCTCAATGGCTTTGAATGTATCCTCATCTATCCGTAGTACAAAGCTTTTCTTAGCCACAGTGCATTAGTTTATTGGTATAAAGAACCGGTATTCAGTACGGGTTGTGCACCGCGCTCGCCACACAGCACCACCATCAGGTTGCTCACCATCGTTGCTTTCTTCTCTTCGTCCAGCTCTACTATGTTTTTCTTGCTCAAGTGTTCCAGTGCCATTTCCACCATGCCTACCGCACCTTCTACTATCTTATAGCGTGCTGCTACTATGGCTGTAGCCTGCTGGCGTTGCAGCATGGCACCGGCTATTTCCTGTGCATAGGCCAGGTGGCTGATGCGTGCTTCTTTTATAACAATACCCGATGACGACAGGCGCTCGTTCAGTTCTCTTTCCAGCAGTTCATTTACTTTTTGTCCGCCATCGCGCAGGGTGATGGTAGCGGTTTCGTCTTCTATATTGTCGTAAGAAAAGCTGGTGGCCAGGTTACGCAGTGCCGCCTCGCTCTGTGTTTTAATATACGATACATAGTCGGTCACTTCATAAGAGGCTTTATAGGTATCTTCTACCTGCCATACTATTACCGATGCTATTTCTATCGGGTTACCCATTTTGTCGTTCACCTTCAGGGTAGGGGTAGCCAGGTTCGATGCCCTTTGCGATACTTTGATGGTAGCATATAACGGGTTCACGAAAAACAGGCCGTTGTCTTTTACGCTGCCTACATATTTACCAAAAAAGTTCAGCACACGGGCATGGTTCGGTTGTATGATCAGCAGGCCTTTCCATATAAAGAAGGCTACAAAGGTGCATATACTCGCAGGTATGCCCATCAGCGGCATTACTGGTATCTGGGAGAACATGAGGATGGCAGCTGCTATTAACACTATCGATACGATTAATGCTAAATAGCCATTTACGGGTTTGATCACTTTTTCCATATTGCGTAGTTTTTGGTTAATTCCTTTTTGATATTATTTTGATATCACAAAGATATAATGAAAAAGTTCTGTCTTCCAAATCATTAACAAAAAATCACTCTGCTCTCACCCTTACACATCTTCCGGTTTCGGTAGCTATTTTCTCATTACTTTTGATCCCTCACAGTTTATCATCGCATGCAGTTATCGCAGGTAGTAGGTCAGCAGGCAGCCAAGCAGGGGCTGCTCCATATGTTCAATAGCGGTCATTTTCCCCACGCACTGCTGCTGGCAGGGCACGAGGGTACTGGTGGCTTGCCATTGGCACTGGCGCTGGCCAAGTATATCTTTTGCGAAAACCGCACGGCTACTGATGCCTGCGGCACTTGTGCCAGTTGCGGTAAGGTGGAAAAGCTGGAACATGCCGACCTGCACATCAGCTTCCCATCCATCCCGCCCAAACCAGGCACTAAGGCGATGAGCAAGTATTATATGAACGACTTTCGTGAGTTTGTGGGCCAAACGCCTTACGGCACTACTTATGATTGGCTGCAGTTCATAAATGCAGAAAACAAGCAGGGCAACCTGACGGCTGAAGAATGCCGGGAGATGATAGAGCAGCTCAACCTGAAATCGTATGAAGGCGGGAAGAAGGTGCAGCTTATCTGGCGGCCTGAATACCTGGGCAAGGAAGGCAACATCCTGCTGAAACTGATTGAAGAACCACCAGCCGATACACTGATGATATTTGTGGCCGAGGCTACGGAAGATATCCTGCCTACTATCCTTTCACGCACGCAGATTGTTAGGCTGGCACCCATATCGGCTACCGATATTGCCGATGTATTAGTGCAGCGCCGCATTACCGATGATAAGAATGCCGCACAGATAGGCCATATGTCCGGTGGCAGTTTTACAGAGGCCCTGCGCCTGGTACAGCATACGCAAAACGACCTGTTTGCCGATGTGCGCAATTGGTTCAATGCGCTGTTTACCAATAATGGTATTGCCATCGCCAAGTTTGCCGACGACTGGAGCAAGGCCGGCCGCGAGCAGCAAAAGAATTTCCTGCACTATGTCATCAGCCTGCTTGAAAATGCCATCCGTTGCCGCTACCTGCCGCAGGTGCCACCTGCACTACCGCCCGATGAAGCCCAGTTTGCCCAAAAGCTGGCAGGCATGAAACTCACCTTCGAGGCCATGCAGCAAATGACCGAAGAAATATCAAAGACCATCTACCATATAGAGCGTAATGCGCACAGTAAAACGCAGTTACATGCCTTATCGGTAAGGCTGGTATATGCTATACAGGGTAGGGCGCTGCCGGTGTAGTCTTTCCCCGCGCATAACGATATATTTGTATGGTAAAATTTACACCATGCGTTTACTCATTATCGTATTCACATCGCTTCTTGGTATAGCAGCTTTTTCTGCCTGCAACAGGAAAGCCGCTACGCCTTTTGTAGAATGCAAAGGCGATTGTATCACCGTCAGGGGCACCTTACAGCAGCAGGGGATGACTACCTACCAGTATGGCACGCACACTATTTCCACGGCAGAGGGCAATGCCTATGTGCTGAAAAGCGATGTGATGGATCTGAAGAAGTTTGAGAGCAAGAAAGTAAAGCTGACTGCTCAGAACCTGCATTATACGGTGGAGAATGGTCCGGCATTGTATAATGTGGTGGCTATAAAGGAGATAGAGTAGGTGGAGATGCTATTTGTGGCTTATTTTACGTATATTTGTTATAGACGGTGCTGCTATCCGTGTGGGTAATATGTTTATATGTTACCCTAATGCTATGATAGACAGCTAAACCATCAATAAAAAAAGTTATTTTCGCAAAACCATGCAGGAAACCGGTACCGTGGCGATAGGTTAAAATCCCTTTGTTTCTGTGAAAAACGGAAACAATCGGAAACAAAATGAGAGGTGTACACGGCAAACTGCAGTCAACATAAATTATATATATAAATGGGATGTGGCAACTGTGGGACAGGCGCTAACGGAAAACCATCGGGATGCAAAGGAAACGGAGGATGTAGTAGTGGCGGATGCAACCGGATGAATGTTTTTGATTGGCTCAGCGCACTGCCCCTGCACGATAGTGCGAAACCTTACCCGGTAATAGAAGTAAGTTTCAATAAAGGTAGCAGGAAAGATTTTTACCGTAATAATAGTCATCATATACTCGATAAAGGCGACCTGATAGCCGTAGAAGGGGTAGGTGGCTTTGATGTGGGCGAAGTAAGCCTTACCGGAGAGCTGGTAAAGCTGCAGATGAAGAAATACGGTGTTTCTGAAAACCAGGAAATAAAACGGGTATTACGCAAGGCAACCGATGAAGACATCGAGCTGCATAATAAGAATAAGCAACGTGAAGGCGAACTGCTGACACGTTCTCGCGCGGCTGCGCGTACCCTGGGCCTCGAAATGAAGCTCTGCGAGGTAGAGTTGCAAAGCGATGGTAAAAAGGCTACTTTCTTCTACACGGCCGATGCGCGTGTCGATTTCCGCGAACTGATCAAAGTATATGCCGGCGACTTTAAGGTGCGGGTAGAAATGAAGCAGATAGGTGCCCGCCAGGAAAGCGGCAAAGTGGGCGGTATAGGTAGCTGCGGACGCGAGTTATGTTGCAGCACCTGGCTTACCGATTTCAAGAGCGTGAATACCACTGCGGCCAGGTATCAGAATTTGTCTATCAACCAGACAAAACTGAGTGGCCAGTGCGGCCGTCTGAAATGCTGTCTCAATTACGAGCTGGATACCTATATGGATGCGCTGCGCGTATTTCCTGATAGTGCCGAGGTGCTGGAAACAGCAAAAGGCAGGGCTACGCTCCAGAAACGCGATATCTTCAAAAGCCTGATGTGGTATAGCTTCAGCGATAGCAATAAGCAGTACCCGCTGAGCATTACCCGCGTTAACGAAATACTGCGTGCCAACAAAAACGGCGAAAAACCCGAAGAGCTGCAACCGGTGGAACTGGAGGTGAGCACACCGAAGGCGGCCGTAAAAGTGGATGTAGGCTTTGTGAACGATGTAGGGCAGATAACCCTAAAGGCGCTGGAAAAAGGAAACAAAAAGAAACAAAAAGGCGGCGGCCAGAAAGGCGACGGCAAACCACAGCAACAGCGTGGCGACCGTCCGCAGGGCAACCGTCCGGATAATAGAGGTGGCCAGCAAGCCGGTGGCCGTCCGCAAGGCGGAAACAAACCGCAACAAAATGAAGGTCGCCCGCAAGGTGGTGCACCACGCCCGCAACAGCAGGGTGGCAACCGTCCGCAGCAAAATGCAGGGGGCAAGCCACAGCAACAGGGTGGCGCACCACGTCCGCAACAGCAAGGCGGCAACAAACCGCAACAAAATACTGAGGGTCGTCCGCAGCAACAAGGTGGTGGCAACAGGGAACAACGCCCGCAAGGCAACCGCCCGCAACAAGGTGGAAGTAATCGCCCACCACAAAATGCCGGCGAGAAACAACAGGGAAACAACCCGGCACAGGGTGGAAACAATCCTCGTCCGCCGCGTCCGCAGGGCAACAGGCCACAAGGGCCCAAGCCACCTCAGCAGGGTGGCGGCAGGGAGCAACAGCCCCCACAGCCACAAGGCCCGGCTTAAGATATACAACAAGAGGTTGCCCATGGGCAACCTCTTTACATTATAAGTAAGGTGCTTAAAGCGCTACATGCAGCCTGGCCGAGAAGATATGTACCGGCCCACGGGCGCTGTTATATCCGGGGTTGGCGCAAAACTGGTAATCGCCGCTAAACCAGATGCCTGCATTCAAAGGTTTGAAGCTATAATAGAACTCGCCAATGAATTCAGGCGCATACTTCAGGCGGCCATCGCCCAGCATAAAGCCCATCCCGCCATTAGCGAGGTAGCTTTGGTGCTCTTTCGAAAGGCCGTTGACCACAAAGGCCAGGCCTATGTTATCGTTAGGGCGCCTCCATTTGCTGCCATTGGCGCTCAGCCCCAGCGATAGCGTCTGGTCTATCTCGGTAAAGCACCAGGTTTGGTTTTGGCCATCATTCCAGCCTACGCGGGCAAAGACACCGAAGGTATTGCTCAGCTCCTGGTCATAGTTCAGCCCGAAGCCGTACTTGCTGTTACCGGCCTGCTGAACCAGGTTTATATCAGGGCGAATTACCCCGTAGGTCATAAGTACAGCCTTTTGGTAATTGCCCATATTGGCCTTGTTGTAATAGCCCAGCAGGCGTATGTTGCCGGGGCGCTTCTTAATGGTTATCGCCCTGCTGATCTCTGCATTGGCAGATATGGCCTCACCAAAGTCGGTATTCAGGTCGGGGCCATTGGCGGTAAGGGGTAGGGCAGCAGCGGCCACCTTATAGTTCATCTTACCCAGCTGTAGCTCAGTGACAAAGGAATAGGTATAGCCACGGGCATTGGCGGCAAAATCCCAGGCGCCATTGTTCATCAGTGCCCAGTTCATGAACTGTGTACGCGGGCTGTTGCTATACCGGTTGTTATCAAACAGGTCAGTAAGTGATAGCTTACCTATGTAAAAGCGAAGGTAGTTCTTAGGCTCATAACCTGCCAACTGGTTTTGGCCGCTTTCTACTTCCTGTGTATTAAGTACACCCATCTTACGGGCATGTTTATTACGCAGCTCAAAGGTCTGCCTGAAATAGCCCCTTGCCAGGTATAGCGTAGGGGCAGCAGTGCCTATACGAAAGGTTTCCCCGTTGGAGGAGCCACCCATGCCTACTGCACGGCTCAGGCCGCTACCACCGGCCAGTTCGGGGTTCAGGTATATCTCTGCACCCTTCCACAGGCGCGCACCCAGGTAAAGGGTAGCCGTCAGCGAATTGGCGTTGGCCTCCGCACTGGTCAGGCTGTTGGTATCTGCATAAGCGCTGGCAAATGAAGGCTTGTACTGGTATATATACGTGGTTTGAAAATGGATATTGAACCATTCGCGGCCGGAAGCGTCGGTGCTTACATCGCGTTCCACCACACGGGCATGCTTGTTTGAAAAGCCATACTGCTGTGCTGTTGCCGGTATAGCCGATAATAACAATAAAGCTGCTGACAGTTTTTTCATCAGGCAAGGTTGTATGGGGGCTAAAATAAATAAACCGTAGCTAAAAGCTACGGTTTACAGTGGTTATCTTCTTATTAGTTAGCGTATTCGCTCATAAACTTGATGCGCATCATCTGCAGTTGCTCTATGGTCACATCCCTGTCTTTAAACTCTTCGTAAGCGCTATCCAGGTCGTCATCGTGGCTGCCACGGAAGAAGTCGAAGATGTCTTCCTGTTCGTACTCATCCAGTTCCTGCTCCAGGCAATAGTCCAAGTTCAGCTTGGTGCCGCTGGCTACAATAGTTTCCATCTCCACCAACAGGTCTTGCAGGCTCAGGTCTTTATTGCGGGCTATGGTTTCCAGCGGTATCTTCTTATCTATATTCTGAATGATGAAGACCTTCATACCGCTCTTGTTCACCACGCTCTTCATCACAAAATCATCCGGCCTTTCTATGTTATTGTCTTCTACGTATTGCTTTATCAGCTTTACGAATTTTGTACCATAACGCATGGCTTTACCCTTGCTTACCCCCTGT
>DASWWE010000052.1:0-27888 GCA_036406055.1 Flavipsychrobacter sp. | reverse complement strand
CATACGTCTCAGGCTTTCCTCGAAAGAACGGCTCTGTGCATTGGTACGATATAGTATTACAAAGTCTTTATTCGCATAGTGGTTACGCAGTTTCATCTCCGTAATGGCATCAGCCACAAATCTACCTTCATCATTATCCGTTTGCGTGCGCACCAGTGTTATCTTCTCGCCTGCTGTGTTATCTGTCCACAGCTCTTTCTTTATCTGGTTCTTATTATTAGCTATCACCTCATTGGCCACATTCAGTATCGATTGTGTACTGCGATAGTTCTGTTCCAGCTTCACCACCTTCACATCATCGTAGTCTTCTTCAAACTGAAGTATGTTCTGCACTGTAGCACCGCGAAAGGAGTAGATACTCTGCGCATCATCACCTACCACACATATATTCTCATGCACGGCACCCAGCATTTTTATGATCTGGTACTGCGCTACGTTGGTATCCTGGTACTCATCTATCAATATATAGTGAAAACGGTGCTGGTATTTTGCCAGTACTTCGGGAAAACGTACCAGCAATTCATACATCTTAAATAGCAGATCGTCGAAGTCCATAGCACCATTGCGGAAACAACGCATGGCATACGCTTCATAAATATCTCCCAGCAGGGGTCGGTTGCTGCGGGCATCTTCCTGCTGTATAAAGGTATCCTGCTTGTAAGCACGCGGGTCTATCAGGCCGTTCTTCGCTGCCGATATACGGTTGTATACATACGCTGGCTTATAGTGCTTATCGTCCAGGTTCATATCCGATACGATGCTCTTTACTACGCTCTTTGCATCATCACTATCGTATATGGTAAAGTTGTTGGGATATCCCAGCTTATTAGCTTCGGCACGCAGTATACGTGCAAATACAGAGTGGAAGGTTCCTATATATAAATTTCGTGCTTCCGAATTGCCCAGTATCTTTTCAATACGCTCTTTCATCTCCGCAGCTGCCTTATTGGTAAAGGTCAGCGCCAGTATGTTAAATGCATCCACACCATGCTGCATCAGGTGGGCAATGCGGGTAGTCAACACCTTAGTTTTACCACTGCCGGCGCCGGCCACTATCATCAGGGGGCCGTCCAGGTGTTCTACGGCTTCCTTTTGTTTTTCATTAAGTCCCTTCAGGTAATCTTGCATGGATGCAAAGCTAATTTATTTGTCCCTTTCACTTTATGGATTTTATAGGCGCATCTGCTTACATTACAAACAACGCTAATCTCTGTTAAAGAAAATTAAAAACACTGCGCATATCTTTATTAATAGTACACGCCGATTAAATTTGCGTTTGCACATATTTCATGCTACGGTTTCAACACATATCGCATTTACTGGCACTCGGCATTTTACCGCTGCTGGTTGTCTTATTTATAGCCATGCTCTACTGGCGCCGTAATAAGCTGAAGAAGCTCGGTGATGAAAGGCTCATCAGTACCCAATTGTTGGGTTGGATACCGGGCCGTACAACACTCAAATTTATATTGGCTGCTATTGCGCTGGCAGTTATCATTATCGGCTGGGCCAATTTGCAGATGGGCGCTAAAACAGAAAATGTACAGCGCAAAGGTGTGGATGTGATCGTAGCATTGGATGTGAGTAAAAGTATGCTGGCCCAAGATATTCAGCCAGACAGGCTTACGCGTGCCAAGCAACTGGTAATGCGCATGATGGATAAAATGCAGAACGACCGTGTAGCATTGGTAGTATTTGCCGGCCGTGCTTACCTGCAGGTGCCACTTACAGTTGACTATAGTGCCATGAAGATGATGCTGCAAAATGTAACACCATCAGTAGTACCTACCCAAGGTACGGTCATCAGCGAGGCTATCGATCTTTCCATGCAGTCCTTCTCTCAAAAGGAACGTAAATACAAGTCACTTATCGTAATATCTGATGGTGAAGACCATGATGAGAAAGCACTGGAACAGGCAAAGGCTGCTGCGGATGCCGGGGTTATCATACATACGGTAGGTATCGGTTCTCCGCAAGGCGCTACGCTGGTAGACCCTGAAACTAAAAGTGTAAAGATGGATGAGAATGGGAACCCGGTAGTAAGCAAACTGAATGAAGAAGAATTGCGCAACATTGCTGCGGCGGGCAGGGGTAGCTATACACTGCTACGCAATACAGATGATGCTGCAAATAAACTGGCAGATGAAATAGATGGTATGGAGCAGAAGAATCTTGGCGCCGTATTGTTTACTGATTATAAAAGTTACTTCCAATACTTCCTGCTGGCAGGCTTTATACTGCTGGTAGTAGAATGGCTGTTGCGTGGTGCTAATATGAAAATGAATACGAAGACATCATGAAGAAGATAAGGGCCATATATATATTGGTATGCATGCTGATGACACAGGTAGCTTTTGCACAAACCAGGAAACTGGTAGCAGAAGGTAATAAGCTGTACGAACAAAAGCAGTATAAGCAGGCATCAGATAATTATCTTAAAGCACTGTCAAAAGATTCTACCAATATACCCGGTATGTTCAACCTGGGTAATGCATTGCTGCAGCAAAAGCAATATGATGCTGCCCGTAAAGTGCTCAGCAATTCTGCCCGCCTGGAACAGGATAAGAATGGTAAGGCGGCAGCCGATTATAATATAGGCAATACCTACATGGCAGAACAGAAGTGGGAAGAAGCTATAGATGCTTATAAAAAAACACTGCGCAATAATCCGCAGGATGCCGATGCGAAGTATAACCTGAGCTATGCACAGCAAATGCTGAAGAAGAATGGCGGTGGTGGTAAAGACAAGAATAAGAAGGATAAAAACAAAGACAAGAACAAAGAAGATAAAGACGAAAAGGATAACAAGGATAAGCAAGACGAACAGCAAGATAAAAACAACAAGGACAATAAGGATAAAAAAGACGAACAGCAAAAGCCGCAATCACAACCAAGCAAGCTTACTGAAAAGCAGGCAGAACAATTGTTGAATGCATTGCAGCAAGAAGAGAAAAAACTACAGGACAAGCATAAGAAAGCAAAAGGTATTCCCGTAAAAGTGGAGAAAGATTGGTAACCTTTCATACCATGTGTTTGCTCTATTCCTCTTTAGGTTGTCAACATCTTTTCAACAGCGCGTAAAAAACTTCAAAAAAAATTGCAATAATTTTTTTTAGTCGTAAAAATTCTTTTTAATATTGTGTAAGGATTGTACTTACTAACCCATCCTTATAGAGCCCGGAGGTCCACAACACCTGCCGGGCTTTTTTATGTATACCTTTGAAAGTCTTTGCAGCAGCAACTTTCAGAGCCTTATATAAAAGCCATGTTACGTTACTACATCTTTTATAAACCTTATGAAGTGTTATCACAGTTCTCTGCCGAAGGTGATAAAAAAACACTTGCCCACTATTTATCGTCTTTATCAAAAGATATTTATCCGGTTGGCAGGCTCGATTATGATAGCGAAGGTTTACTATTGCTTACCAACGATAAAGCATTAACGCATCAATTACTGGAACCTAAGTTTGCACACAGGCGTACATACTATGTGCAGGTAGATGGTAACATAACGAACGAAGCGATTGCACAACTCAGTAATGGTGTTACCATCAATGTGAATGGCAAACTGTATAACACCAAACCGGCCATTGCTAAAAAGATAGATGAACCTGTTTTGCCGGAAAGGAACCCACCTATACGTTATCGTAAGAATATACCTACCTCATGGTTATCGCTGACACTTACAGAAGGCAAAAACAGGCAGGTAAGAAAAATGACAGCAGCAGTTGGCTTTCCTACTTTACGGTTGGTACGCTATAGCATAGGTATGCAAACCATAGATGGAATGGAAGCAGGGCAGTATAAAGAAGTAGGCAATGACATCAAAAAACTGCTGCTGGCACGTTGATTTTGTATCACAACATAGGTTTTAAGGGAAATATAACCTCGATACAAGGCTTATTTTGCTATTATAGTATAGTTTTCCACTGCTTATTGAAAGGGATACTTATTTTTGTGACGTTATAACATTATTACAAATTATGTTCAATCTTATATTGTTCGGCCCTCCGGGTAGTGGTAAGGGCACGCAATCTGCCAACATTACTACGACGTATCAATTACAACATATATCTACCGGCGACCTGCTGCGCGATGAAGTAAGCAGGCAAACACCATTGGGTGTAGAAGCTAAGAAATATATGGACCAGGGCTTGCTGGTACCCGATGAAGTGGTTATCGGCATGATCAGTTCTAAGATAGACGAAACACCGGATGCACGTGGTTTTATCTTCGATGGTTTTCCACGCACAAAAGCACAAGCCGAAGCATTGGATAAGTTGCTTGAGTTTAAGAATACGCAGATAGACCTGGTGTTGGCATTAGAAGTTCCGGAAGAAGACCTGAAGAAACGACTGATAGGCCGTGGTGAAACATCCGGCCGCAGCGATGATAACGAAGAAGTTATCGTTAAGCGCATCAAAGAATATCATGCCAAGACCGAACCTGTGGCCGGTCATTACCATGCATTTGGTAAACTGGAACGCCTGAAAGGTGACGGCACCATAGAAGAAACTTTCAAACTGCTCTCTAAAGAGATAGATAAATACTTGTTACCTGCATAGTGGAGAAAGGAAACTTTGTTGATTACATACGCATTTTCGCCCGCTCCGGTAAAGGAGGGGCAGGTAGTAGTCATTTCGCCCGTACTAAATTCAATCCCCAGGCTGGCCCCGATGGTGGCGATGGCGGACGCGGTGGCCACATCATACTCAAGGGCAATGCCCAACTGTGGACATTACTGCATCTGCGTTACTATAAGAACGTATTGGCAGAAGATGGAGAAAAAGGTAGTAAAGACAACTGCACCGGCAAGAACGGGCAGGATATTATTATAGAAGTGCCCCTGGGCACCATAGCCAAAGACGAAGAAACCGGCGAAACAGAAGCAGAAATACTGGAAGACGGACAGGAAGTAATATGGATGAGAGGCGGCCGGGGTGGACTTGGCAATAGCAATTTTGCAACAGCCACCAACCAGGCACCAGAATATGCACAACCCGGCGAAATGGGTTCGGAAGGGTGGAAATACCTGGAGTTGAAAATACTGGCCGATGTTGGGCTGGTGGGTTTTCCCAATGCAGGTAAGTCTACGCTGCTGTCTGTAGTAAGTGCGGCGAAGCCTAAGATAGCCAACTACGCCTTTACTACGCTGGTGCCGCAGTTGGGTATGGTGCAATATCGCGATAACCGTTCTTTCAGCATGGCCGACCTTCCGGGTATCATAGAAGGCGCTGCGGAAGGTAAAGGTTTAGGCCATCGCTTTCTCAGGCATATAGAACGTAACTCTGTGTTATTATTCCTGATACCGGCAGATAGTGATGATCATGCACGCGAATTTGAAGTACTGTACGATGAGCTGGAACAATACAACCCGGAATTGCTGCACAAGCAAATGATCATTGCCATCAGTAAAAGCGATATGCTGGATGATGAGCTGAAAGCAGCTATATCTGAAACACTGCCCAAAGAAATACCACACGTTTATATTTCCGCGGTTGCCAACCAAGGTATACAAGAACTAAAAGATCTTTTGTGGGAGACATTAAATACCGATATTCAAGCATAAAATAAAAGAGGCCGATCGGCCTCTTTTATTTTTCATTATTATCCGCCACCTGGTGGCGGTATAGTGCAGCATATCTTCCATTAGCAGCTATCAGTTCCTCATGTGTCCCCTCCTCGACTATCTGCCCGTTATCTAATACCAGTATCTTATCAAAGTTCCAACTGGTAAATATGCGATGGGTAATAACGATGGTAGTAGTTTCTTTTAACGCACCGTTCAGGTTGCCCAGTATGGTTTTCTCTGTTTGTGTATCTACTGCCGATAAAGATTCATCCAGCAACAGTATCGGGCTATTTTTCAGCAATGCCCTTGCCAGCACCATACGCTGCTTTTGTCCGCCTGAGAGCATCACGCCCCGTTCACCTACTATCGTTTCATATCCTTGTGCCAGCATATCAATATCTTTCTGCAGGTCGGCAAGCTTTGCTGCTTGTTTCACTTCTGCTTCTTTCGCCTCACTCCTACCAAATTTTATATTGTTATACACAGTATCTGAAAACAGGTAAGATTCCTGTGGCGCATACGCTATTTGCGAACGCAGGTTGTGCAGGTTATAATCGCTCACATCCAGCCCATCTATCTGCACACAACCGGTGGTCGCATCATACATACGCAGCAGCATATGTGCCAGGGTCGATTTGCCCGATCCTGTTTTACCTATGATAGCTATTCGCTCACCTGCCTTTATGTGCAAGTCAAAACTTTTCAGGGCTTCTATACCCGTATGCGGATATGTAAAGCTTACATTATTAAATCGTATCTCACCCTTTATGGTTTTCGATACAGCATCCGGCTTGTTACTTATGGCCGTTTCTGTATGCAGAAATTCATCTATGCGCTTTTGTGAAGCCCCTGCCCGCTGCATCATAGATGCTACCCAACCGATGCTGGATATGGGAAACATCAGCAGGTTGATGTAAATAACAAACTCTGCAATGTTACCCGCCGTTATTTCACCTTTTATAGCCAGGTAGCCGCCTATCAGTACGGTACTTAGCATGCTCAAACCTATAAATAAGTTCATCGCCGGGAAATAAAATGCCTCTGTCAGCGATAGGTTGACCGCACTTTTACGATAGTCTTCAGATGTATTGTTAAAAAAGCGCAGCATATTTCGCTCCTGCACAAATGATTTGATGACACGTATACCTGAATATGATTCCTGGGCAGTAGTTGTCAAGGCACTCAACTGTGCCTGTATCTTTTCACTTTTCCTGAAGATGATACTATTGACAAGGTAAATGGCAATAGCCAGCAATGGCAGTGGCGCTACTACATACAGCGTCAACATAGGGTTTACACGTACCATACCCCATACGCACATTGCCGTTAGCACTATAAGGTTGGTAGCATACATCAGCGATGGCCCGGTGTACATCCGCACGCGCGATACATCTTCGGCTATGCGGTTCATCAGGTCGCCGGTAAAATGTGTTTTATAAAACTGGGTATGTAGTTGCTGGTAGTGGCTGTATATTTCATTCTTCTGGTCATATTCTATCAGGCGAGACATTACAATGATGGTTTGCCGCATAAAAAACATGAATACGCCACGTGCCAGCGCCAGCCCCAGCAATAGCAGGCCATTCCACAGCACCATATCAAATATCTGTGAACGCAAGTCGCCCGCTAATTTGGTATCACTAATTAAATGGTATATAGATACACTTTGCTGAACACTATCCAGCACATTACGCACCACTACGGGCGATACTACAGCAAAAAGGTTGGATACAGAAACGAACAATAAGCCTAAAAGCAACCGCCACTTATACTTGACGAAATACTTATTCAGCGAGGCAAGGTTCTTCATACCCCGCAAAGGTCGGGTATTTCAGTTTTAAAAGCAGTTAGTATTAATCTATGCTCAGATTTAAAGAGGTGTAGAAACTGCGCGGCATAAGCACATTCCCGCCAGTACCACTTCCATGTGCAGATCCTGCTCCATTTACAACGGTCATACCAGAAACAGTTGTTCTTTGCAGATTGAATATATTCTTCATGCCTGCTGTTATCTGCAATTTATTCTTTAATAGCTTTTTTTGAATGGAAGCATCTGCTATTCCAAATGCTTTTTGGTTTCCATTGTAGAGTGGACTACCATCTATACCTGTTATTAATGCTATTTGAGGCCCGCTAAATCTATAGAAGAGATTAAAATTTAATCCCGGCTTGCTCCAGCTATATTGCAGCATCGCATTACCATCAGAAGCATTAAATGCATCATACTGTCCTTTTTGTTCAAAAGTATGACGGTATGAATATCCTAATTGCAAATGAAAACTATTCCATTGACCATCCATTTGCACATTACCTATCACATTCGACTGGCGGGACAGGTTGTCGTATTTATATTTGTTGCTTAATGGGTCATTTGGCTCCAGGGGAACTAAAACAATACCATTAATAACATCATTATAAAAACCTGTTACAATAAATTGCAAATAGTCAGCCTGTTTTTCATATGCCTGATACGATGCTGACAGCTGCATATGCCTTCCTTTTTCCGGAGACAGGTCTTCATTACCGGTAATATCATGGTTAACATCGTAGAATTGCAGGTATAGCTCTTTGATAGACGGAGCCCTGAACCCTTCCGAATAAGATGCACGCAGCTGCAATTTGTTCAGCGGCGCAAATAGCAGGTTTAGGCTTGGTATCAAAGGCACATTATAAACAGTATTTTTCGCGGCACGCAATCCTCCCTGTACTGTAAGTTTATCTTTAAAAAACGCATACGATGTGCTGGCATATACCGCGTAGTCCTGCATACGCTTTGCAAAACCACTATCTACTTTCAAGCTTTTCCCAAAGTCCAGATTTATATCATATCCTACAGTGTATTTTAGCTTATCCCAATGATTATTATAACTGCCCCTTGTTGTTACTGTTTGAAAAAGAGTAGTATCCTGGTCACCTTTACTTTTCGTAGGTGTCATTTCCATTGTTACCATATCAGTAACAACTTTCGAACGAATACGATGGTAAAGAGCATAGCTACTTTGGCTCTGCCACTTGCCTGTTTTACCAATTTTACCCTGTAACCCTACCCTGTTAATAGCGCGTGATGTGTAGTAGAAATCATCTATGGCACTGGCACCAAAGGGGCTCCATTGCTTAAGGCTGCCTTTATTGGTAATTTTCTCTTTCAATAAATCTGATGCAAAATCTAATTTAAATTGTGATGGCGCAATATAGGTATATGCCACATTGCCAATGTATTGCTCTACAGGTTTGAAATAGAAGCTTCGCTTCGTCTGGTAAGAATATTGACCTGAATATATGGGTATATCTGTATGTACAGCCCCATCAAAATAATTTCTCCCACCTCCCAAAGTAAACTGATTGCGGTTTCCCAAACGATAAGTAAGCGTTCCGTCAAGGTTATATTTACCGATAGATTCGTAATAGGTATTGATGCGGGCACCCATTTTTTTATGCTCTTTCCGCGTTATCACATTTATAACGCCACCCACAGCATCTGTACCATATACCACGCTCATCGGCCCTTGAATAATTTCTATCCTATCTACATTATTCATATTTATCTGGTTGAGATTGATATTACCGGCTTCTCTACCTATTACAGGCATACCGTCTATCAGTATCTTAACCTTGTTACCGTCCATGCCCTGCATTTGTATCGTCCCCCCCAATACCTGGTCCTGGCCTACACTTATGTTCAGCTGGTTTTTCAATGCTTCGTCTAGCGCTACAGCACCCCTCGCCTGTATTAGCGAGCGCGGTATCACACTATATGACGACAATGCATTTTTTAATTTTACGGGCTGGCTCACTCCCGTTACTACTACTTCATCCAATGAACTGAATTTTTTCGTCAGTATAATGGTAGGAGTTGTATTTACAGGAGGTGTAAGAAATTCTTTAGAATATTTTTCATATCCCTGGAGCACTATTTCCACCCTGCATGGATACTTTTCAGGTTTCACATCGGCAATACCATTTACATCTGTTTGTACCGTATTTTGAATAGCATTATTTGGCAATTCATATACATTTATAAAAGCCAACCCCACAGGTTGCCTGCTTTCTTTTTCAAGCACCGTAAAGCGCAGTGTTTGTGCCTGGGCACATACACTCAACAATACTAAAATGGCAACTTGTAAAATACTGCGATACATACTTAAGGTCTTTGTTAAAAAAGTTCAGCTACCCTGATTTCAGGCGGCTGAACTTTTTTTATATAAATCAAACTCCGCTTTTCATTTATCTATTAATGCTGTACTACCAGTTTCTCTGCTACGGTCCATGCACCATTGCTTACGGTTACAAAATAGGTACCGGGCACATAGTTGCCGGTATTTATGTTCAGTGCATTCAGGCCTTTTTGCAGCGATGTTGTTGTATTTACAATCACTTTACCGGTGATGTCTGTTACCATAAACCTTGCAGTAGCTACTGCTTCGTTCGATTCCAGCACCAGACTGGTTTCGCTGCTGGCAGGGTTCGGCACTATGCTGTGACGTGCTATATGTTTAGACAGGTTGCCTACGCTGGCGGGGAATGAAACCATGCGCTTTGCAAATACAAATTTGCCGGTACCCGCAGGGCCTGAACCGCTTTCAAATTTGCTGAACTTGATTTGGTATACGGCCGTATCAACGATTGTTTTTACAAAGTAGCTTACCGTATCGTACTCATATTGGAAGGTAGTATTGTTAAAAACCTTCCAGTCAGAGCCTATCTCACTCATATTTTTATTGAAAGTACGCCATGGATATTTCACGGTATCAGCATCCATCTTGCGTGCTTCTGCTACCATAACACCTATGTTAGACAGGACACCTGCAACAGGATAGGCCACTTTAGGACCCGGGCCCATAGCTATATACTCTGTATATCTTGTAAACAGTACATCCCATGTTTTCCTATCCGGTTCACGGTTCAGTACGCTATTGGTAGTAATATTGTAATAAGCAAAGTTTTTATTCTCGTAGCCGGTCCTTCTTACCGTATCCAGTATTTCATTGCTGCCATCCAGTTCTGCTATACGAAAAGCATAATAGATATCAGTAAGCGGGAAACTGTGGTAGTGGCTTATGGTCATTTTATAATATTTGGTACTAGGGCCGTTACCTACGCTCAGCATATATAATGAATCACCTTCTACATAATGCGTAGTGGAGTTATATTGGCCCCAACCATAGTCAAATACGTTTCCTGATGCATTTACATTTAATGCACCCCAGTCCCAACTACTGTCAGAATTATTCAGCGCCGTCCTTGTCAGCGTATCTGCTGGAAACGTCAAACTATTGAAACTGCTGGCAGTCTTATGAAGTGAATATGCTTTTACTGCACCTTGCACATGATTGGCTATGATACTTACACCACCAAAACCCGGGCCACCCGGCACCATCTCAAAACCTAAATGCCAGTTTGTGTTTACTGCAGCACCAACTGAATCATTTTTCAGGCTATAGTAAACATCATTACCATAGTTAGGCCCCATCTGTACCGAGTCAACCACCCATGTTTGCGCACTTACCTGTAGGCCCAATGCAACAGCCGGAAATAGTAGTAGAGATTTCAATTTCATCTATAAAAGTATTTTAACATAGCAAAGGTACGTCCACACTCCCGATGAGGTTCTTGAAACTCAAGTATTTACATTTCCATGACTTAATAGGTGGCTATGAAAGCCACCCTTGATTATACAGGCATTTCGCTATTTGTACCGCATTGGTAGCAGCTCCCTTTCGAAGGTTGTCGGCTACTATCCAGCAGTTTAGTGTATTAGGTTGCGAATAGTCGCGGCGTATGCGGCCCACAAATACCTCGTCTTTACCGGCTGCATCCAGCGGCATAGGGTAGGCATTGGCTTTCGGGTTGTCTATCACCACTACGCCGGGCATATTGCTTAGTATCTCGCGTACGTCGTTCTCTTCAAAGTTATTCTCAAACTCTATGTTCACGCTTTCGCTGTGGCCACCTGTTACAGGCACGCGCACGGTCGTAGCCGTTACTTTCACGCTGTCGTCACCCAGTATCTTGCAGGTTTCCAGCACCATTTTCATTTCCTCTTTAGTATAGCCGTTGTCCTGAAACACATCTATATGCGGCAGCACGTTCATATCTATCCTATGCGGGTATACACCAAAGCCATCACCACCGGCACGCTGGTCTTCCATTTCTTTCACCGCCTTTTGGCCCGTACCGCTCACGCTTTGGTAAGTGCTTACCACTACGCGCTTGATGCGGTATGTATCGTGCAGGGGTTTCAGCACCATCACCATTTGTATTGTGCTGCAGTTGGGGTTGGCTATTATCAGGTCTTCTTTAGCCAGTACACTACCATTCACCTCAGGCACTACCAGTTTTTTGGTAGGGTCCATGCGCCATGCCGATGAGTTATCTACCACATAGCAACCCACTTCTGCAAATTTCGGTGCCAGTTCCAGCGATATGCTGCCACCGGCAGAGAATATGGCCAGTTGAGGCTTCATGCTGATAGCTGTTTCGGCATTTACCACGCTGTATTCCTTACCCTTATACTTCACCTTCATACCTACCGACTTCTCAGAAGCCACCGGTATCAGTTCAGTCAAAGGGAAGTTCCTTTCCTCAAGGATTTGCAACATGGTACTGCCTACCAGGCCTGTTGCACCTACTACAGCTACGCGCATTGTTATTAGTTTTTAAAGATTTTGGGCTGCAAAGATAGAATGTTCATTGCATTTGTCTGTCGGCATTATAATTCCGTAATAATTATCAAAACTAAAAATTGAACCCGGCATGGATATCGCAATCCATTTGCAGGATTGATTCTTGCAGATAATAACGTCCGCGTGCACCTATCCCTGCAACCAATCTGTTTTTTATTAAATAATAGTCGTAGCTAAGATTGGGAACAATGCCTATATAATTTACCTTCTTTGTTGTATGAAATAAGAGAGCATCATGTGGTGGTTCAGGATTTACCAACCAATAGTCTATGTAAGCATTCTGTCCCCATGCATACATGATATTTATGCCTGCATTTACAGCATTTGTTTTAGTCGGTTGAAATCTATAAAACACACCTGCATCAACCATTTTATAGTTTATGCGAGAGTATAAAGAACCAATCTCCCAATCTAAATAAACAGAAGTCCTTATTCTTATATCCTTACGAAAAGCATTTTCCCTGTTAAAGGAATACCATTGGGCATACCCTGCGCTTACGTACCAGTTTTTATAAACCTTGCGTTCATAGCGGCCCTGTATCTGCGTATTCGACACCATATCATGTCCATCACTTATCCAGAATAGTCCGTGAGAGAGTTTTATTGAATTACAGTATTTTTTAGAAGAATCTATAGGGTGAGCTATTACATAGCTAATACTGCTAAAAAACAGTATTAATAGGACGAGGGAGTGTTTCATAGTATAAAATAAATTGGGTTAGATGTCATCTAACCCAATTTAAACAATTTTTGAAAACCAATTCTTTTACAGTGTTTGCGGCAGCGTGTACTTCCTACCCTTGTTCTGCTGCTGCAGCCAGCTTACCAGTGGCTGAAAGTATTCCAGCATGGCCTTGGCATTCAGCTCATCGCCTGTGCTTTCTTTCAGCACAACGCGCCAATCTTTCGATGCGCCGGGGTAGGTTATCTTTTTCAGGAAATCGCCTATACCCGTCTGGCCGTAATAATTGGTAGCGCGCGGGTCTTGCTTCAATATGTTCTTAGCTATGTGGTTGTGCAACTGGTACAGTATCACGTACGAAAGGGCATAGTCGTAATACTGTGCCGGGTCATCATTGATATGCGTTTTAGTAGCTGCATCGCAATACTCCTCGCCTCGTGCAGACGGTGGCACGATACCCTGGTATTTTTTCGCCAGTTCCCACCATTTGGCGTTAAACTGGTCGGGCGAGAGGCTATCTACATACATGGCTTTTTCAAAATTGCTCATCGTGCCCGACGAGAAGAAGATAAACACTACCGAGTTCAGCGCCTCTTTCAGCAGCGATTGTATGCTGTCTGTTTTCACGTTGCCATCTATCAGGCCACGCCCTACCAGGTAGGGCTTTTGCATCGCTGCCATACCCATCATGCTGCCAATGGCCTCATGATACGCACGGTTGGCACCGCCACGCAGCAGCGGTGGCACATCTTTATTGGTATAGGTAATGTAGTAGTAAATATGGCCCAGCTCGTGGTTGGCGGTTTCCCACCATTCGCTGTTGGGCTCTACGCTCATCAGGCTGCGCACATCCTTATTCAGGTCCATATGCCATGCCGATGCGTGGTTGTTCTTCTTCACATTGCTATCTGCCCTGTAAGGGTACAGGCTCGATTTTTCCCAGAAGGTTTTTGGCAGCGCCGGGAAGCCAATGCTGGTATACAGTTTCTCACCTTCTTTGGTTATCCATTCTGCATTTTTGGTGGCCAGTACGCTATCCAGGTTAATGCCCTTTACTTCAACTACCGAGCTCCAGTCTTGTCCCCAGCGGTTGGGCAGCCAGTGTGCCGGCAGGTAGTCGGGCACGGCACTTACAGCATAGCGTGCAGCCAGTTCATAGCGCATCCATGTATGCAGCTCACGATACAGCGGGTACAGCTCATTCATCAGCTTATCCATCGTCTGCATCATTTCATCTGCCTTCATGCCATAGTCGCTCACCTGGTAGGTAAAATAGTCGTGGTAGCCCAGCGCCTGCACTGTCTGGTTGCGATAGTTGCGTAGGTTCACCAGTCCGCCTTTCAGGCTTTTGCCTATTTCCTTACTGGCCTCCCATGCCATAAGGCGCTTATTTACATTGGTTTCTTTCTTCAGTATATCATCCAGCTGGTTGGTACTTACTTTCTTACCATCCAGTGTGTATTGATAGCCATACAGTTGGCGGGTCTGCGCATTCTCTGCCTGTATGCGTTGCTTCACCAGGTCGGCAACGGTTTGCGGGTTATTGGCAGCAGCATACAGTATCAGTTCCAGTTGCTTAACCTGTATTTCGGTCAGCTGTTCTTTCTGGTCCATGTATTTACGCGCCTGCTCTATATTTTCTTTGCTACCTGTAAAGGCGGCCATGGCTTCATCGGCCTTTTGCGCATTCAGGGTATTGGTAGAGTCCCCCTCTACTATTTCTGTGTTCGATTTCCATTGCGCTTCACTGCTATTGGTATACAGTTTTACATACTGCTCTGTATAGCCGTCAATGAATTTTTGCGCTTCTTGCTGCACGGCACTGCCTTGGGTATTGCCGCCATCTTTGCAGGAAAATAACAGGCAGGCTGATAGCCCTACCGCTGCCAGGTATTGTTTCATTACAAATGGATTTTTTGTGTGGTATAAATGTATAATTATATATCGTAAACAGTGGTGGTATAAAAAGGGGTAAAATTATTTCCCCTTCGCCAGTTCTGTTGTAAAGTCTATAAGCAGCTTTGCCAGCCCATCCACATTCTGCAGCGATAAGGCATTGGCTTTATCAAATACATCATGGTAATACGGGTTGCTACCGTCTCCATTCGCATAAATGAACACACCTTTTACACCCTGCTCACAAAACGGCCAGTGATCACTGTTCTGTGTCTGCTCACGTTTATTTATTTTAGGGATGTACGCTTTCTGTCCGTTTATCTTATCCATCAGCGCATGCTCTATGGGGTTAGCTTCCCCATTCACCATGGTAATACCATTACTCGCATCGCCCGTCATATCCAGGTTCACTAGAAAGCGGATGTTGCTCAGCGGAAACACCGGGTTTTTCACATAATGCCTGGAGCCCAGCAGCCCCGCCTCTTCCCCGCTGAAGAGCATAAAAGCTACAGAATACGGTTGTGGATGCTCCGCAAAATATTTGGCCAGGTATAGCACCATAGCCGTACCACTCGCATTATCATGCGCACCGGGAAACACAGTACGGCTCCCCATCTGCCCCAGGTGGTCATAGTGCGCGCTGAAAACAATAAAGCTATCGGGGTAGGTAGTGCCCGGCACATAGCCCAGCACATTCTGATTTTTAAACGATGGATTGAATTTGGCTTCTATCCGCACGGCTGCCTTCCTGGGCCTTTTCGGTGCTACGGTATCTTCCAGGGTAATGATGGTGCCGGGCACTGCTTCCGTGCAGGCGGTCCATATCATTTTGCCGTGTTTGGGCACTATAAACAATCCCTTGGGAAACTCTTTGGCAAAAGAGCGGATGGAAAATTTCAGGTATTTCGTAACGGTATCGGCATTTTTCAGGTAATAGCCTTTATCCGGGGTAAATGTCTGCTTCACTTTGGCCCATCCTGCCGAATCTTTTACGTTTTTCAGGTCTATACGTTTCAGCCTGATGCTACCATCCGTTATATAACTGCTGCTGGCGGCATGTGCCAGGAAATCTTCGCCGGGCACCAGCACCTCCTTGTTTATCTTCAGCAGCACATCATTGGGAAAGGTGTTGATAGACATGAAATACGGCTGGTAGTAGGTCGTATCATTATTAAAAGGCTGCACACCAAACTCCATCAATTGACGCCTGATGTAGCCGGCTGCTTTCTCGCCACCTTTAAATACATAGCCCCTGCCATGCATGCTGCCGCCCGACAGGGTAGTTATTTGCCTTTTCAGCCAGCGCTTTTCGTTTTGGGCATGAACTGTAACCTGCAGGCACCCAACGCATGCCATAAATAATAGGATGGTTCTCTTAACAGTATGCAACGGTATCATAAGCAGTAAAAATATAACATTCATCCGCTGCATCGAAATAAGCTTTATAATTAATTCATTTTATTGTAAATTTGTCCTGCAAGTTCATCTGGCGAGTTCTTTATTACGTGGGTTAACAAAATAGCAACAAAACACAACAAATAGAAAGATTGATATTATAATAGCTATTGATTGTCAGATGTCGTTGGTAATAGAAAAATTAAAACCTCGATTTTCACAACAAAACACAACAATTCCGGAACCATAGCGGTATTAACAATATTTTATTTTTATAATGTTAAACCATTGTCGATTATTTCGGTCAAATTTGCCTTAATATATAATAGACAATGCGATTAGCTCCACTCGTACCATTTCTGGCCCTTGCTCTTAGCTTAGGATTTACTGACACATTTGCACAATCTCAATCTCAAAACCCGGCTGCCCAAATGCAGCAAACAGGGCGTCTCACAGGTACGCTGGTAGATGCACAAAACAAACCGGTTAGTTATGCTACCGTTACCCTCCTTCGTGCCGACTCATCAGTTGTCAATGGTGGGCTAACAGGCGATGACGGCTCTTTTACCATAGAGCCTACCGGCACCGGCAGTTTTATGATACGCATCAGCGGCATCGGCATTCAGACCCGTACTATCGGCGGCATCAGCATCACTGCAGATGCACCTGACAAAAACCTGGGCCGTGTAAAAGCAAGTGTTACAGCACAGGCGCTGCAAGAGGTAGAAATAACCGGCGAAAAGGCGATGATGGAAATGAGCGTGGACAAGAAAGTGTTTAATGTAGATAAGAATATCACCGCCACGGGCGGTAGCGCTACAGATGTGTTACAAAATGTTCCGTCTGTATCGGTAGACGCCGATGGTGGTGTCAGCCTGCGCGGAAAGGATAATGTGACGATACTGATAGATGGCAAACCGGCGACCCTGCTGGGTGGCGATGCAGCTTCTGCATTGCAAAGCCTGCCTGCTGCCAGTATCCAGAGCGTAGAAGTGATTACGAACCCCTCTGCTAAATACGATGCTCAGGGCATGACGGGTATCCTCAATATCATTACCAAACGCGATAAAAAGGTAGGTTTGAATGGTTCGGTATCTCTGGGTGCAGGTACGCGCGATAAGTATAATGGTAGCCTGAACCTGAATATGAAAAATAACAAGTGGAATGTGTTTCTCAACAGCAGCTTCCGCCTCAACCGCAGGTACAACCGTACCACCAATGAACGTGTAAACGAGGGCACCTACGGTTACTTTAAAAGTGAGGAAGAAAGCATCCGTGAGTTCAATGGCTTTTTTAATTCCATTGGTGCCGAATATACCTTCAACGACCGCAATACGCTGATGCTGACCCAGAACATCAACAAGATGGAATGGGGTGGCAATGGTTTTTCTAACTATAATGTATATGTATCGCCCGAAATCATAGATTCTACACAGCGCCGCAGCTCTTACAATGTAGGTGGCCCTATATCTACGTCGACAGCTTTAAACTACAAGCATAAATTCGCGAAGCCCAAGCAGGAACTGACTGCCGATGCCACATTTGCAAAGACATGGGTAGACCGCACGCAGGAGTATGAAACCTATATACTGAATGGTGATGGCTCTCAAAGACGCAGTACCATATACCAGAAAGCACCCGGTAGCGGCACTAACAGCAGCCTGAACCTGCAGGCCGATTTCACTACGCCGTTCCTTACCAAGAATGGTAAACTGGACGCGGGTTACAAGTCGCAACTGCTGTGGTTTGAAAGCACCAACAATGCCACTATCGATTCCGGTAACGGGGCACAGGTAGACTATACCTTGCTCAATAATTATAATTACACACAGCAAACGCACGCGGGCTACCTCAACTATTCAGACCAGGTGGGCAAATGGAGCTACCAGGGCGGCTTGCGTTTGGAGTATTCTTACTATGAGGGTACGGCACTCAACCTGATGGGTAAGACCTATACCAATGAGTTCCTGAACCTCTTTCCTTCTGCATTCCTGTCTTACAAAATAGCGGAAAGCCAAAGCATATTCCTGAGCTATACACGCCGCATCAATCGTCCGCATTTTATGCAGTTGATGCCATATGTAGACCTATCAAACCCGCAGGATACCAGCATGGGTAATCCTGACCTGGAGCCTGAGTTCATTAATAACGTAGAACTGAACTATAGCAAGAACTTCAAGGGTGGGCATAACTTTATAGCCAGTGCCTACTATCAGTATACCGAAAACATGATAGAACGCTACCGTCGATTCTATAGTGATGGTACCACCTTTACCCAGCCGCAAAACCTGAATAAGGGTATTACCTACGGCCTGGAGCTGATAGGCAAAACACAGATACTACCGATATGGGACGCGACACTGAGCTTCAACTTCTTCCAGAACGAGGTACGTGGCGCCAATATCGACCCGGTATTGAATAACAGTGGCTTTAGTTGGTTCAGCAAGCTGACAACCAATCTGAAGTTGCCTGCCGGCTTCTCGCTGCAGGTAAATGGTAACTATGAAGCACCAAAGGTAGCAGCCCAGGGCACGCTGGAAGAAGTGTACTGGCTGGATGTAGCCCTGCGGAAAAACCTGCTGAACAATAAAGCAACGCTGGTATTGAATGTATCCGACATCTTCAATACCCGCAAATACACTACAGTATACGACTACCCCGGTTATACCCAAACTACCTATCGCGATAGGGAAACGCGCATTGGTAACATAAGTTTCACATATCGCTTTGGCAAATCTGAGGTGAAAGGCAAGAATTCAGGAAATGGCCGTCGCCGTAGCAACCAGGACGCGAAACCTAATAGTACTAAAGAACGTGAAAACCTGAAAACCGACGATAGCAGCAACGGTGAAGGTGGCGGCAATGGTGCACCCCAGGGTGGTTAATTAAGGTTATTTGGTATATTTGGTAAAGGATAATGATGAATAAGATGCATATGAAAAAGACGGGAAAACTGATAATAGCCGTGGGTGCCTTCCTTATAACGGACATGCAGGCTAATGCACAAACTTTTGGCGACCTGCTGAATAGGGGGAAAACCATTGTAAATGGTGGCAGCACCAGTACCAATGGTAGCTCGCTCAATAACATCAGCAATAGTGAAGCAGTATCTGCCCTGCGACAAGCATTAGAGATAGGCACTAAAAATGCATCAGGAAAATTGAATACCGTAAACGGCTTCTTTGGCAATCAACTGATAAAAATTGTAATGCCGCCCGAAGCCAGGAAAGTAGAAAGTGCACTACGCTCTGTAGGTATGGGTAAGCAGGTAGACCAGGCGATACTCGCCATGAACCGTGCAGCAGAAGACGCAGCGGGCAAGGCTGTACCTATATTCGTTAATGCCATTACCAGCATGACGATACAGGATGGTGTATCCATCGTTCGAGGTGGGCAGGGTGCTGCTACGAATTACCTGAAAACGAAAACCACCCAATCACTAACAGATGCTTTCCGCCCCGTAATAGAAAATTCATTGCGCAAGGTAGACGCTACTAAATACTGGACTCAAATATTCACTTTATATAACAGGCTGCCGACAACAACGAATAAAATAAATCCCGATCTTACAGCCTATGTCACCGAACGCGCATTAAATGGCATGTTTGTAACCATAGCCGATGAAGAAAATAAAATACGTACCAACCCTGCATCGCGTGTTACAGATTTGTTGAAGAAGGTATTCGGTGCCAGGTAGAACATGATATAAACAGACAAATTTTCATACAGCTACTATCATTTTTCAAATGGAAGAGATCACGACTCAGGAAAGCACGCCACAAACTACACTGGCTACATGGTGGGAAACCGTATCCTTTCCCGGCAAAGAAAACTACCGCGTAGATGAAAGCGGTCAGTTACTGCAAAACGCAACCGGCAGTTTTAAAGAGCGAACGGTAAGTACGCTCAGCGCCGACAACCCGGATATTACACTAAAGGCATTGAAGGATAAATATGCCGAGGTAGAAACCCGCTGGAAGGAGTTGCAAACGGAATGGGATGCGGCGGAAGATAAGCTGAAACTGATAGGTAAGATAGAGCGTATGAAAGACTACATGCAGCATACCGCTGCAGTAGGTGCTATCGACACAATAGAGAAACAACTGGCCGGCTACGATGCAGAACTGAATAAGCTGGGAGAAGAAAACTACGAGGCCAAACTGAAAATAGCCCAGCAGGCAGAAGCCCTGGCCGATAGCGATAATTGGAAAGAAACCACGCAAGCCTTTAAAGATATAGCCGACCAATGGAAGCAGGTAGGGCATACAGATAAGCAGCGCAACGATACACTGTGGAACCGGATAGAAGCTGCCAAGAATAAATTTTACGACCGCAAACGCCAGAACCAGGAAGATGTAAACAAGGAACTGCTGCAAAACCTGGACCTGAAAATGGAACTGGTAGAGAAGGCAGAAAAACTGGCCCAATCTGAAAGCTGGAAAGAAACGACCGAAGCCTTTCATAACCTGATGGAAGAATGGAAAAAAACCGGCCGTACGCTCCATGATAAGAATGAAGAACTGTGGCACCGCTTCATTACCGCGAAGAATGTATTCTTCGACCGTAAGAAAGGCCACTTTGATACCATACAAACAGAGCAGGAGGCCAACTATATTGCCAAACAGGCATTGGTAGAAAAAGCTACTGCTTTAAGGGATAGTACGGAATGGGGGCCTACGGCACAGGCATTTACAGAACTGATGGAAGAGTGGAAGAAAATAGGCCGTGTGCCTGCCGACAAAGCAGACGAACAATGGAATGCTTTCATCGGCGCCAAGGAACATTTCTTCCAGGCCAAGAAGCAGCACTCTGAAACCGTAAAAGTAAGCCTGCAGGACAACTACGCACAAAAACTGGCGTTGGTAAGGCGTGCAGAGGCATTGCAACACTCTAACCAATGGCGTGAAGCGACTGATGAGCTGATGGAGCTGATGGAAGAGTGGAAGAAGATAGGCCCCGTGCCGCGCGAGCATAACAATGATATCTGGGAGAAATTCAGTACCGCCCGCAAAAAATTCTTTGAACGTAAAGATGCTAACCGTGAGCACCGCAAGCAGCAATTTGAAAAGCATAAGCATCAGCGCCTGCAGCAAAACAAAGACTTTGTAAGAAAGCTGGAAGATGAGTTGAAAGACGAGGAAGAGAGGCTGGCCGACTTTAAAGATGGCATCCAGAATATAACGCCCGGTCATAAAGAGGTGGAGCTACGCGCACACCTTGAAAAGCTGATAACCCAAACCGAGAATAAGATAAAACACAAACTGGAGAAGCTGGCAGAGGCCAGAAAACAGCTGCAGGAAACAGAAGCTAAAGCACGGGAAGACAAACCCAATAATAATAGCCAGCAAGGCGAAGAAGCATAATAAGAATGGGGCTGAAATTCAGCCCCATTCTTTATTTAAAATTGCTCAGAAAGTTATCCATATGTATAGTACCCTGGTACATGTTGAGAAACTTCTTCTTCTTATCATACACCACCACAGCCGGCAGAGATGAGATATGAAAGAACTTTACAAAGAACATATCGTAATCTTTACCCGCCAGTATGTTTTTATATTTCTTCAGCTCCTTCTTATTATAAAACTCTGATATGGCCGATAGCGTAGCAGGGCTGAACATGCATATCTGCACACCTTTCAGCACATCCATATGGCGCAGTAAGGAATCTGTGGCTGCATGGCAGTGATCGCAATCGGGACTAAAAAACATAAGGATGGAGTACCGCCCTTCTTTAATCATACCGGTATTAAATATAGTACTGCTATCCGGCATCAATATATTGAAAGCAGGCAGGTCTTTGTACTTTTCATAAGCAGGGTTGCCGGCATTATTCTGTGCATAGGAAACCACAGTAAGGCATATTAAACATAGGGTGGTAATGTATCTTTTCACTGACATCGAAAACTGTGTTGAATACACAAATGTAAGGATACCTGACATCAATAATCGCCGGAGCTTTGCTAACTTCATGCAGCGGTATGATAACGAACGAAGAACTTTTTTTAAAACGATATAATAACCTGAATGAACGCCAGAAGCAGGCCGTAGATGAGATATACGGGCCTGTGATGGTAATAGCCGGCCCCGGTACCGGGAAGACCGAAGTGCTGTCGATGCGCATAGCCAACCTGCTGCGCAGCGAGGCACAGGTGCAGCCGCACGAAATACTATGCCTTACCTATACTGATGAAGCCACTAATGCCATGCGCCGACGCCTGGTACAGATAATAGGGGTAGCGGCACATAGGGTGAACATCAGCACCTTCCATGCCTTTTGTAACAATGTAATTCAGAATAATAGCGAGTACTTTAGCCTGCGTAGCCTGCAACCGATAACAGACCTGGAACGTACGGAACTGTTGTATGAATTGCTGGAGGAATTGCCATCAGGCCACATCATGCGCAAGCTGAGTGGTAATATATATTATGATGCAGGCAGGCTGAACCGCCTGTTTGATATGATGAAGCGTGAAAATCTGACGGCCGACGACATATCGAACGCTATAGATATTTATATAGCCGACCTGCCCAATCGTGAAGCATACATCTACAAAAAGAATGGCAAGGGCTATAGCAAGGGCGACCTGAAACAGGCGCAGATAGATGAAGAAGTGAAACGCGTAGAAACAACCCGCGCCGCTGCAAAGCTGTTTGACGTGTATACAGAGAAGATGCGCAGCGCTGGACGGTATGATTTCAACGATATGATCATATGGGTATTGCAGGCCTTCAAAAACAACCCTGCACTACTGCAAAGCTACCAGGAGCGTCACCAGTTTATATTGGTAGATGAATTTCAGGATACGAACGGTTCGCAGAATGAACTGTTGCAGCAGCTTACATCATTCTGGGAAGACCCTAACATATTTGTAGTAGGCGATGATGACCAAAGCATATACGAGTTTCAGGGGGCACGCATCCGGAACATCATAGAGTTTTATGAGCGGTATAAAGAAACTATCAAGATAATTGTATTGCCTGAAAACTACCGCTCATCGCAGGCAATACTGGATAAGGCCACAGCTACCATTGAGAACAACTATCAAAGGTTGATAAACCAATTGGATGGCCTGAACCTGGATAAGAATATTGTTGCAGCACACCCCCGCTTCGCCAATGGCAACGAACTGGTAAAACCGGCGATAAAAGTCTATAACAATATATTGCAGGAAGAGGCAGATATTGTAATGCAGGTAGAAGCGCTGCAAAAGCAGGGCGTAAAACTGAATGAGGTAGCCATTCTTTATGCACAGCATAAACAGGCCGACAACATCATTGCCCTCATGGAGCGTAAGGGCATTCCTTACTCTGTAAAGAAACCTGTGGATGTGTTGCAACTGCCGCTGGTGCAGCAGGTGATAAATGTGCTGCGTTGGCTGGATGCGGAGCGCACACAGCCATTCAGTGCAGAGGCTATCCTGTTTGAAATAATGCATGCGCCATATTATGGCATATCGCCTACAGATATAGCGCAGCTGGCATTGTACATGCAAGCCAATAAATCGAATGGTAGAAATTACTGGCGGCTGGCACTGAGCAATGAACTGGTAGTAGCCGCTTTGCACTTGCCGTCGGCCAAAGCCCTCAGCAGGCTGGGCCGCAACCTTGACAACTGGTTGCAACAGCAGCTTTCGCTACCGTTGCCTTTACTGGTAGAAAAGATCATTTATGAAAGTGGTATGGTAGCGCATTTGCTACAGCATAAGAATAGTGTATGGGATATACAAGTGCTACATACCTTTTTCGACTTTGTGAAGGAGGTACATAGCCGCAATGCTAAAATAACCCCCGGTGAGTTGCTGCGCATGATAGAAAAGATGCAGGACGAAAATATCAGTGTACCTGTGCAGCGTGTAGTGCAAAATGAGAATGGCGTACACTTTTATACAGCACATGGTGCTAAGGGGCATGAGTTTGAATACGTATTCCTGGTGGGTGCTACCAAAAACTACTGGGAGGAAAAGCGTGGCGGCGGCAATGAATATAAAATGCCGGACACCATCACGAATACGGCCGATGACGCAGAAAAATCTTACAAGACAGAAGTAGCACGCAGACTGTTTTATGTAGCGCTTACCAGGGCTAAAAAACATTTGCAGGTATCTTATGCCATTGCTGATAATGCAGGGAAATCTATAGAACACTCTGTATTTATAGATGAGATAAGCGTGCCGGAAGAACGCATAGACTGGTCGGTGCCGGAGCAAGCATTGGTGCAGCATATGGAATGGGCTATGGTGCCTGTGCCCGATGTGCGCATAGAACTGGCCAACTACCAGTGGATAGAACAAGTGCTGGCGCAGTTTACCATGAGCTATACTACGCTATCAAAATACCTTCGTTGCCCCGTGGCTTTCTACTATGAAAGCATACTGCGCGTGCCTTACCTCAAAAGCGATGCGCTGGCATTTGGTAGTGCCGTGCATAATACGCTGGAGCGCATGTTCAAACAGATGAAGGAGCATAAAGGTGTATTTCCTTCTATTGAAGAAGTACTGAATATCTTTGGTTTCGAGATGTATAAGGAATCGGAATCATTTACCCCACTGCAATATGATCGCCGTATGGAGCAGGGTAAAAATGTGCTGACTGCCTATTATGAAAAGTACATCGGCACCTTTGCTACCAATGTAGAGATTGAATTTAAGATACCACGTTATATACTGGATGGTGTGCCTGTGACAGGTAAAATAGATAAGATAGAACTGGACGGCGATAACTGCACAGTAGTAGACTATAAAAGTGGCGACCCGGACAGGTCATCATCGCAATATACTGCAGCCCCTAATGAAAAAGAACCATTAGGCGGGGACTACTGGAGGCAAATGCTCTTTTACAAACTGCTGATAGAAAACTACCCGGACAGGAACTGGAAAGTGAAAGAAGGCATGTTTGACTACCTGGAACGCGGCTCTAAAACCAATGAATACAAACGCATCTATATACCATTGTTTGAACAAGAGGAAGATATAGTACGCAAACAACTGAAAGATGCCTATGCTGCTATTATGAACCATGAGTTTGATAATGGTTGTGGCAAAGAAGATTGTTACTGGTGTAATTTTGCACGTAAATATGAATTGGTAAGACCGGCTGAGGAGATAGAAATAGATGATATATAGTTGTCCAAAGCCCATCCATTATATTAAATACTATTATTAAGGATATAAAGAAAAATCTATTACTTTTATGGTACAGATTTTTCTAACTGAAAAGTTTACAGTTATTTATGCCCGAAAAAGCCAAGATATTACTGGTAGAGGACGACCCGACTTTGAGTTACGTAGTTAAAGACAGCTTGTCGAACAACGGATACGAAGTGGTACATTGCCCGGATGCGGAAACTGCCTGGCAACAATTCATGAAACACAATTTTGATGTGTGCCTGCTGGATGTAATGCTGCCTAAAAAAGATGGCATGCACCTGGCCAACCAGATACGCCAAAAGAACGAGACCATACCCATACTGCTGCTTACATCTAAAAATATGGATGACGATAAGATAGCAGGCTTCAAAAGTGGTGCGGATGATTATATCACCAAACCATTTAACATGCAAGAGTTGCTGCTGCGCCTGGAAGTATTCCTGAAGCGCACACGCAAGAAGGTAGAAGAAGCACCATCTGACGTGAAACTGGGTTCGCTGGAATTTGACTATAACAACCTTACATTGAAAAATGATAAGGTATCTCACCAGCTAACACAGCGTGAGGCCGACCTGATAAAATACCTGGTGCAAAATGCCAACCGTGTGCTGAAACGTGATGAAATATTGCTGAATGTATGGGGTAAAGAAGATTACTTCCTGGGACGCAGTATGGATGTATTCATCACTAAAGTGCGTAAGTTCATAAAAGGTGAAGAAGGCGTAGAGCTGCAAACGATACATGGTATCGGATTCAAATTTGTATACAACCCATAGTAGGAACGATATACTATAAAAGGCAAAGCGAATGGTAGACACCATTCGCTTTTTTCTATCCCCTATATGTAACTCTAAAATCCTACTTCGCCGGCATCGAGCATTTGCTCAAAGCGTGGACAAGCTGTTTGGTAGCCATTGTTTTGGCGCTGCTTGTACCTGCCGCGGGCGAATAATGATATTTCGTAGCCACCTGCACCATTGCTGGCAGGTTTCAGGCCGGATGTATTTACGTCGTATGATAAGGTGACAGAGTATTGATTATAGTCAACTTTAAAAGTGGGTATGATAGCGTCTTGCAAACGTACAAAAGCGCCGGCATAAACTGCAAAAATTGTTGATGATTCTGTACGATTTCTCCAGCTAACCAAACCACCCGCCATTATCTCGCGATAAGGGCCCTGGCTGGTATAATTGAAGTGCCCTGTTACTGCATACTGCTCGTTTATATTACCCTTCACACCTGCATTGGCACTCCACTTCATATCCAGGCGCAGTAAGTCCTGATCGCCGGCAAATGTTTGCTTTGGTTTAGTAATGTGATAAGCAGCGGCACCTATATAGTAGTTGATATTGCGGGCAGCACCCATGCTACTGTTGAAGCTAATACCAGCACCCAGGTCATATGCCTGCATAGATACATTCTGAATGTTTTCCCCGCTGGCCATACCACTATTATAGTTGCCATTTACATACTGTGTACTGAAGGTAGCCTTCGACATATCGAAAGAGCGCTGAATATACCCGGCAGTAAAGCCAACAGACAAATAAGAACGGTGGCCATCGGCCATAGCCTTATTATAATTGATGGCAGGGTAAACATTCATGCTATTGAAGCTGATGCTACCTGCCTTATCATACGTACCTGTAACACCGAAGCTAACATAGTCGCCCACACCATTTACGGCTATGCGGGTTTCTGCCGAAGCCAGTATCGTTTGGAATGGAACGGAGATATTGCTCCATTGCGTACGATAGTTGACACCTGCTTTATAATCGCCGCTGAAGATACCCGTCAGCGCGGGGTTGCGAAGGATAGCATTCTCATAGAATTGTGAGAAGTGAATATCCTGCGCGGTTGCCGTTCCGGCACACAAAGCCAATGCCGCTGCCGACACCAAGCTACCAATGTAAATGCGTTTTTTCATAAAATCTTTTTAGTAGTTACATATATTCTTATCGCACCAGAGAGATGTCTCCCTTCATCTCTATAGGTTCCCCAGATTCACAAAATGCATTGATTATATATACAAACACATCGGGTTTTAATTGTACACTCTTATAAGTACCATCCCATCCTGCCATAGGATTATTCAGTGGCATATCTTCTCTTGAAAACATCAGTTCGCCCCACCTGTTATATACCCGGAAACTCTTAACGCTGCTCAGGCCTTTACCTTGCGGGAAGAACGTATCATTCACACCATCACCGTTTGGTGTAAAAGTATTGGCAACAAACACCTGGCTCTTATCGCAGCTAACATATACGGTCACTTCATCTTTTGCCACACAACCAAATTCATTGCTCACCAATACCGTATAAACGGTTGTTTTATTAGGCGATGTGCTGACTATCTTACAATCCTGGCAACTTACGAGGTTAGCCGGTGTCCATTCATATTTTACAATTTCATTACCTTCTGCTATCAGCTCTATGGTGCTGCCACCGCTGATGTTCCTGTCCGGCCCAAGGTCAACCTTTGGCAGGTCATGTACCAGTACGGTTACAGAAGCCGTA
>DASWWE010000051.1:0-7268 GCA_036406055.1 Flavipsychrobacter sp. | reverse complement strand
ATAATGGCAGTTCTAAACTTCGGCTACATGGCATTTGATGGCAGCCGCGCATTGGCTACCGGCGATTATATCCGCCCCACTTCAGGTGAATATGCAGGACAGTTAGGCCCCTGGAGCAAGGCCGTACAAAAGATAGGCATCAACCCTGAGTCTACTGCCATGAAACTGATATTCGTGATATGGGGCATCGCAGGGCTGGCCATCACCGTAGCCTTTGCCACCGGGCAACCATGGGGCTGGAAGGCATTACTGGTTATCAACATCTGCACCCTGTGGTATGCCATGATGGGTACCATGAGCGGCATCATACAGATACTGCTGCTGTTCCTGATGAAGATGATATTGAATAAGAACAGTTAACATATCTCCAGGATATACCTCAAAGCCCAGTCGGACTGCCATGTGCGCAGCACTTTGCATCCCCCTCATTTTCCATTACATTTGCTACCTCAAAAAGCCACTAACAAACACATGCAACGCGATACCGCCATATTTGACCTGATACAGGAAGAACTGCAACGCCAGCGCCGCGGACTGGAACTGATAGCTTCTGAAAACTTTACCAGCATGCAGGTAATGCAGGCTATGGGCAATGTAATGACCAACAAGTATGCAGAGGGTTATCCCGGCCGTCGTTATTACGGTGGTTGTGAAGTGGTGGATAAAAGCGAGCAACTGGCTATAGACCGCGCTAAAGCCATATTTGGTGTAGACTATGTAAATGTGCAGCCACACAGCGGTGCGCAGGCAAATGCAGCCGTAATGCTGGCATGCCTGGTGCCGGGCGATACCATACTGGGCCTCGACCTGAGCATGGGTGGCCACCTTACACACGGTTCGCCTGTAAACTTTTCGGGCAAGCTGTATAAAGCCGTACACTATGGTGTGCGCAAAGAAGACGGGCTGGTAGATTACGACCATCTTGAAAAACAAGCACTGGAGCATAAACCTAAAATGATTATATGCGGTGCATCTGCCTACAGCCGCGATTGGGACTACGAGCGCATACGTGCCGTAGCCGATAAGATAGGCGCACTGGTACTGGCAGATATTGCACACCCTGCCGGCTTAATAGCTAAAGGGCACCTGAAATCTCCGTTCGATCATTGTCATTTCGTTACCACTACTACGCACAAAACACTGCGTGGCCCACGTGGCGGTATGATCATGATGAAGAAAGATTTTGAGAACACATGGGGTGCTGTAGGCCCTAAAGGCGAAACCCGCACACTGAGCCAACTGCTGGACCTGGCCGTATTCCCCGGTACACAGGGTGGCCCGCTGGAGCATGTGATAGCTGCTAAAGCTGTTTCTTTCTTCGAGATACAGCAGGATGCATATGGTACATATACACAACAGGTAATAAAGAATGCACAGGCAGCGGCTACGGCCTTCCTGGAGAAAGGTTACGACATCGTATCGGGCGGTACAGATAATCACCTGCTGCTGATAGACCTGCGCAATAAGAACATCAGCGGTAAGAAAGCCGAGAACACACTGGTGCATGCAGACATTACGCTGAATAAGAACATGGTGCCTTTCGATGATAAATCACCATTCGTTACATCGGGCATACGCGTAGGTGTACCTGCCGTTACTACCCGCGGACTGAAAGAAGAACACATGCCGCAGATAGTGAACTGGCTGGACCGCGTGCTGATGTCGCCCGATGATGAAACGGTTATCAGTGCTGTGCGTGGCGAAGTGAATGAATTTATGCAGCAATTCCCGCTGTACCCTGAGTGGTAGGCTACATCATATTATACATAAAAGCCATTGTTGTTATAAAAACATTAACACGATGGCTTTGTGTATTTTTGTAATATGCAGGTTGATTAAATTGTAGACCTTTCCCCCATTACAGTTTTTATTATCTGTATTTTTTGAAACGATCCCGAAAGGAACATGCGAATGAACAAACCATTTTTGCACTACATTGCTGCACTGGCATTGATTGGATGTATTTTACCCACGGATGCGCAGGCACAAAGGAAAAAGAAGAAAGAGACTGTAAAAGAGATCAGCATATACGATATAGATACGCTGAAACAACCTGTGCCACGCAACAGGCAGCTATGGCACGATAAGATAGATAAAGAGCAGAAACGCGCTGATGTATCGGATGGCGCTGTAGATAAGTTGATCTATTTTTCTGACGATACACTGTATACCAATGGCATCACCCGTGCTATCCTTACAGAGGTAGACCACCTGCAAAAGATGGTGGAGAATATGCCTGCCAATGGCCGTGATGCTGTAGCCGATAACCAGGAAAAGATACGCTGCCTGAAAGCGGTGAACGATATGCTGGTGGGCTATAATACCGATGTGAAGCCCGACCCGATGTTTTACAAAAAGCAGGTAGCCAATATGCACGACCTGCTGATAGCCCGTAATGAAGGCAAGGGTATGGAGTTTGTAAAGAACAACATCAGCTTTCAGACACTGAACAACGTAAAGGTGCTGTATGAAACCAATGCACCCGAACGCACCTTCATCTTTACCGAAATGGGTAACCGTGAGCCGCAGATCATGATAAAGCGTTTGTCTGAATTTGCAGATGCTCCCTTTGCGGATAACGTAATAGCGGCTGCTGCCAAGGTGGTGCCTAATGAGTTGTTCAACTATGCATCATCTACCAACTATGTATTGAGTGGTGCCGTAAAACGCAGTAAAGACCCGCTGGTACAAACCATCGTGCGTATATCGCAGGAATCTAAATCGCCGCTGAAGGCCATGCCATTCCTCAATGATATTCATACTAAGAAAAAGACCATAGCAGAGATAGACAAGATAACGGCAGACCACGACCTGTTTTATCAGAACCTGGTACGCCTGAAGACAGAGAATGTATTACTGGGTGGTGATACCTATACCGATGAGCTGAAGTATCGCGGGCTGAAGTATGTGCGCGAAATGAATGACCTGCACGAGGCTAAAGACCCCGTACGTTTTAAATGTATTGATAATTTTCCACCTGAAGTATTGTACTTCATCATTGTGTACGGTCAGGATGAAATATATACCAGTAGCTTCCTGGGTACCTACCGCCGCATGATGGAACGCCTGAAACCCGCTACAGGAGATGCCCTGCTGGAAAAAGTACATTATGACAAGTTCCGTACATTCATCCGTATGTGTGCGGGTTATAACGTCCTCAGCGATTTCCTGGCTACGATGGATGGCGAGCATAAGAATAAACTGATGCGCAACTTTATAGCCGGTCTTGAAAAAGGTAAGGATAACGACCTGGAAGATGCCGTAGATGTGGCCGATGCATTTGGTAGCATACAGGATTCATCGCTGGCTGCCTTCCTCGATAAACAGGTAAAAGACAACTACGAACTGGCATATAAGAACAGGAGCAAAAAAGGTGTAATCATCTATGGCCTGCTGGCTACCCTGTTTGAAGGTTCTAAAGCAGTAGATAGTGGCAATGTGGCGGCACAGCAATCGGAAAAGCTGAACCTGCCACCCATCAACCTGGTGCAGAATAAAAACCTGCTGGATGATTCAGGCCGTGTGTACGAGCAGTTCTTCTTCTATGGCGACGAAGATGGCAAGAACTCCTACGCCAGCTTCTTAGGAAACTTTAAGGACGGCAAATGGAAGATGACCACCAGTAAATACTGGTCTACCATTACATCTACCACCGGCAAGCCTATTACCATATATGCCAACCTGCCGCTGACAGAGCCTGAAGATGAAGAAGCACAGAAAGAACTGACCAAGTACCTGAACGATAACAATATTAAACCCACCATCGTAGTACACCGCGGGCATAGCTACCACCTGCCGCTTACTATGGACAGGCTGATAAAAGAAACCCGTATCGTAATGCTGGGCTCTTGCGGTGGTTACCACAACCTGGGTACAGTGCTCGACCACTCGCCCGATGCGCATATCATATCATCCAAGCAGGTAGGTTCTATGGCGGTGAATGAACCCATCATCAAAGCCATAAACGACCAACTGCTGGAAGGTAAAGATGTAGACTGGATAACCACATGGAAGGGATTGAACGGCTACTTTGCTACCAAAGGCCGCGAGAAAACGAAGGAAACCTTTGATGACTATGTGCCACCACATAAAAACCTGGGTGCCATCTTCATCAAGGCATACCGTAAAATGCTAAACACTACTGAAGAATAGCTTATCGCACTATGCCTAAAATATCGCTGAGCAAAATAGCCACCCGCGCCCCGCGCAATATGGATAAAGACGCTACTAAAAAGAAGCTGGCTTCCATATGCAATGAACTGGACGACCTGCAAAACCTGATGTTTGCAGAGGGTAAACACAGTATACTGGTAATACTGCAAGGCATGGATGCCAGTGGCAAGGATGGGCTGATACGCGATGTATTTTCGACTATGAACCCACAGGGTGTGCAGGTCACATCCTTTAAAGTGCCTACGGCTGAAGAGCTATCGCACGATTTCCTGTGGCGCATACATAAGCATACGCCTGCAAAGGGCATGATAAAAATATTCAACCGCTCTCATTACGAAGATGTATTGGTAACCCGTGTGCATGGCCTGATAGACGATAAGACCGCCAGGCGCCGCATGCAGGCTATCAATGCATTTGAGCGGTTGTTGCTACAGCACAATGATACGCACATCATAAAGATATACCTGCACGTATCGCACGAGAAGCAGCAGGAGCGCCTGGCAGAGCGTATGGAGATACCCGAAAAAATGTGGAAATACAATGCACGCGACCTGGAAGAATCGAAGCTATGGGATAAGTACACTGCGTATTATGAAGAGGTATTCGCCGAGTGCGACGACCCCGAATGGAACATCATACCTGCCGACCACAACTGGTATAAATCTTACCTGGTAGCCAAGCTGCTGCATGATAAGATGAAAAGCCTGAAGATGAAATATCCCGGTATGAAGAAGTAAATGATAACACCATTATATTAGAGCCTGTAGCTATTTGCTACGGGCTTTTTATTTTTCGTCATTGCGAGCGATAGCGAAGCAACCTCGAGAGACACCTACTCGCGTCATTGCGAGGAGGCACGACGTGGCAATCTCACGGAACATGGATATATACATAACAGTAGTAACGTAACACTTATATCTTGAGATTACCACGTCGCTACGCTCCTCGTAATGACGAGAGAAAAAAGAATTAATCACTACCCCAAAAACTCCCTTACCAAACTATTTACCTCAGCAGGCTTTTCCAGTTGCAGGAAGTGGCCGCAGCGGGGTATCATTTGTAGCTGTGCATGAGGCATTTGGGCAACGCCTGCTTCGCCTATGGTGCGGGTATTTACGGGGTGTATCAGGCGGTTGGGTATCAGGGCATCGCGCTCGCCATACATTACTAATGTAGGTTGTTGTATCAGGTGCAGTTGGTTGAACACAGGCTCGTGCAGCATACCGGCTACGCAGGCTTCTATCATAGCCCTGTATTCTCTTATCGAGTGTATCTTCATCAGCGCTACCAGCTCTTCTATCATTTCATCTACATGCGGCGGGTACTGATAAAAACTACTCCTGATGGTTCTGCGTAAACTATTCTCTTCGGTAGAGAACATATCGAGGAAACTGATGGACGACTGGTATAGCGACCGCTCCATGCCATTAAAGGTTTCAAAGCCCGCAGGTGCAAAGAGTATGAGCTTCTCTGCCGCCGATGGCAGGTTTATCAACAGGTTCATCACTACCTGACCGCCCATAGAGTGCCCTGCGAGGACTACATTCGTTAATCGCAATTTTTGTATGAAATCATACACACAGCCCGCAAAGAAATTCATGCTGTAGGGATAATCCCCCCTGTCCGACTTACCATTGCCCGGCAGGTCTATAGCTATGCAGCGATACTTATCTTTCAGGCTCTCTATCTGCTTCTTCCAGCTGCGGGCATAGGTAGCCAGCCCGTGTACAAACAGTATGGTTTGCGCACCACTCCCCTCGTCTATATAAGCTACCTCGCACCCGTTGGATAGCTGCACCTTATGTATATCGTATGTCAAAGCCGTATGTAATAGGTTAATAAGCCGGCAAGTTAATAAGTCAATACGTAAATAGGTTAATGCTGATGTAAGTAGGTTAACAAGTCAACACATTAATAGGTTAATAAGCTGGCAAGTCAATAAATAACCTATCACCCTATTAACCTATTAACCTACTTACCTATCACCCTATTAACTACGTTCCGTAACCCATTTAGCAACCGTAGGCGCCAGCTCTTTTTGGCTGCGGCTGCCCACGAATACACCTATATGGCCACCGGGGAAAGGATACTCTTTCTTATCCTTCGCACCTATGGCATCCATTACAGGCAGTGTGCTCTCGTTAGGGATGATGGCATCATCGGTAGCATACACGTTCAGGAAAGGCACGGTCATATTCTTCAGGTCTATCTTGCGGCCACCCAGTGTCATTTCACCTTTTATCAGTTTGTTATCGCGGAAGAGGTCTTTGATGTACTTACGATACATTTCGCCCGGTATGGCAGGCAGGTCGGCCTTCCATTTTTCCATGCGCAGGAAGTTTTCCATCTTGGCTTTATCTTCCAGGCTATCCATCACGCCCAGGTATTTGCTGATGTTCATGCTGGGCTTCAGGTAGCCGAATGCGCTATCTATCATTTCGCCCGGTATAGTGCCTATGCTATCTACCATCGCATCTACATCTATATGCTTCGTCCAGCGATACAGCATGCAGCTATTGGTGCTGAAATCGTAAGGGGCTACATAAGTAGTAAGGCTTTGCAGTTTTTCAGGGTACAGGCTGGCATATATCATGCTGAAGGTACCGCCCTGGCAAATGCCCATTTTGTGTATCTTCTGCACCTTGTTTGTTTTGCGTACAAAATCTACCGCATCGTTCATATAGCCATCTATATAATCCTCCATTGTCTCGTAGCGGTCGGCCTTGGTGGGGTATCCCCAGTCCATGATGTAAATGTCCAGTCCTTCTTCCAGCAGTTTCTTTACCAGGCTGCGGTCGGGCTGCAGGTCCAGCACATCGTGGCGGTTCAGCATGGCAAAAGAGATGAGCACGGGTATCCTGGCTTTTGCAGGCGTATCGCGCTTGTAGTGATACATTTTTACGTGGCCGCTTTCCCACACCAGGTCTTTGGGGGTGGTAGCCACCTGCACATCCTCTATTTGTTGTAAAGTCTCATAGCCTTTGGCCATTTTTTGGGTAGTAGATGTCAGTTCTTCTACCATACCGGTTGGGTTCCAATTCATAGCTGATGTAAAATTTTGCGCGAAGTTATTAAATAAATTACAGATAGGTTGT
>DASWWE010000050.1:0-11744 GCA_036406055.1 Flavipsychrobacter sp. | reverse complement strand
TGGTCTTCGTGAAGGATTACGTGCAACCCGTTGGGCAGATCAAACTCGGTAAACTTAATGTTACCGTCTGCTTTTACATTGGTGCTGAACACGGAAGCGCCCAACAGCATGGCATAGAAAGCTTTAAGCTTCATAATAAATAAATTGATTTGGGGCAAAAATACTGGTTAGGTGCTAATGTGTGCGTGTTAATTAAAGCAAAGGGCGATAATTTCCCCCGAAATCTCCCCCAAGCAATAGATATTTGCGAAAAATTTCACAAAATGATCAGTACGGTGTTGTTTGATATGGATGGCTTGCTGTTTGATACGGAACCGCTGTGGGGCGTAAGTATGCTACGCGTAGCAGAAAAGCATGGGATACCCATAACGCGCGAACGATTTAAGGATACGAGGGGTTTTCATATATATGAAGTGACGGATTTCTGGTCTGTAAAATATCCGTGGGAGGGAAAAAGTGCGCGGGAGGTGGCTGAAGAGATATTAGACGACATCATAACCCTGTCCAAAACCCAAGGCAGCATCTTGCCCGGTGTGGAGAAGGCACTAATTATGCTGAAAGAAAACGGGTATAAAATAGGCCTTGCATCATCATCGCCCATACGCATGATAGATGCGTTGGTAACACATTTTGGTATTAAGCATTATTTCGATTGCATTACATCGGCCGATGAAGTGGACCTGGGTAAGCCTCATCCCGGTGTGTTTTTACATTGCGCGAAGCAATTAGGTTCACGTGCTATGGAGTGTGTGGTGCTGGAAGATTCTGTAAATGGTATGATAGCAGGCAAGGCAGCACGTATGAAAGTAGTGGTTGTGCCGGAACCGATACATGCAGATGACCCGCGCTTTTCGCTGGCAGATAAGAAGCTTGCTAGTATGGAGCAGTTTGATATGGAACTGTTGGGGAAATTATAAAACGTTTATGCGTCTTTATATAATTTGCTACGGTTCTTTTTGCTAAACCATCTTTCTATAAATACCAATAGTAAAAGGATATTGGCACCAAGGATATAGTTGCTGAACTTTTGAAACTGGAAATTACTTTGAGCGAGATTGGCGCTGTAATCGGGTAATGATGCAGATGCGATATATACATACACAACGGAGGTAATGACACACAATATAAGTATGGCAGCTACCATGCGGATGACCCAGGGGTTTACATAACGCTTGCTCACCTTTGCCACCTCTAAGCCATCAATGGCTTCCATCACATTTTTAGAAAAACGCATAGATGGCTGCTCTGTTTCCAGTGCATCTATGATGTTTTTCATATCCTTATCGTTATGCTGTGTCATAGCCTTCGTATTAAAGTTACATCAATTGCGATATAGTAGTTCCTTCTCTTTACCATAGGTAGCTGCGACTATGTCTTTCAGCTTTTGGCGGGCGCGGTACAGCTTTACTTTTACATTGCCGGCGCCAAGGTTCATAATGGCCGCTATTTCTTCTACAGACTGCTCGGCGAGGTAATAGAGCGTAATAATTTCAGCATCTTCCGCCGCCAGCTTCTTTATGCAATGATTGACTGCCTGCTTTATATCCCGATGGCTGTCGTTGTGCGTATCGGCAGCACCGCCATGCGCTTCCATCGTTTCTTCATTTGTGAAAACAGTGCCGGGCCGTGTTTTGCGCAGGTGTGATATGGCCGTGGTGTGGGCAATAGTATATAACCATGTGCTGAACTTACTAATGCCTTTAAAGCCTGCTAGCGACAGGTAAGCTTTTACAAATACTTCCTGAGATACATCTTCTGCTTCTTCGCGCACCGGTATCAGCCTGCTGATGATGGTGAATACATAAGACTGATATTTATCTACCAATACTGCATAGGCTGCTTTATTGCCCTGCAATACCGATTGTACGATATCAGCATCATGTGGTGGTTGCATATAATAGTTATAAGACGCAGAAAGTCTGAACCCGGTTACAAAAAAAGTTTTTTTATCGATATTGTAACCATATTGGTTTGCGCAGCGTCCTATTGATGTAACCAATACATAACCATTTAAAAGCATAGATATGGAAGCTACAAGGGCCATGATACCGATCATCTTATTTATTTGCATGTCGGCCACACTATTCGGAATATTTTATCTGCGCAATAAAGAACATATGGCGTTGATAGAAAGAGGGATAAACCCCAAGGAAAGCTACAGGCGATTTGGTTCGCTCACTTACCTGAAATACGGGCTGTTGCTGGTTGGTGTAGGCTTGGGGTTATTAATAGCCTATTTGATAGATGAAAGCCTGCCTGCGAAAGGGCTACAAATGGGACCGCAAAGACCAGCCCTTTATTTTTCTTTGATAGGTATATTTGGAGGGACGGGGCTGATTATATCCTATTTTATAGAAAGGAAAGAAATGAAAAAGCACAATACAGACTAAGTATATTTTAAAAGCGCCCGATGTCTATCGGGCGCTTTCTTATTCTTCATCTTTTTTTAGAAATTCATCTGTAAAATGACGCACACCTTTTTCCTGTGCAAATTTACCATCATTGTAATCTTTCGATTTGTTTTTGGGGATAGAAAGGCTTTTCCATTCTGACGTGTGATAGACCTTGGCTATATAGACAATTTGTCCTACATGATAAGCATAGTGCGCTATCTGCCTGTTGATAGCTTCCAGTATGGTATGCCCTTCGTTGCGGATGTAAATGATACGTTCCAGGTCAGCATCGGTAATGCTATTCAGCGCATTGAACAGGCATTGCCAGCCTTCTTCCCAGCGCTTCATGATCTCTTCACGTGTTTTTACATCGTTTTCAAATTCTGCATCCCGCTCGCGCCAGGGCTTTTCACCATCGGTGGTCAGGAAATCTGTCCAACGGCTTAGCATATTGCCCCACATATGTTTTACAATTACGGCAATGCTATTGCTATCGGGGTTGGGGTAGAGGAATAACCTCTTGTCTTCTAACTGTTGCATGGCACCTTCGCCCAGCTTTTTATACATCTGGAACTGGCGAACAGCGCTTTTTAAATATGGTATAGCCATAAAGAACTATTTACAAGGATTATCCCCGTATATAACGGGGCGGTTTATTTCCATCAGCCTTTCGGGCAATGCTATTTCTTTGAAGCCATACTGTGCATATAACTGGTGGGCATCCAGCGTAGCCAGCATTACGCGGCGCAGGCCTTTTACCCAATCCAGGTCCAGCAATACTTCCATCATCTTTTTACTAAGCCCCTTACCACGGTGCACTTCCTCTACATATACATCGGCCAGGTACGCAAATGTTGTTTGGTCAGAGATGAGGCGGGCATAGCCTACCTGCTGGCCATCTTTTAAAACGCCGATGCAAAAGGAATTATCGAACGCACGTTTTACAAGATCGAATGGTATATTCTTAGACCAGTAAGATTCTGTAGAAAGCCACTGATGGATAGCTTCCGGTTGCATTTGCTGCTTATCGGTAGTGATGGTATAGCCATCGTGTATGATGCAGATAGGTTCCATAATATATTTTATATGATATAGTTCCAATTGTGTGTATCTGGAGCTATGCCTTTTCGAATATTCAGCAGTTCTTTCTGCAATTGATACATCAAAGCATCTTCGCCAATGTAGCAATTGTATTCCTTGCCATCTGCAGCTATCACTTCGATAGGTGCTATCACGGCTGCCGTGCCCGCACCAAATGCTTCCACTCGCTTGCCACTTTCCAGCGCTTCGATTACTTCTTTATAGCGAACCGGCCTTTCTTCTGTAGCAATTCCTTTTTCCTTTGCTAAAGTTAATAAGGAATCGCGTGTAACACCATCTAAAATGCTGCCTGATAGCGGCGGTGTTATCAATTTGCCATCTATGCAGAACATGATATTCATAGTGCCTGATTCTTCGAAGAATTCATGCGTTTTGCTATCAGTCCAAAGCACCTGATCGTAACCGGCTTCGCGAGCCAGTTGTGTAGGATAAAACGAACCCCCATAGTTGCCACCGCATTTGGCAAAACCAGTGCCGCCATCTGCAGCCCGTACATATTTATCTTCCACCTTTACTTTCAGTGGTTTTGCATAATACTGGTAGGCAGGAGTGCATACGATCATGAACAGGTATTCATCAGATATTTTTACACCCAGCCTGCTTTCAGTGGCTATCATAAACGGACGGATGTATAAAGAACCGTCCATTTCAGTAGGTACCCAACTGCTATCCAACTGAACCAGTTGGTGGAGTGCTTCCATAAACAGGCCTTTAGGTACCTGCGGCATACACATCCGTTCCAGCGATTTGTTGAAACGCTGATAGTGTTTCTCTGGCCTGAAGATATTGATGTGTCCATCATTCATGGCAAATGCCTTCATGCCTTCAAACACCGTTTGGCCATAATGCAGGCACAAGGCTATGGGGCTCATGGTAAGATCGGCAAAGGGTACGATTCGGCTGTTCTGCCACTGGCCATCGCGGTATTCGGAAACAAACATGTGCTCCGTAGGTTGCTGGCCAAATGGGATAGACTTTGTGTCTTTAACAGCTCTTTCAGGTTGTGCTGAAATCGAGATTGTGTACTCCATAAACAAATGGTTTTTATTATTATTCTACTTCAGGAATGGTTTGCAATGCTGCTTTCCCTTCCTGTTTTTCTTTATGTTGTTTGCGATAACCCTGGTTGACCATAAACACGCCCAGCATGATGGTAACAAAAGATAACGCGGTGAACCAGGTTAGTTGCTCATTGAGTAAGAGATAGCCAAGTATAACAGCTACCAGCGGGTTGACGTAAGCATAGAGCGAAACGATGCCAACGGGTAATTCTTTCAGCGTGTACATATAAGCTGTATAGGCCATCACAGAGCCAAACACTATAAGGTATGCCAGCGACCAGATAACATCGGGGTGGAACAGATCCATTTTGCTATAGTCATCGGCCATGGGGCTAATGATATAGAGGAAAGCACCACCTATCAGTAACTGCAGGCCGGAATTGAAGATGGGGTTTCCTTTGGAACTACCTTTCTTGTTGTATACACTACCTATGGCCCAACTGGTAGTGGCTACAAAAATGCAAACGATGCCGGATAAATAAGATGGATTGCTGAAATCGGCAATATTGTCTTTGAATATCAAACCGACACCGGTGAAGCCGATAAGCATGCCCAGTGCGATAGGCAGGTTTATCTTTTCTCTTTTTGATGAAGATAGGTTGATGATGACCGTAACAATAGGCATCAGGGAGCATATCAATGCAGCTACGCCGCTGGGTACATAACGTTCGCCCCAGGAAACCAGGCCGTTGCCTAATGTAATGAGCAGGAAACCTACTATGCCCTGGTGGAGAATGTTTTTCCGTGACAGATCGACCTTGCGGCTTATGATGAGGCCGATGGCCATGATGATGACAGCAGAAACCGTTTGCCGTATAGCGGCAAATAGAAATGCGGGGTAGTGCATTACGGCTACCCTGAGTGCTAAGTAAGTAGTACCCCAAACAATACATATAAAAATGAGTGCGAGGTATGCCTTAGTGTGATTCTTCATATTGGTGTGGTGCCAAAGTCTTTAATAGATCCATTGCAAAAATGAGGGTATTGCTGGAAACAAAACAGATACAATTTTCGTAATTTCGACCATAACAGTTTCAAATGGTATGAAAAAATTGTTAAAAGGAAAAGCCGACCACTTGTACCTGCATGTATCTGAGAATATAGAACGGCAGATAATGGATAAGGTGCTGAATATAGGTGATAAGCTGCCATCGGTACGTATACTAAGCAAGCAACATGGCATTAGCGTGAGTACTACACTGCAAGCCTATTACCACCTGGAAGGCAAGGGGCTGATAGAGTCAAGGCCGCAGAGCGGGTATTATGTATGCTACAACCCATCGCGGTTCCCAAAGCCGTTGGAAAAGAGTAACCCTGCGCTGACGCTGAAGAATAAGAATGTGGAAGCCATCATATCGGAAGTCTATGATGATTTTGTGATGCCGGGTGTGACCAAATTTTCATTGGGAGTGCCGGCACCTGAGATATTGCCATTAGCTAAGCTGAATAAGGCAATGGTGCAGGCACTGCGCGAACTGCCTGCCAATGGAACGTCTTACGAGCATGTGCAGGGTAATACTTTATTGCGCACACAAGTAGCACAATGGACAAGGCAATGGGGTAGCGAGATAACGGCGGATGATATTGTATCTACGGCAGGATGTATGAATGCTATATCGTATTGCCTGATGGCCATAACCAAGCCGGGTGATACCATAGCCGTGGAAAGCCCGGTGTATTTTGGTACGCTGCGTTTTGCGCAGAGCATAGGTATAAAAGTAATAGAGCTGCCTACCGACCCGCATACAGGTGTAGACCCCGATGATGTAAAGCGTGCATTACAAAAGCATAATGTAAAGGCCTGTTTCTTTGTAACCAACTTCAGCAACCCGCTGGGCTATTGCATGCCCGATGAGCAGAAGGAAGCATTGGTAAAGCTACTATCGATACATGGTGTGCCGCTGATAGAAGACGACCTGTATGGTGATATATACTTTGGCCACCAAAGGCCGCGGCCATGCAAGAGCTTTGATGAAGAAGGCAATGTGCTATGGTGCAGCTCTGTATCTAAAACACTGGCACCGGGGTATAGGGTAGGCTGGGTAGCATCGGGCAAGTATAAGGAAAAGATAAAACGGCTAAAACTGTATCACAGCATTACATCGCCCACCATGCAGCAGGCGGCTATTGCCAACTTCCTGGCTACGGGCAGGTATGAACACCATTTGCGCAAGCTAAGGCAGACGTTGCATGCCAACTGCCTGCATTTTACCCGCGCCATTGGTGATTACTTCCCGGAAAGCACGAAGCTGAGTAACCCTAAAGGTGGCTTTATACTATGGCTGGAACTGGATAAACACATTGACACTTACCAACTGTATCAAGAGGCGATGCTGCATAAAATAAGTATTGCACCAGGAAGTATGTTTACCCTGCAAGACCGCTACCGCAATTGTATGCGCCTGAGCTACGGCATGCAATGGACACCGCAGGTAGAAAGGGCTTTGAAAAAACTGGGTAGTTTGGTAAAGGAAATGAGCTAAAAGAAATAAGCGATTCAATTGAATCGCTTATTTCTTTTTCTTTCCTTGTGACTGTTCTTTTTTCTTTACTACCACCCACTCATCCAGCGTTACATTGAATGGCATCTGGCCAATGGTAACAATAGCTTTTTTACCCCGTATCTCAGTTAGTTTACCTACCTGGTGGTTGTCTTTGTTGCGCACCATATCTCCCGGTTTAGGTTCACCACCCACTACATCATAGTTTTTATCGGCTTTCTTGGCCATGGCTGTATTAGCAGCTACTTGCCTGCGTTTGAAGAGGACATTTTCAGCAGCAGCTATTACTTCACCTTTATTGTCTGCACGTTTCCAGTCGTGGATGATTTGCTTAAACTTGCGTTCCATATCGCGCAGGTAATCCAGCTCTTCCTTCTTTATCTTGTTTTGCAGTTTCAGTGTATTGTATTGCTGCTCTTTGGCTTCTTTATCTATCAGGCGTTCAAAGTCTTTTTCCAGTTCCTTGTTTTTCTTCAGTAGCTTGTCCAGTTCTTTCTCCTTGTTTGCCAGCTTTTGTGATTGCTGCTCTGTTTGGTGCAGCATCTTATCCAGCTTGAAGTGGCCACGCTCTGTCAGTTGACGCGCACGGTCTATAATAGGCTGTGGCAGCCCGCTGCGTTGTGCAATGGCAAAGGTGTACGAGCTACCTGGTTTGCCGATGGTGAGCTGGTATAAAGGCTCCAGTTTGTCTTCATCAAAAGCCATAGCGCCGTTCAGAATGCCTTGCACTTTACCCGCCATCACTTTCAAGTTGAGGTAGTGGGTAGTAATGATACCCAGGGCATGCCTGCGAGCCAGCTCTTCTACAATAGCCTCGGCAAAAGCACCGCCCAAGTTAGGGTCGGAACCACTACCCAATTCGTCTATGAAGAAGAGGGTCTTGCCATTGGCAAAGTCCATGAAGTATTTCATGTCGCGCAGGTGGGCGCTGTAGGTACTTAGTTCGTGTTCTATACTTTGCGTATCGCCAATGTGTATCATCATCTGCTTAAAGATGCCTATCTCAGAATCGGGAGATGCAGGTATCAGCAAACCAGCCTGCGTCATCAGTTGCAGCAAGCCCACTGTTTTCATCGATACTGTTTTACCACCGGCATTTGGGCCGCTTATTATCAGTATACGTTTGTTTTTATCCAGTTGCATGTACAGGGGAATGGTGGGTTTGCCTTCCCTGTTATTGTGTAGCAGCAGTAATGGGTGTTGTGCTTTTACCAGGTCTACATGGGGGTGCGGGCTCAGCCGTGGCATTTCTGCCTGCATATCCATGGCCAGCATGGCCTTGGCGCGAATGAAATCGTACAGTCCGCTCAGGTGATAATATGAGTCCAACTGCGGGTGCCAACCGGAAAGGGTAGCCGTGGTTTGTGCCAGTATGCGCTGTATCTCGCGCGTCTCGGCCCTTTCCAGCGAGGCTACTTCATTATTCAGTTCGATGGTTTCCTCCGGCTCAATGAAAACCGTACGCTGCGAATCGCTTTCGCCGTGATGGATACCTTTTACTATACGTTTATGCTCGGCAAACACAGCTACCACGCGCCTGCCGTTCAAAAAGCCTTCGGCAATATCGGCCAGGTAGCCCTGTTTGTTCAGCTTGCGTAGTACGCTTTCAAACATCTTGCGCAGATCTTGCCTTGAGCTGGACAGTTCGGCCCGGATGCTCATCAGTTCTCGCGAAGCATTGTCACGCACATTGCCCATTTCATCAATTACCGAACTGATGGTTTCGTTTATCTTTTTCTCATATTCTATCTTCTCGGTAAGTGCCTGCAGGTTTGGAAACAGCTTATCGTGATTCTTAAACCAATTGAGCATATCGCGCACCGATAATGCCAACTGTTGCAGCCATAACAACTGCTCGCTGGCCAGTACGGCACCGGATATGGATAATAGTTTTAATTCCTTTTCTATGTTGCGTGTAAAATCATTAGGGAAGTAATCGCCACTCATTAGTATCGATTTGAATTCCCTTGTTTGCATCAGTGCCTTTTCTACATATTCTATACGGGTATGAAAACGTAAAGTTTCCACGCGTTCGCGCGCGGCATCTGTACGGCATTTTAGTTTCAGTAACTGGGCCACCTTGTTAAACTCCAAAGCTTCTGCGGCGTGCGCAGGGTATAATAGCATCATGTCTTAAATCCTGTCTGTGGGTGCAAAGGTACATATATGGTCTATTTTTAGGATTTAGGCAACATAAATTCCGTTATATTGCGTATCAGGGTATTTTATGAACAATTATGATTTGCTCATATCGCGGTTAGATGCATTTATACGGAAGTATTATGCTAACCAATTGTTGAGGGGGGCGCTGATATTATCTACCTGTGTTATTGCTTATATACTTATAGCTACCATTGGTGAATATTACTTCTACCTGCCAGCATGGCTGAAGGTAGGTATTGTGTCTGCATTTGTTTTATGTGGCATTTCTGCATTGGTATGGTTTATCATATTGCCGCTGCTGCATATGCGGAAGCTGGGCAATGTCATTTCGCACGAGCAGGCTGCAAGTATCATCGGCACACACTTCCCAGAGGTGAGCGATAAGCTGCTGAACATCCTGCAGTTGAACCGCCAGCACGATGGCTATACCAGTCGCGACCTGATAGCTGCCAGTATAGACCAGAAGGCGGCACAGATATCTGTAGTGCCATTTACCGGGGCCGTAGATCTTTCCAAAAACAAAAAATACTTGCCATACCTGCTACCCGTATTGCTGGCGGGTGTATTTCTTTTAGTGGCGGCGCCCAATGTATTTAAAGATGGAACAGAGCGATTGCTGCAACCTACCAGGACATTTGAAAAGCCGGCGCCGTTTCGCTTCGTAGTGAAAAATACCAGCTTGCAAGCGGTGCGTAATGCCGACTTTACCTTGCAGGTAATGATGGAAGGTGATGCACTGCCCGCAGAAGTATATGTAGCACTGGGTGATGACAGGTTACCTATGCAATCGACAGGAAAGCACACCTATCAATACACATTCCGTAATGTTACAGATGCAGTGCACTTCAGGCTGTATGCTGCGGGTTTTTATTCCAACCCATATACCATTGCCGTAGCGCAAAAGCCGGTATTGAAAGCTTTTAATGTAAAACTGAACTACCCCGATTATACCGGCAGGAAAGATGAACAAAGAAATAGCCTTGGTGATATGACCTTGCCGGAAGGAACAGTAGTAAGCTGGGCATTTGTAGCCGAACATACCGATGAGGCTACCATAAAGTTTGGCGACGGCCAGCCGATACAATTACCCAAACAGGTGAACATTTTCGGTTCGCAGTTCCGGTTTATGAATGATACGAGCTATGTGCTGGCATTGAAGAATCATAAGACGGCCATTGTAGATAGCTATAAATACACAGTAAAAGTTGTTCCCGACCAATACCCCGTAATACAATTGCAGGAGTTTAGAGATACAGTATCGGGCAAGCAGATATTACTGAGCGGTACAGCGGGTGATGATTACAGCGTTACAAAAGTGCTCTTTCATTACCAGCTCACCAATGCGCAGAACCAGGTGTTGTCGTCGAAGGTTGTACCATTACAGGTATCTCAGGGCAGTCTTACAGCCTTCCAGCACTATTTTGACATCAGTGTTTTCAACCTGCAGCCGGGGCAAAAGGTAAATTACTATATAGAGGCCTGGGATAATGATGGCGTGCATGGCAGTAAGGCCACGCGTAGCGAGGTAATGGCATATCATATGTATAACCCCGAACAATTAGACTCTGCTATACAGGAAAATGCCAACCAGATAAATTCCGGCCTCAGCAGCAGTTCTGACCAAACTGAAAAACTGCAGAATGAATATAAAGACCTGCAGAGCAAACTACTGAGTAACACAGATATGGGCTGGGAGCAAAAACAGAACATGCAGGACCTGGCTAAGATGCAGGACAACCTGAAAAACCAGCTGGAAAACGTAAAGAAACGACTGGACGAGCAAGTGCAGCAAAGTGCCCAGAAACAATACAGCGAAGACCTGAAAGATAAACAGCAGGAACTGCAAAAGCAGATGGACAACCTGCTGGATAATGAACTGAAAGAACAAATGAAGAAGCTACAGGAACTGATGCAGAAACTGAATAAGGAAAATGCCTTTGAAGTGATGAAGCAACTGGAGCAGGAAAACAAACTATTTAACATGGACCTGCAGCGTATGCAGGAACTAATGAAGCAGCTGGAAATGCAGATGCGTATGGAAGACCTTGCCAATAAAATGGAAGACCTTGCCAACAAGCAAAACAACCTGAAAGACCAGACGGATAAGAATAAGAAAAGCGGCGAGCAGCTAAGTAAAGAACAGGAGGGCTTAAAGAAGGAACTGGATGAGGCCATGAACAAAGATGTGAAGGAGATGGAGAAGATGAATGAGGGCATGGATAAGAAGCAGGATATGCAGGACATGGCAAAGCAGGGTAATGATGCGCAGCAAAACATGCAGGATAGCAAACAGCAACTGGATAAGGGGCAAAGCAAACAGTCGAGCCAATCGCAGAGCAAAGCGGCGCAGAACCTGCAAAGTATGGCCCAGAGCCTGCGCCAGGCCGCTAATGGAATGGATATACAAATGATCCAGAAAGATATAAGGACCGTGCGACAGATATTGACCAACCTCGTGCGCCTTTCTTTCGACCAGGAGCAGTTGATGAATAAAGCAAAAGTGACCCCTGTAACCACGCAAGTAC
>DASWWE010000049.1:0-2922 GCA_036406055.1 Flavipsychrobacter sp. | reverse complement strand
AGATGGGATGCCGCACAATATCTCCCCTGTCGTTTACAATAAGCCAGTTCAGTTGGTTTACAGATAACAGTACCAATATAAGTGAATAGCACACCTGGAACAGGGGGCTAAACCTTGTGAACCCACATATCACTACCTTATCTATTATCCAAAAAACAGTCATCAGGCCTATCAGTGTATAGAATATCTTTTTTGAGCGCAGAATATTCTTCCATAAATGAAACTGCCATGCAAACAGCAGAAATTCTAAGATGTAATAAAAGTTTACAGGTATCATGCTGTTGTTGTAAAAAATAGCATAACAGAGCACTTCATTCACAAAACCAATACCTATAAGATACAATAAGGGATGGTAAGATGCCGGTATCTTCCGGTATCTTACCAATCCTGCAATCAATGGCAATAGGATGCTTAGGCTTAATAGAAAAGCAATTGCTTTTTGCATTCCGTAATTTCCTCAGGTCTTTATATTATATATTATGGATAACGCTGGCCTTCTTCTGCCACCAATACACTTGTGCCGGTAGGGGCCTCGGTTAACATTGCCGGATTTTCTACTACCCTTTGCATAATATCTTTACCATCGCCATCTACGCCTACCAATACAAATTTTGCTTTCTGCTGGCCATCTAGTGCCATATAAATACGGAAGCCTACAGCATTTTCCTGGCATAACAGAGAGTCGATCGTTTTCAGATTGAATGTTTCATACAGTGGCAATACATTTTGACCCCTGCGTTCCGGAGCCAGCAGGATTTCCCTTTGCGCCGAAAACGACTGCGTCATGGCCCGCGCCATATCCAGTGTTATAAAATGGTTTTTACTATTAAGCGTTGTGGCATAGGGGGTTGGTGCCGGTTTGTTTTCTATACATTTTACACATCCACCACCCGGTATCTCGCCCGAGCATGATGCCAATCCTGCCAGCAATATACCTACTGCCAGCAAGTTTGTAAACGATTGGATTTTGAGCATAAGAAGTTTTTTGACCATTGTAGAATTTTTTAATATTCAAAAATAACAGGGTTTTCCGTAATGTCTATGCGTATTTCTACGTATAATTTTTCAGTTGCCAATACATGTATTTCCAGTATCAGCGCTTATACTCATGCTTCTTGCCTATTCTATGTTTGTAATACACTACCGGAGTGTATAGAGGTTTTTTTCATCACCAAAAAATACATATTATGGCAACGCTTAAAAGAGAAAGCTTGCAAGGGGTGCAACAAGAGAGAGAAAAAATGCACTTATTGCTGCTGCAAAACCCCAACTACTTTGGGAATCTATCTAAAAAGAATCCACTGTTTAACGAGTTCAAGCCGGTAAAGATTATCAACGGCAATACGACTTATGAACAGGTGACTTGCGTGGGCTACAACCCACAAATGAAAACACTGACCGCAATTGTAAAAATTAACCAGAACAACGGCTACAGCGGCGGCCCATGTACCGCAGGTAGTAAAGAGTATGTTCGTTTCTACATCGACTATCAACGAAATGGCACATGGAAAGACCTTGGTATTGTAAGCTTCGATGCACACGACTTCAGCCATACTACCAGCAATCCATTGTGCTATGCCGTAAACCAGGCTTTTAACCCTGAAGTTACCAGCTGCTGTGGCGATAAGCCAATACTCCCCGTAGTTCGCGCTATCCTTTCCTGGAATGCTGCACCAACGGCAAATGATCCTGATTATGTACCTGTATGGGGCAATGTGCTGGATGTAAACATTCAACTGGCCCCTAAAAACAGCTGGATATGCTGGCTGAAAGGCAACCTGAAAGACATAGGCCTTACACTGAAAGATGACCAGATAAAACTGCTGGCTGAAAAAATACCGCAAATGCCCCAGGCATTGGAACTAAAAACGGAAGAGATAGAGTTGCCGGAATTGATGAAGCTTTACAGCAAAGAGGTAGAGGAAGAACGTATCGGTTTCACCACAGTAGCTAAAGCCCTGAATGCCGGTGCCCCTTCTTTCGAACTTTCTAATAACCTGAAGCTAAGCGGCATCAACCTGAGCAAGCTAGTAGACTTTGTGCTGAAACCCAAGTTCAATACTACTTATGAAGAGGTAAAATGCGTAGGCCTCAACCGCGATACCAACCGCCTGTATGCTACGGTACATCTTAAAAAGCCTTCGGGCTATGCCGGCAACCTGTGCAGCAAAGGCAGCAGGGAATACGTAGCATTCTATATGGACTTTGGTAGCGGTTGGCAGTTTATGGGTACGTCATCCGTAGAAGTACATGATGTAACCCCTATGCCAAATGGCGGGTTGTCTTACCATGTAGAGCTGCCGGTAAACCTTACCGAGTATCAAAAGCAGAAATGCAGCGAAACTTACTTTGCAAAAGTACGCGCCATACTATCGTGGAACCTGCTGCCACCAGACAACCAGCCCGGCTGGGTAGCACCATGGGGCGACTGGGAAGAAGCCTGGGTAGAAATACGCCACAGGCAAGGCACACAAGGCACAGGCAAAAAACCTATTATTACTGCCATAGGCAATATACCGGCCAAAAAAGTGAGTAAGATAACCGGTAAGATAGATAAAACCCTGGATGCACCCGATGCTACAGTAGATAGCTTCGACGGCTTCTCATTCAATGGTACCATTCCTATTACGGGTGTGATACCAGAACATCCGGATTCAAACAATGTAGGTGCGGCACAACTGCAATATAAAATAATGCTGAAACGTGCATCGCAACCCGATAGTAGCTTTGCTGCAGTCAGCACACCTTTCACAGTGCTAAAGAATGTGATAGCCGGTGGTATGCTCAATCAATACATAGAGCCAAACACACCGGATGCAGCAGGTAACTATCACTACCTGGTAGACTATAATGCGCCAACCATCGTTACCGTGCATGGCGACCTTCTGGGTGTTATCTCTGTTGCTGATTCTGATGTGTATG
>DASWWE010000048.1:0-19204 GCA_036406055.1 Flavipsychrobacter sp. | reverse complement strand
ATAGGATAATTATTTGTATTCTCTACAGAAAAGGTGACATACCGATTCGGGACTGCAAAATCTAGAATATAAAAATTGTTTGGAGCTGTGTAGACAGTTGTAATTGTTGTCTGCGCCTGCCCTTGCATCGCCGCCAGCAATGTACTACATACCAATAAGCCTTGCCTGAATAGCTTTTTTATCATGGGTTAACTTGTTTCTTATTATTTGAAAACTTGCTATGATCCTGTATTATATTATTACGACAGCAAAAAGCCTTCCAAACGTTGGTGGTGCTTAAATGGCGATGTGCTGCTAATAATGGTGTTAAAATACTAATAATTATGGTTTTTGCAAACCTTGTGTTAAAATAAAACACCATTTTGCCCCGGTATTTTAATGAGATATTAATACCATGCGCACATATGCATGACAGTTGGCAAGTGTTACAGCCCTGCCAGGAAGGCCATCGTATCCACGCCATCGGCATAGTCACTTAGTGATGGCGACTGTGCAGCGCCAAATGGCGTTTGCCCGTGCCCCACTATACATTGTATATCCTCGCTGGTGCCCAGTTCCTGCAGCAGGGCATTTTTATCGTCATAGCGCCTGTAGTGCAGCACACTTACGGCGCTGAAAGGCAATGCGTTTTCCACCATCAGCAGGCTGTCATTGCTCAGGTAGGGTACCCTGTTCAGCAGGTATATGGCCAGGTAGTAGTCGTAGTTGTTCTTATACTTGTGGTGGTGTATCATGTCTGCATACTTATTGCAGGCATCCATTAGCCGGGGCATGTCATAGTCTTGCGGCACGCATACCTGCGTCACATTCCGGCATCCCAGCCCAAAGTAGGTAAAGATGTCATCGGCCAGCCTGCCCAGCTCTTCCTCCGTTTCGCTGCCATCCAGTACGGCTACCGATGTGCGGTTTCGGCGGATGATATGGGGGTATTTCCCAAAATATTGTTCAAAATAGCGGGCGGTATTGTTGCTGCCTGTGGCTATATAGGCATCGCAGCCCTTCAGGTTGTCGGCTACTGTCACCTGTTCGGCCACTGCAGGTTCCCATTCCGTTAGTTTTTGCAGCAGGTGTTTCAGCAGCACTTCGTCCTTGGTGGATAGTTTCAGCACCAGGTGGTGCCCGCTCATAAACCCGCACAGAAAATCGTGAAAGCCTACCAAGGGTATATTGCCCGCCATCACTATTCCCACCTTTTTAGGGGCGGTAGTCACGGGGTAGGGTGCTATCCACGCTTTTAATGCATCGGCCTGCAGAAACTGTGAGTCGATACTGCGGATGGCCTGTGTTATATGGCCGGGGGTAAACCAGCCGTTGGCCTGCACTGCCCGTAGTTGTGCCGTTTCCCAGGCTTCGTCCTGCCCCTGCATATAGTGGCCCAGCCGTTCCAGTAATGCTATTCTTCCTGCTGTCGTCAACATGCCATTTATATTTTGGGTGCGAAATTGTAACTTTACCGCCACAATAACCAAAAGAAGATTCAGAATTATGGCTATAAAGATAACGGATGAGTGTATAAACTGCGGTGCCTGCGAACCCGAATGCCCCAACAACGCGATATATGAAGGCGGTGTGGAATGGGCGATGGCCGATGGCACCGGCGTAAAGGGCGACTATGTATTGATGGACGGCTCTGTAACGGGTGCTAACGAAAAGCACGAACCGGTAGCGGTAGATACCTATTACATTACCCCTAATAAATGTACCGAATGCCAGGGCTTTCACGATGAACCGCAATGTGCTGCCGTATGCCCGGTAGACTGCTGCGTACCCGATGAAATGTATCGCGAAACAGTAGAAGAACTCCTCGCCAAAAAAGAAAAAATGCACCTGTAAGGGTAGCTGAACAAAGCACTTAGCTGAAACACATTAAAAAAGCCTTTTCATATCGAAAAGGCTTTTTCTATACAGTATGGTTTCTACTTATTGTTTCGGCAGGTCGCCCACCTTCCGCCAGCCTATACCCGGCTTAGCCACTGCATCTATTTTTTGCGCCATCACTTGCAGGTATTTAGGGCCAAAATGGGCATTGTGTATTTTCTTTTCCTTACCATCTATAGTAAAGCCGTAGATGATGCCCGGTATATCGGCTATCATATTATCATATACATCCTTGCAGGTATCTACACGGTAGTTGGTAAATTCCTTCATCAGCTTCTGGGCATCCTTAGGTTCTATTTCGCGCTCATATACACCCGTATATTCGGTAAACTGTTTTCCGGTATAGCGCACAATACCATTGCGGAATATTTCTACCTGGTAAGAGGGGCAGCGGCCAAAGCACGAAGTACGCTCCATGCTGATGTAGCTGACACCGGGTATAGCTTTGGTTGCTTTGGTAGTTTTGGTAGTGCCGCCGGTGGTTTTCTTTTGTTGCGCACAGGCAGTAAACATCAGCGCCAGCGAGGCTATGGCAAAAGCGGAAACGTATTTCTTCATTACAATGCTTGTTTAAATTATCGGTTTTACGGTTGCCAAAGATAATGGAAAGATGCGGCACCTTGTGTAAAGCGGGTGTAAGATTAACTGTTAAAGACTGTGAAAAAAATTCACTTCTGCATTCTATGTAAGTCTATTTTATTTTAAAATATCGTATATTTGATATTGTCGCAAATGAGGTATATAGAAACAAAATATCATCTCAGTAAAACCGGAAACAAACGGAAACAAATTTTGAGTTTGTTGCGAAAATGAAAAGTGAAAATTTCACAACAAAACACAACAAAAAGAGGAATTGAATATTTTTAAACCATGAATGAAGAATGGCGCTATAGGCTGGCACTCACCTTTGTAAAACAAACAGGCCCTAAAACGGGTAGAGCATTACTGGCACAGTATGGTTCGGCAGCGGCCGTATTTCACGCCCCGCTCAAAGAGCTGAAGATGATAGAGGGTATGGGTGAAGTACGTGCCCGCGCCTTTCGCGATGAGGCGGTAATGGAACGGGCAGATAAAGAACTGGCATACTTGTCCGAAAATAACATCCAACCCATATGGCTGCAGGACGATAACTATCCCCAACGCCTGAAGGCGTGCATAGATAGCCCGTTGTTGTTGTATTATAAAGGCAATGGGAACCTGGATGCACAGAAGATAGTAGCCATAGTAGGCACCCGCCGCAGTACAGATTATGGCTTGAAACTGACACAAGACCTGATAGCCGGCCTTGCCGACCAGGAAGATATACTCATCACCAGTGGCCTTGCCGATGGTATAGATACCATAGCCCATAAAGAAGCATTGAAAAACAATATACCCACGGTAGGTGTAGTAGGCCATGGCCATGACCAGATGTACCCCGCAGGTAACCGCGGCCTTGCAAAAGAGATGCAGCAACATGGTGGTATGCTTACGGAATTCCCGTCGGGTACCATACCTATGAAGGAAAACTTCCCGATGCGCAACAGGGTAGTGGCAGGGCTTAGCGATGTAACGGTAGTAGTGGAAAGCGATATAAAAGGTGGTGCGCTGATAACCGCACGTATAGCAGCTAGCTACAACCGCGATGTGGCAGCATTTCCCGGCAGGGTTAGTGACAAACGTTCAGGAGGTTGCAATGAACTGATACGTACCAATACCGCCGCCATGATAACCCGTGCTGAAGACCTGCTGGAACTGATGAACTGGGGCAAAGCAAAAAAGAAACCTGTTCAGAAACAATTGTTCATCAACCTGTCGCCCGATGAGCAAACGCTCATGAACCTGCTGCAGGGCACAGACAGTATGCATGCCGATGACCTGTATCATAAAAGCGGCATGACCAGCTCTCAACTGGCATCTACGCTGCTATTGCTGGAAATGCAGGGATTGGTAAAGACCCTTCCGGGTAAGATGTACAGGGTAGAATAGTGCTTATGCTACCACATCGCCCTCCAGGTCATAATCATATGCCTTGGTGATGTGTACATTCACAAACTCGCCCGGCGCCAGTGGCCTGTCGGTATTGATGATAACCTCGTTATCTACCTCTACGCTGTCAAACTCGGTACGGCCCAGGTAGCGTCCGGCTTCCTTCTTGTCCACTATCACTTTGAAGGTCTGGCCTATTTTCTCCTGGTTCTTTTCGTAGGATATTTCCTGCTGCACTTCCATTATCTCCTGTGCACGTGCTTCTTTTTCTTCTGCAGGTATGTTGTCTTCAAATTCGTAGGCGCTGGTGTTCTCTTCATGAGAGTAGGTGAAAATACCCACTCGGTCCAGCCTCACATCTTCCAGGAATTGCTTCAGTTGGTCCACGTCATCCCTTGTTTCACCGGGAAAACCGGCTATCAGGGTGCTGCGTATAGCTATGCCGGGCACTTTATCGCGGATGGCGGCTACCAGGTCGTATATCTCCCGTGTTTCCATCTGGCGTTTCATGGCCTTCAGCATATTGTTGGAAATGTGCTGCAGCGGCATATCCAGGTAGTTGCAGATGTTATCACGCTCGCGCATGACATCCAATATATCCAGCGGAAATTTTGAGGGGTAGGCATAGTGCAGGCGTATCCATTGCAGGCCCGGCACATCGCTCAGGTGTTTCAGCAGGTCGGCCAATGCACGCTTTTTGTATATATCAAGGCCGTAGTAGGTAAGCTCCTGTGCTATCAGCATCACTTCCTTCACGCCCATAGACACCAGCTTTTTAGCCTCGGCTACCACTTCTTCTATGGTTTTGGAGATATGGCCGCCACGCATCAGTGGTATGGCGCAGAAGGAGCAGGTACGGTTGCAACCTTCAGATATCTTGAGGTATGCGTAGTGCTTGGGTGTGCTCAGCAGGCGTTCGCCTACCAGCTCGGTCTTGTAGTCGGCGTTGAATTGTTTTAATATCAGGGGCAGTTCCATGGTGCCAAACCATGCATCTACCTCGGGTATTTCGGTCATCAGGTCGCTGCGGTAGCGTTCGCTCAGGCAGCCGGTGATGTACACTTTATCCAGCTTTCCTTTCTTCTTCAGTTCTACCTGTTCCAGTATGGTGTTTACACTTTCTTCCTTGGCCTTGTCTATAAAGCCGCAGGTATTCACCACTACTATGTTGTGGTCCAGCTTTTCGCTTTCGTGGGCTACATTTATGCCATTGGCATTCAGTTGGCCGCTCAGCACTTCACTGTCCACCATATTCTTAGAGCAGCCCAGTGTTATGATATTTACCTTATCCTGTTTTAGTTTTTTCGTTTTCACTATATCAATGTTTTAAGCTGCTACTATTTTTTACGGAAGAATATGCGAATAGGCACACCGCTAAACTGGAAGTGGCTGCGCAGTTTGTTCTCCAAAAAGTTGCGGTACGGGTCTTTGATAGCATCCGGGTAATTGGCAAAGAATGCAAAAGAAGGCACGGCAGTAGGTATCTGCGATACGAACTTGATCTTTACACTATGCCCGCGAGACATTGGTGGTGCAAAGCGTTCTATTTCCTTCAGCATAATATCATTCAGTACCGAAGTAGCTATGCGGCGCTGCCTGTTATCATATACCTCCAGTGCTTTTTCCATAGCCTGGAAGATACGTTGCTTGTCTTTGGCTGATATAAATATGATAGGCACATCTGTGAATGGCGCTATCCTTTGCTTAATGGCTTTTTCATAATCGCGGGCGGTGTTGGTTTGCTTTTCAGCTACCAGGTCCCATTTATTTACCAGCAGTACAATGCCTTTACCCTTGCGCGTGGCCAGGCTGAAGATGTTCACATCCTGTGCGGTCATGCCTTGTTCGGCATCTATCAGCATCAGGCATACATCGGCTTCATCCATAGCACGTATGGCACGTATTACCGAATAGAACTCCAGGTCTTCATGCACATTCTTTTTCTTGCGCAACCCTGCAGTATCTATCAGCACAAACTCTTTACCAAACTGCTTATAGTATGTATGTATAGTATCGCGGGTAGTGCCGGGTATGTTGGAAACGATGGTGCGCTCTTCACCTATCAGTGCATTCAGCAGGGTAGACTTACCGGCATTGGGCTGGCCTATGATGGCAAACTTAGGTATCGCCTCCTGTTCTGTTTCTATTTCGTTACCGTCCTCATCCAGTTCTACCTCTTTGTCTTCTACAGGTATCTGGCTGGCTACTTCATCCAGTAATTCACCCGTACCACTACCGGATATAGAGGATATAAAGAACGTTTTATCGAAGCCTAATGAATAGAACTCTGTAGCATCCAGTGCACGCTCTGCATTATCTACCTTATTTACCACCAGCAACACAGGCTTGGGACTGCGGCGCAGTATATTGGCCATATCCTGGTCCTGGTCGGTAATGCCGGTAACCGTATCGCATACAAAAATGATGAGATTGGCCTCATCTACGGCTATCTGTACTTGTTTGCGTATTTCTGTTTCAAACACATCGGCGGAATTGGCTACAAACCCACCGGTATCTATTACGTTGAAAGCTTTTCCGTTCCAGTCGGCTACACCATACTGGCGGTCGCGTGTCACACCACTCACGTCATCTACTATCGCTTTACGCTGTTCCAGCAACCTGTTGAACAATGTTGACTTTCCTACGTTGGGCCTTCCTACTATCGCTACCGTAAATCCGGGCATATTAAAAAATTAGTTGGCAAAGGTACTATTATAATTGCAGCTATGACCTGTTTTCATGACAAATATTAACAATGGCTGGAATATCAGTTGCTTTTAAGCTCCATTTATACCGGCAATCTTTTATGGCCGATGCTTTGTAGCTTTGCGATACAGTATGACTGACAGGATAGAAAAACTCAAAGCCTTTTTGCAAACCTCTCCCGAGGATTGTTTTCTAAACCATGCCCTGGCATTGGAATATATAAAGCTGGATGACGATAACCAGGCGCTGGCGCTGTTTCGTAAAAACCTGGAACAAGATGAGAACTATATAGCCACCTACTACCACCTGGGCAAGCTGCTGGAGCGTGTGGGCGAAAGCGAAGAAGCGATAGCCATATATGAAAAGGGTATGGAGAAAGCCAAAGCTGCCAGGGATATGCACAGCTACAACGAATTGCAGAGCGCTTACGAAGACCTTGCTTATTAAGATATGGACTTACAAAAGCAATTCATACAGCACTGGAACGATAAGGGCTTTGCCGCGGTGCCGCAAAACATATTGCTGGCCGTAAGCGGTGGCAGCGATAGCATGGCGATGGCTACCTTGTTCCTGCAGGCAGGGATACCGTTTGGTATAGCGCATTGTAATTTCCAACTGAGGGGAGAGGAGGCCGATAAGGATGAAGCACTGGTAAGGCAATGGGCATTCAGTCATAGCATACCGTTTCACCATGTGCGGTTTGATACCACGCAGAAGATGGAAGAGTGGAAGAAAGGGGTGCAGGAAACTGCCCGCATACTGCGCTACGAATGGCTGGAAGCGATACGTGCCGAATTTTCCTACCAATATATAGCTACCGCCCACCATGCCAATGATAATGTAGAAACCCTGCTGATGAACCTGTTTAAAGGTACGGGTATGGCGGGGCTGCATGGCATACCCCTGCGGAATGACAGGATAATAAGGCCGCTGCTCTTTGCCCCTAAAGCAGCCATAGCGGCCTACATAACCGAGCATAATGTGCCCTACAGGGATGATGCATCGAACGCGACGGATAACTACCTGCGCAATGAGGTGCGCCACCATATTATACCCGTGGTAGAAAAGATATTTCCCAATGGGGTGCAACACCTGAACGAGAGCATCGGCCGCTTTGCAGAGGCGGAGGTGCTGTATAGAAAGGCAGTAGAGGAAGAACGTAAAAAGCTGGTAGAAAAGCGTGGACAGGACTACTATATACCCATACTGAAACTACAGAAGCGCGAACCGCTACATACGATATGCTACGAGCTGTTTAAACCCTATGGATACTCGGCACAGCAGGTACCCCAAATCATATCGCTGCTGGCAAGTGAAAGCGGGCACTATGTAGATAGCGCTACGCACCGGGTGCTGAAGAACCGCGGGTTTCTCATCATTACATCGCTGCAAACAGAGGCTGCCGACCATGTGCATATAGATGCGGTGCCCTGTACCATAGATACACCACATGGTAAGTTTACCCTGAGCATAACAGACAAGCCCGATACGATACCCACCGATGCCAACCTGGCCTATATAGATATGGATGTGGCCACACTGCCGCTAACCCTGCGTAAATGGCGTACGGGCGATTATTTCTACCCCATAGGTATGGGCATGAAAAAGAAGAAGGTGAGCAAATACTTTAAAGACCAGAAGATAGCCCTGCATGAAAAAGACCATGTATGGGTGCTGGAAAGCAATAAACGCATTGTATGGCTGTGCGGTATGCGCCTGGATGAACGCTTTAAACTACTGCCTAAAACACAGCAGGTGTTGAGGGTGGAGATGAGGTAGTGATAATTCCTTCTTTATATCCCGTCATAGCCAGGGAAGTATTTGCGAAGGCAAATATGTACTGTGGCTATTTCACGATGACATAAGCTGCGTAACACATATTTCTTAAAATTACCACGTCGCTGCGCTCCTCGTAATGACGCGAATAGTCAGTAAACTGTATCACTTGTTACAGTGTTACGCCCGCTACACCCTCCATCCCGTCATAGCGAGGGGAGTATTTGCGAAGGCAAATATGTACTGTGGCTATCTCACGTAATGAGTGCTTGCTCGTGTTGTCGTGAGATTACCACGTCGCTGCGCTCCTCGTAATGACGGGAGGGGTGCCCCTCGTAATGACGGGGAATAGATGAATAGTGAACCGAACGCACAAGGGTGCGACGCAACGTATGCTGCATAGTAGCACTATGGCCGGTTACAAAAAACTAGTACCCTTAAAACGTGGGGTTCATTATCTGCTCGAGGAAGATGCGGCCGTGGGTGGGGTCGAACAGGAAGGTGAAGACGAAGCCGAATACTGCCCCCCAAAAGTGGGCTCCATGGCCTATGTTATCATTCCCCTTTTTATCCATATAGGCCGAATAGGCAAGGTAGGCGATGGCAAAGATGATGCCCGGCATGGGTATGATGATGAGTATAATCTTCGTCCACGGGGCAAAGTAGATGGCCGAGAACAGTACGGATGCCACACCGCCCGATGCGCCGAGGGCACGGTAGTAACTATCGTTCTTATGCTTGGCATAGGGTGGCAGCGAGCTGGCTATGATGCCTGCCAGGTATAGCACCGGAAACAGGTAGGGCTTGCCTATCATAGCAAAAAACGTTTCCACATGGGTGCCAAACATGTAGAGGGTAAACATGTTGAAAAACAGGTGCATATAGTCGGCATGAATGAAGCCGGAGGTAAGGAACCTGTGATATTCAGATGGGCTATCCATGCGGCGGGGCCACAGCAGGAGCTTATCCATCAGTGTTGCATTATTAAAAGCGCCTAATGATACCAGTACCGTTACAATAACAATGATCAGTGTAAAACTCATTTTCCAGTCCTATTACGCTAACGAATATAGCTATTTACGAATGATGATAGGGAGAATTGTTTAAAATGCTGAAAGCGCGATATACCTGTTCTGCCACCATCAGCCTTACCAACTGGTGGGGAAACACGAGGTGCGATAGCGACCATACCTGCTTTGCCTGTTTACGTATATTATCTGTAACTCCAAATGCGCCACCTATGAGTATGACCAGTGTTTTGGTGCCCATATTCATCATTTGCTGAAACTGCTGTGCCCATTGGGGAGAGGTAAGCAGCTTGCCCCGCTCATCGAGCAGCACAAGGTAGTGGTGCGGTTGCAGCTTTTTCAGTATCATTTCTTCTTCCAGCAGCTTGGCCTTATCGGCATCGGTAGTAGCCAGTTTTTTGGGTAGTTGCAGCAGCACCAGGTCTACGGGATTGTAAGGGCGGGTTTTCTGAAAATAGTATTTCAGCCCATCGTCTATAAAGCTTTCGTTTTCCTTACCTACCGACCATATTTCTACCTGCATAGTGTGGTGTGTGATGTTTGGCGTGGAGTACTACATGTACTGAAAATAAAAAAGGCCTCGTGCGGTGTGCAGAAGCCTTTCTCTTTGTTAGTGACCGCGTCAGGATTCAAACCTGAAACCTTCTCATCCGTAGTGAGATGCTCTATTCAGTTGAGCTACGCAGCCATCCCTTAATTGCTTTTGGGACTGCAAAGATAAGAGGCTCTCTGCATTTTTACAAATAGTTTTTACAAAAAAATAACTGTCATATTTAACCCCGCCGCATTCCCTGCAAGAAGAAGCCTGCATGGCCATAAGACGACGCATCACCGGGTAGTATACTTTTGTATACTGCTTACTTATAGATAGCCATTGTGTGGTAATTTTGTATCAGAAAAATATAGGTTATGACGATGAAAAGAGTAATAGAACAGGTAGATACCCCACAAGGCGAACCGGGCTTTTTAGGTGCAGGGCATATAGCACGCCCCGTGATACAGCGCAGCTTTGCCGAGAGCGACCCATTCATCATGCTGATGGACGATATGCTGGATAAGAAAGACAGCACACCCGTAGGTGGACCGCACCCGCATGCAGGGTTTGAAACCGTTACGCTGATGATAGAAGGCAGCCTGGGGCTGGGCAAACATGCCATGCAGGCAGGCGATATGCAGATGATGACCGCAGGCAGCGGCATAGTACATACCGAAACGATAGACAAGCCATCGAAAGTGCGCATACTGCAACTGTGGCTGAACCTGCCCAAAGCCGATAAATGGGTAGCACCCCGTGTGCAGGATATCAGCCTCGATAAAGTACCCGCTACTACTATAGGTGGTATGAGCGTCAAACTATACAGCGGTACACTGGCAGGCCTTACATCGCCCGTGCAAAACTATACGCCGATGATACTGGCCGATGTAGCGCTACAGGCCGATACACAAAGCACGCTACAGGTACCCGCCAATTACAACACCTTTCTCTACATGCTGGAAGGCAGTGTAACCATTGGCAATACCACCCTGCATGTCGACCAGGTAGGCTGGCTGAACATAGCACCCGATGATACCCTGAGCGATATAGATATGACCGCAGGCAGCACAGGCGCACGCTTTGTAATGTATAGCGGCAAACCCACGGGCGATGCCATAAAACCCTACGGCCCCTTCATAGGCAACGATTCGAAAGATATACTGCGCCTGTACAATGAATACAACCAAGGCCTGATGAAACACGTAACCACATTGCCGAAAGAGCAGCAGTTGGTGTGGTAAGTTGTATCACCTGTTACACCTGTTACACCCGCTACACTTAATGGACAATGCTTATCATTCTGTGACCCATAGCTGCACCTGCACTTTCCAGCTTTAGTACATAATTACCCGCAGGCAGGGTAGCAGTAGGTATGCTTGCTCTGCCATTGTGGATAGCTACGGTATGTACTATTTGCCCGAAAGTATTGATGAGATACAGCGTACCTGTTGCATCTGCTTCTATATGCAGCACATCATTGGCAGGGTTAGGGTAGATGCTTAGTGCAGATTTGTCAACATCCGCGATGCTTAAGGTTTCCCTATAGCCACAGGGTGAGCCGCTGCGGTTTACGTATATTAATCTATCTGCACTGGTATAACTAAGATTAGCTTCTGTTTCTTCGATCCAGCCTATGCTCATTTTATATTTATTGACGTGGCCGCGTGGATTAAAAGGGTTTACCCAACCAGCAGTGATGTTAATGGGGATGATCGTATAGCCTGCACTTTGGGTACAGAAAGAGGTATCGTTCGGGTTATAGTATATGAAGTCCTTTTGTCCCACCTCTTCCGGCATCAGCGAGTCTGTCAGTAGCTTTTGGGTATCGGCTGTAAGGGTTTCGATACGGGCTGATGTTGTATAAACACTGGTATATACCGTGTGAAACTGTTGCCATTGTTGCAGGGTATACCGTGTGTGGCCCGGTGCTATCGTTTCCTTTTTCGTTATGGTCGACTCCGTAATAAGACTTGTACCGGTGGAGGTATTGAGGAAATCTGCTTTTCGCTGCAGTACATCACCCACGTTGTAATCATACAGTTCATTATAAGTTGGGTTGTGAAAGTCTGTGAGCCTGAACATAGAAGCCTTGCCAACGGTAGCTGTAAAATAATCGGTGCTATCGCGCGAGGGCATACCTTCCCTGAAGGGCAGATTATACAAATCTGTCACCTGCACAAAGCCATGTGTTTTAGAAAGGATGATGCGCTTATTGTGCAGCGAGTCGGTAGTAAGGGGCGTGCTGCCATCCATAGCCGTTATGGTTATCACCTTTATACTGTCAAGGGTATTCAATACCGTCATGGTATCTGCCTGCGTAAGGGTGGCTATGTAGCGGATGGTAGTGGTATCATCATACAACACCCAGCTATCGTTTACCGCGGCCTGTGCTTGTATTACCACTGTATCATTGGCATGGTTGATGAACAAGTGCGTGCCATCGGGCGTTATCATAATCACATCGCCCAGCCAGCTACCACCCGGTTTCAGTGGTTCTGCAAAGTACTTACCCCTGGGAGATTTGAACGGATACAGGTACTCCACACCGCCTACCGTCTTTACAGAATCTATACGTATGCCCCGCAGGTAGTGCCTGCTATTGGTGAAGTATTGCTTGGCACCCGGCTGCACGCATTGGTAGTTTTGGGCAACAGCAGTAAGCGTTGTGCTTAATAAAATGAGCAATGTAGCTAAGTAGCGCATTAGTGAACTATGTTTACAGGTTGATGAAAAATTTTTCCGGTTGTGTCTTGTATTTTCAGCAGGTAATATCCTGCGGGCAGATGGCTGGTGTGCAGGCTATGCTTACCGCCCTGCAATACCCATGTGCCCACTTGCCTGCCCAGTGCATCGTATAGCTGTGCCGATATGGCTTTGGCTTCTATATACAACACATCATTGGCAGGGTTGGGGTAGATGCTTAGTGCAGATTTATCAACATCCGCGATGCTTAAGGTTTCTTTATAGCCACAGGGTGAGCCGCTGCGGTTTACGTATATTAATCTATCTGCACTGGTGTAACTAAGATTAGCTTCTGTTTCCTCGATCCAGCCTATGCTCATTTTATATTTATTGACGTGGCCCCGTGGATTAAAAGGGTTTACCCAACCAGCAGTGATGTTAATGGGGATGATCGTATAGCCTGCACTTTGGGTACAGAAAGAGGTATCGTTCGGGTTATAGTATATGAAGTCCTTTTGTCCCATTTCTTCCGGCATCAGCGAGTCTGCCAGTAGCTTTTGAGTATCGGCTGTAAGGGTTTCGATACGCCCTGATGTTGCATAAACACTGGTATATATCGTGTGAAACTGTTGCCATTGTTGCAGGGTATACCGTGTGTAGCCCGGTGCTATCGTTTCCTTTTTCATTATGGTCGACTCCGTAATAAGACTTGTACCGGTGGAGGTATTGAGGTAATCCGCTTTTCGCTGCATTACATCACCCACATAATAATCATACAGTTCATTATAAGTAGGGTTGTGAAAGTCTGTGAGCCTGAACATCGAAGCCTTGCCAACGGTAGCTGTAAAATAATCGCTGCTATCGCGCGAGGGCATACCTTCTCTGAAGGGCAGATTATACAAATCTGTCACCTGCACAAAGCCATGTGTTTTAGATAGGATGATGCGCTTATTGTGCAGCGAGTCGGTAGTAAGGGGTGTGCTGCCATCCATAGCCGTTATGGTTATCACCTTTATACTGTCAAGGGTATTCAATACCGTCATGGTATCTGCCTGCGTAAGGGTGGCTATGTAGCGGATGGTAGTGGTATCATCATATAGCACCCAGCTATCGTTTACCGCGGCCTGTGCTTGTATTACCACCGTATCATTGGCATGGTTGATGAACAGGTGCGTACCATCAGGCGTTATCATAATCACATCGCCCAGCCAGCTGCCACCCGGTTTCAGTGGTTCTACAAAGTACTTACCCCTGGGAGATTTGAACGGATACAGGTACTCCACACCGCCTATCGTTTTGGTAGAATCTATACGCATGCCCCGCAGGTAGTGACGGCTATTGGTGAAGTATTGTTTGCTGCCCGGCTGCACGCATTGGTAGTTTTGGGCAAAGAGCGTATGCGCTGCACATAGTAACAGTAAACATAGGAGTAGTTTTCTTAGCATATTAGTATAGGTTGGTATATATAAAGATATGATAAAGCCCTGTCATGGATATGTCATTGTTTGTGTGTGGGTGGTGTATCACTTGTTACAGTTGATACACCTGTTACACCCGCTACACTTATGCGGCTTTGTATATGCCATAGTCCTGCAATATGCGTTTCACTTTCATAAAGGCATTGCGGCTCAGGAATACCTTATCGGCTATGGCGCGGAGGCTATCGCCCTGCTTGTAATAGTTGTAGCACAGCAGCCTTTCATCATCGCTGCACTTGCCGTCATCTGCCTTGTTCGATGCGCGTTTCTTTCCATACTCTTCCAGGTGGGCATATACCTGCCGGGCAAAGTAAGATATGCGCGTGGTGATGAGCATAGCGCTTTCCAGGTCTTCGCCCAGGCACACCATGTTATCTTCATTAAGGCCCAGTTCGTAGTGGCGCAGGGCAGTCAGTATCATGGCTATGCGGTAGCACATAATGCCCATGCGGTTGGCAGCGCCGTTCAGCTCATCGCTTACCTGTGTTTGCAGGTATTCTTTCATATAGGCCATGTGCTCCATAAAAAAGCGTTGCAGCGGTACGGGCAGTATAAAGTTGCGCGGGGTGCTGCGTTCCAGTTGTTGCTTATACAGCCCCAGGTAGGTATCGCCCAGTGTGCTGAAGTAGTGGCTATGGCCGCTATCCTGCACCGAGAAGGGGTTTTTAAATTCATCGGTGCCTTGTAGTATGTAGTAGCAAAAACGGCTGTACAGGCCATTGTCTATACTAGGCACCAGGCGCAGTAGCTGGTCGTAAGTGCCGCTGAGCACTACGCTGAGGGCAGGGTGCTGTATGGCCACATCTTCATTATCTGCCCGGCGAAAGAAGCTAACGGGTTCGTGGTGAAAGGCTTTACGCAGAATATCACTAAAATTGCCATAATCCTGTCGCAGCATATCGGCCAGTGTATCGCCCTCGGTTTCGAAGATGATGCCGTGGCCATCGTTCTCTTTCAGCAGTTGCATCACCGCTGTTTTGGTAGTATTGGCGGGTATATACAGCTTCAGATGGCCGGGTGCTGCGGGCTCTTCGGGTGGGTCTTGCAGCTTGCCTTTGGTATATAGCGCCTGCTGGCGGCGATATTGCATCATAGCGCGGGTATATTGCTGCTGCTGTTCGCAGGCCATCTTTATACGGTGGCGGTGGGCGGCATCGCCAATGGCATATGCCCATTTCAGCGCACCCTTGCCCGTGCCATAGTTGCCTATGATGAAGCAAAACAAATTGGCACCCACAGGCGCACCAAAATACAAGCCCTGCACCTGTGGCAGCATACCACTGATAACACCCAATGCACCAAACAGGAAGAGGTCGCGCTCCTCAGCATCGGTAAAGCGGGCGCAGGGTTCGCGCAGCAGGGCAGGCAGCGTGCGATATACTTTTTCGGGAATAATGTCGGGGTACTGCTGTTTGGCAGCTTCTTCGGTAGTCATCATAGCGATAGTTTTATAATTGGACAGGTGATTAAAAACAGTGTATCGGGGGTGTATCAGTGTAGCGGGTGTAACAAGTGATACAGGGCGGGTATGTATTTTATGATAGTGAAAGGTGTTTATTTTTGTTTTGTTTTACAATATTACAACAAATTATTGATAGCAAAAAAATATTTTTTTGGTGTATTGTGGAGGTGGGTGTATCACTGTAGCGGGTGTAGCGGGTGATACAGTGTTACAGTTTATTTTTACTATGCTCCTTGCGCGTCATTGCGAGCGATAGCAAAGGAAGATGGGACTTGAAATCTATAGTTAATGAGCAATTTACCTTTAGATAACTAGACGTTTTTGTAAGCATAAGAAAATAGTTATATTGGTATGTAAATTTATGTTATGAAATATTTTGATGAGGCGAAAGAATTGTTAGCGCATTCAGAGAATAGCTTGAAAGCAATTGAGAATGACTATAAGAAGAGCCTGAACGATAAAAATGTTAATTCTACTCTCCTTATTAGCATTAAGAACCTTATGGAGAATCTTAGGTCGGCACTAGATTTTGTAGCTCATGGATTGTATGAGAAATATGGAAATAGTTCAACTAATCCTAAGATATACTTTCCTTATGCATCGAGCGGAGTAGATAAAGCTGGTTATCATAATAAGAAGATAATTGATAAAATACCGGGTTTAAAAAATAATCGACCAGATATTGCCGGGGTAATTGAAAGCTATCAACATTTTTCAAGTATTAATAATTCTTGGTTGCCAATATTCATGGATTTAAATAATGAAAATAAGCATCAACGGTTAACTCCGCAGGTAAGGAAAGAAACCAAACAATTAAATATCAGCTCTGGTGGCGTAAGTATTTCTATGGGGGAAGGAGTTTCAATCAGCATGGGTCAGGGTGCATTTATTCAAATAGGGAACGCAACAATTATGGGGGGGCAAACAATAAATGTTAACAATCCTGCTAATATTACGGGTCATGCTAAACAGGAAATAATTACATGGGTATCATTTCATTTTTCTGCTAATGATGTGCCAGTAATGGAGTTATTGCAAAAAAGTGTTACGGGCGTCACTAAGATTGTAAATGAGCTTTCTGTAATGTGATTAATTGAAGCAGAAGTGCTTCCTCTTAAAGTACCCACCCATATCTCTCGAGGTTGCTTCGTCGTGCCTCCTCGCAATGACGCGAGTTGTATGATAAACTGTATCACCTGTATCACTTGTTACAGCGCTACACCCAATACACACACCCATACCCGTCATAGCGAGGGTAGTATTTGCGAAGGCAAATATGTACCGTGGCTATCTCACGATAACACGAGTAACGTAACGCTTATCTCTTGAGATTACCACGTCGCTGCGCTCCTCGTAATGACGGGCGTAATACTAATGACGCGAGTACATAAATAACTGTATCACCTGTATCACTTGTTACAGCGCTACACCCGCTACACACACCCGTCATAGCGAGGGTAGTATTTGCGAAGGCAAATATGTACCGTGGCTATCTCACGATAACACGAGTAACGTAACACTTATATCTTGAGATTACCACGTCGCTGCGCTCCTCGTAATGACGGGAGTAATACTAATGACGAGGGTAGCGTAAATAAACTGTATCACCTGTATCACTTGTTACAGCGCTACACCCGCTACACCCTTATATCAACTTACTATTCACCGCGCTCGATAGGGCTTCTACTATATTGCTCACTTCCAGCCGTTCGAAGATGCGGCGGCGGTAGTATTTTACCGTATCGGGGGCTACAAATATTTTCTCGGCTATCTGGTTGATGGTGAGGCCTTGTGCATACAGGCGCAGCACTTCCGTTTCGCGGGCGGTAAGGACGGGTTTTTCCAGCTTCTGCCATGTTTTGGTAGCCTCGTTCAGCGCCCATACTTCGTCGCTGCCGTGCTTGTATATGCGCACATTACCCGCCGTTTTGTTATGCGATAACGATACACTGCACATCGACTTCCATAGCCTGCCCTCACCGGTCAGGAATAGCGGCGTTAGCTTGTGGTTGATGAGGATAGCCTCGCCATTGGTATGCACCAAGTGAAAATCGTAGGTGATGCTGTACAGCTTTCTTTCGGCCACGGGTATGTGCTCGTAAAAGTTGAACCCCGCCTCGTTGATGAGCGCCAGCAGTTCCAGCTCTTTTTCCGGCACATGCTGAAAGTAGAACTGGTAACCCATCGCCAATACCTCATCGGCCGTATGCCCGCACAGGAACAGCGGGTTTTCAGATACGTATTCAAAAGACATATCCGTATAGTCTATCACATACACACTTTCGTAAGACAGGCGTGCAAATGCCTTCACCGGCTCCAGGTAATGGTGGGCTTCCTGCGTGGCTTCCGGTATCGTTCCCAGCCTGTTTTTGGTGAGCAGGCTGTTGCGTGTTTCTTTTTTCATCCCCATATGTCTATCCGCCTGCAAGTTTACACTTAAGTGTAGGGTTTCACAATTTTTTTGTTTTCAATTTTGACATACACATCATACACACTTCAAAACATCAAATAGTCAGCCTCCATGAACTGTAAGCGTTGCGGCGAAACCATTAATGATAAGTATTGCGGCCACTGCGGCAGCCCTGCCTTCCTTACGCGGGTAGATGGCCACTACATAGCACACGAGGTGCAGCACCTGCTGCATTTTGAAAAAGGCCTGCTATACACCGTAAAAGAACTGGTGCTGCGCCCCGGCAAAAGCATGCGCACCTTTATAAGCGAAGACCGCAGCCGGCTGGTGAAGCCCGTTGTGTTCATCATCATCACTTCGGTTATTTATACCTTCATCACGCATTTCTTCCACATAGATAAAAGGAACGTGGAGGCAGCGGCAGGGCAATCGGCCATTACCGCTACTATGGCGTGGGTAGAAGGCCACTATGGCTATGCCAATATCATTATGGGCATCTTTATAGGCGCGTGGCTGAAGCTGCTATTCCTGAAGAGCCCCTACAATTTTTTCGAGGTCATTATAATGCTGTGCTTTGTGATGGGCGTGGGTATGCTGCTATTTGCCGTCTTTGCCCTGGTAGATGGGTTGGCACATATCAATACCGGTGCGGTAGCCAGCACCATAGCCATCCTGTATTGCACATGGGCCATCGGCCGGTTCTTCAACCCGCAGAAGGTAACCAGTTACCTCCTTGCCTTCGTTGGCTATATGCTGGGTATGATAACCTTTTGGATAGCCGCCATGCTGGTGGGGTTATTGGTGAGTATGGTGTAGCGGTGTAGCGGGTGTAGCGGGTGTTACAGGCTGGTGAGTAGTTTATACAGAATGGGAGGGTTGATAAAATGTGTATTGCTAGAGCCGCAATTGATGAGGCATAACACATAAAAAAAGGCATACTACTCTGTAGTATGCCTTAATGTTTTTAGGTATTGTTTAATTTGTTACATGCTAGAAATACGTTTGCCCAAGAAGAAGATAACTGCAATAATTGGAGCAAATGTAGTATAAATGTCTGAAACGATGCATAATTATTAAGAATTAATTGTTTTTTCAATTCTTGAAATCTCTTCTCGTATTGATTTTGAATGAGTTATCCAATTAAATCCAGGATTGTTAAAATTTGCTTCGAACCAGCACTTATCCAAATAATTACAAAATATTTTGCCTCTTGATAATCGCTCCAAAATTTTTACGTCATCTTTTACAGCCTCTCTAAATTTTTCATCAATAATGGGAGTA
>DASWWE010000047.1:0-5570 GCA_036406055.1 Flavipsychrobacter sp. | reverse complement strand
CTTCCTCAAGATGAGTTTACTTTTAAGGGTCGTCAGAGACGATGACGTTGATAGGCTACAGGTGTAAAGGTGGTAACATCAAAGCCGAGTAGTACTAATTGCCCGTAAGCTTTAACTTTATTAACTACTTCTGAAAAATTGCTTTCTTAATATGTCACCTTATTAGTCCTAAGCCGACAGTTATAACGCGTAAGTATTTATAGCTGAAAGCCAATCAGGCAAAGACCTTATGGTGGTATTGCCGAGGGTGTTCACCTCTTCCCATTCCGAACAGAGAAGTTAAGCCCCTCATGGCCGATGGTACTGCACCACAATGCGGGAGAGTAGGTAGCTGCCATATTTATTATAACACGCCTCAACTTATGTTGAGGCGTGTTTTTTTATGTACATACCTAAAGCATACGAGTAGCATGATTTTGATAGGCAACTATGTAATTTGTAGGGTATGCGTGTCCGCAAGAAACCAAAATTGAAAGATGCCTGCTGGCATGGCTATGAAGTTATAGGGTAGAAGCGCAAAAATGGTAAAGAAGTACCTAATTGTATGCCGAAGAGGTTGCGTAGACGCAAGAAGAAGTCATAATAATAAAGCCGGTAGTTAGTTACCGGCTTTCTCTATTTACATTATTTACTCCTTCTGAAGAGATATCGAGTTATAAACAAGCCTCCTGAGCTACTGCCATTTGATACCTGTTCTTGCGAACCTGTAGAAACATGCACCAATTCCCAGCCCTGTGCACTATAATCATTGATCCTGTCTACAATGGCGCGGTCATTATTAGCAATATTTCCGAAGTTGATACCAACCATGCTATAGAAGTTCTTAAGTTCTTTTTCAATTAGCTGTCCGCCTTCATCGGTAGTAAGTATACGAGACCTGCCCATACCGCCAGGTACTACAGATTCTATAGTGGAAAATTGCTTGAATTCGTAGATGTTAACTTGTTGTGCAGAGAGTTCTGGGCTAGCTGGTTTAAAAGAGTACACACCCATTACTACTACTACAGCCAATGCAGCTATGGAAAACGTTTTGATGGATTCTTTCATAATCATTTATTTATTCGTTATAAATTAAAAACGTGTGGTCATAAAAATACCCCTAGTCTAGGGGCTACTTTTTATTTCTCCAGTCTTTATAGCTGGTTTTCTTTTTGTGCTTATGAGGTACTTGCGGTTTAGTGCTTCTATCTTCCGGCTTTTTTACTTCCTTTTTTATAATCGGCTTGTCAATAGCTTTTGTCTTTTTAGGTTCGCTAACTGTTTTAGCGGAGCCTGCTAGAAGAGATTCAATGGTATCAATTTCAGGATTAGTAAGATAACGCCATTTGCCAACGGGTAAATTGCCCAAGGATACATTCATAATGCGTACACGGGTGAGTGTTTTTACATTATAACCCAAATATTCGCACATACGGCGTATTTGCCTGTTGAGTCCCTGTGTAAGAATAATGCGAAACTTGCGGCTACCTTCCTGGCGAACAAAGCATTTTTTAGTCACTTCATCCAGTATCGGCACACCATTACTCATTTTTTCAACAAAATCGGGTGTGATGGCCTTATCAACGGTTACTATGTATTCTTTTTCGTGATTGTTTTCAGCACGGAGTATTTTGTTCACGATATCACCATCATTGGTCAGCAATATCAAGCCGTCAGAATCCTTATCCAGCCTGCCTATGGGGAATACACGCTTAGGATAATTGAGGAAGCTAATAATGTTAGTCCTGTCTTTAGTGTCGGTGGTAGAGGTAATACCAACCGGTTTGTTCAATGCTATGTATATAGGCCGTGCTGATTTCTTTTTCTTTAGCGGTTCTCCATCTATAGCTACCGTATCATGTTCATTTACACGGCTACCGGGTAGTGCCAGTTTGTTATTGATGGTTACACGTGCTTGCTCTATCAGCTTATCGGCCTCTCTGCGAGAACAGAAACCGGTGGAACTGATGTATTTGTTTAAGCTGATCGTTGATTCGGTGCCTGCCATTAGTCTATTGTTTTGCCATCTTTTTGCCACGCTGCATATTGGCGTGTCTTTGCATATTTTATCATTGTTTCCATAGCGTTGAGCCTGCAGATGAGCAACCCTTCATAGCCATCCAGAAAGCCAAGCCGAAAGATATAGTCAGATAAGAACTTCCATTTTGGAACTATCCATATTTGTAGTTTACTATAATTCTTTCCTTTTTTGACACGCTGACGGGCAGCAATCTCTGTGTATTTTTCTATTTTTTTGACATAGTCTGAAATTGAGTAGAAGCTGTAGTGCAGCATGTCTCCCGGTAGCTTTCCTTCTTTTTCTGCTTTATCATACAATACCCATTTATCATGTGGGTTCTCACCGGTCCATTCTCCTTTTGTGCGATTAAATAACCTTACTTTGGCATCGGGATACAAGCCTGAATGCCGTATCCATTTACCACAAAAATTATTAAGTCTTGCAAAACGGTAAGCGCTGTATTGAGGATTGGCTTTGACTAATAATATATTCTTTTCCAGTTCCGGCGTAATAGCTTCGTCTGCATCCAATGATAAAACCCAGTTGTGTGATGCATGTGCTGCGGCAAAATTCTTTTGCTCTATATGGCCGAGGAACTTTTGCAATATAATCTTGGCACCATACCGCTGTGCTATCTCTACTGTTTTATCTGTAGAAAGGCTATCTACCACCACTATTTCATCTGCCAGGTTTTTAACCGATTGCAGGCAGCGCTCCAGGTTTTTTTCTTCATTAAGGGTGATGATGACTACACTCAATTGTATCATTGCGGCAAATGTAGCTGTAAAAAAATAAAGCCCTGCGGGCTTTACCATATTCTGAATATCGCGTGTTTATGATAATAGCTGCTGACGCAACAGGAATTCAAGCTGGGCATTGGTAACGCCAAGTTTTTCTGTTAATTCCTTCTCATCTTTCCGTAACTTATACACATCATATGCCCGCTGTATGGTCAGGTCCAGTTCCTCTTCATTCCATGGCTTGGTGAGGTAATGGAATATTTTTCCTTTGTTCACCGCATCTATCACAGCATTCAGGTCGGCATAACCGGTCAGCAGTATACGCATAGGCTCCATATGTTTTTCCAGTATAGATTCCAGGAATTCTACACCTGTCATATTAGGCATGCGCTGATCTGTAATAATGATATCAATAGGGTTATTGTCTAAAATCTTAATTGCTTCTTCTCCACTGATAGCAGTAAATACATTATACTTCATCCTAAATGTTGCCTTGAACGAAACAAGATTGTTCTGTTCATCATCTACGTAAAGTATGTTTATTTTATCTGACATTTGATTTTTATAATATGTTTTAATGGGCGCAAATGGTAGTATAAAAATCTTTACATGTAAGTTAAAGATTTTTAATAAAATTCCTGTTACCTTTAGATAATTTCTTTTTTATATAGCAAATTGTTGGCGTTAAACGTTATTTTTGCAGTAACAAAGATAATACAAGTCCATTACTGGTTAAGGCTGAGAGAGAGAAAAAAGCTATGATCGGGTAAATATGGGCACAAAAAATTTCCCACCCAATAATTCCTGTTCAAAAACTAGGTATTGACATTTTACATTTTATTATGTAAATTAATATTGTATTTGCGCTCTACAGATTCTTATAAGGTAGGGTTATTGATTATAAGCAGGTTATAACTATACATTGAAACAAAAAATAAAACAAACGATGAACGCTCTTTTTCCGACAGTTAAAACACTGGACGCAATATGAGTGATATAAAATTTGTAATCAAAGCTTTCAGGGCCCCTGACGATACGGCTGCTTGCCAGAAGTTTGTAGATGGACACATGAAAGTATTGAAAATATATGGTATTACCATGATAACCTCTGCCAATATAGAATGGTTTGAGGATCCCGACACTTATGTGATACTGGTAGAATCGGAAGATGGAGAGAAGGTATATGGGGGGGCAAGGGTACAGGTTGCCGGCGGCAAATATGAGCTTCCTATAGAAAAGGCTGTAAAGGACATGGATGATAGTGTCCATGAAACAGTAAGGCAGTATGCCGAAAGAGGGACGGCAGAGTTTTGCGGCCTTTGGAATTCGCGCGAGGTAGCAGGCTATGGCATTGGTAGTATGTACCTGGGCAGGGCGGCTGTGGCTATTACGCAACAATTAAAACTGACAACATTATTCGGCCTTTGTGCGCCTGCAACGGTGAAGAACAGTGCACGCGTGGGTTTTGAGATAGCAACTTTCCTGGGCAATAACGGTACTTTTTATTATCCTAAAGAAGACCTTATAGCCACTGCTGTTATCATCAACAATACGGAAACATTGCTGACTGCAGAACCAGAAGAACGCGATATTATTTTTGATCTTCGAAAAAAACCTGTACAGTCGAAACTGGAAAGTGGCCCTAAAGGCCGGATACTGGATGTCGTTTATGATTTGGACATTCCGAATATATAAAAACCAACCAACAAGATGATAACAGAGATAATAGTAAGGAAATTTGAAGAGGCGATAGGAAAGGAATACGTAATTACAGATGCAGATTACAGGCGTGCTGCCGAAAATACAAATTATCATACCTCGCAACATATACCATTGGTCTTGCAGCCGGGCTCTGTAGAAGAGTTGCAGGCCTGTGTAGTAATTGCGAATGAACATAAACTACCCGTTTATCCCGTTAGCATAGGTAGAAACTGGGGATACGGATCTCGTGTACCAGTACAGGACGACAATATATTGATAGAGCTGAAGCGGCTGAATAAGATATCTGATTATAACGAGCAGTTAGGCTATGTGAGTATAGAGCCCGGTGTTACCTTTCAGCAGTTGTTTGACTTTTTAAGGGAGCAGAACTCTGAACTGCTTTTAAGCGTTACTGGCGGGAGTCCGCAATCCAGCGTACTCGGCAATGCGCTGGAAAGGGGTATAGGTACGGGCTTGTATGCTGATAGGTTTGCCACCATATGCAATGTAGAGGCGGTATTAGGTACTGGTGAAAAAGTAGCATCCGGATTCGGGCGTTACGGTAACACCACAGCCGGGCATGTGTACAGGTGGGGTGCAGGACCGTCTATAGATGGACTGTTCTCACAATCGAACCTGGGTATTGTAACACAGCTTACCCAATGGCTGATGAAAACGCCCGACTATTTTCAACTGATAGCATACAAGATAGATAGCAATGATAAGCTACCTGCACTTACTAATAAGCTACAACAACTGGCAATGTCAGGCCTGGTAAGGCCCACCATTACTATGTATAACGACTTCAGGGTACTGTCCAGCGTTGTGCAATATCCTTTTGAAGCCTGCACACCGGGGGTAACACACCCTGACGAAGTAATAGAAGTAGTAAAAAAATCGAGCCCGTTTGGTACACTGGCCAGCAAGTGGAATGGCGAAATAAGTGTGCGTTCTGTAACTAAAGAGCACGGTGCCTTGCAAGCCGCTATCATTGAAAAAGAGTTGCGCCCGCTGGTAGATGAACTGTTTGTAGTAGAAATAGACAAGGCAGAAATGCTGCAGGTGCTTAATGACCACTACAAAGGTATCATAACTGTAAAGGACAAAGACATGCTCCGCGATTTCCTGTT
>DASWWE010000046.1:0-4389 GCA_036406055.1 Flavipsychrobacter sp. | reverse complement strand
TCTCCCAATATCAAAGATAAGGAGCGGGCTTTTTCTAGTCAGTATGTTGTTGACTATATCGTTAAGCCCATTTCAAAAGAAGTTATCCTTGGCCTGCATGCTGAATTAGAACACAAAGTTTACGAGCGTACATTATTGCTCAAAGAGGCGCTTAAAAAGGAAATGGAACTTGGAGAGTTAAAGTCCCGGTTTGTGTCTTTTGCTTCTCATGAATTTCGCACGCCGCTTAGTATCATTCTGTCGTCTATCAACCTGCTTTCTAAATATACTAAAACAGAAGAGCAGGAAAAGAGAGACGAACATATTAATCGTATCAGGTCTTCCGTTTCGGCACTTACAGAAATTTTAAACGATTTTCTTTCTGTTAGCAAACTGGAAGATGGCCAAACGCATGTACACTATTCAGATGTCAATATTCTGAAGCTAACAGAAACTGTCATCACAGACATGAATTCAACTATCGCAGCAGATCATGTCATCCGGTATTCACATCTCGGTAGCCCTACTGTAGTTACGTCTGTTTCTCTGTACAGAAATATACTGGTCAACTTACTTTCTAATGCTATTAAATTTTCAAAAGCCGGTTCTGTTATTGAGGTTAAGACCAGCAACACGGAATCTGAGTGTACATTAACGGTTAAAGATAGTGGTATCGGTATATCTGAAGGAGACCAGAAACATTTGTTTGAGCGGTTTTTCAGAGGCGATAATGCAGTCAGCATTCAGGGCACGGGGCTTGGATTATACATTGTGGCAAAGTATGTCGAACTTATGAACGGGAGAATACAGTATAAAAGCCAGCTTGGTATAGGGACAGAATTTCATATTTCATTGCCCAAACAGAATTTGTCATGAAAACAATATTACTGATTGAAGACAACGCTGACTTGAGAAAAAATACCGCCGAAACATTAGAGTTTGCCAATTACAAGGTTTTGACAGCCGAGAATGGTAGAGAAGGTGTTGCTATTGCTATCGAACATAAACCGGACGTTATTATATGTGATATATTAATGCCTGTAATGGATGGCTATGGGGTCATTAATATACTGCAGAAAAATCCCCGAACCCAGCATATTCCTTTTATATTCTTAAGCGCAAAAACGGAACGGGATGAAATAAGAAAAGGTATGGAATATGGCGCCGACGATTACATTACAAAACCCTTCAACGATACGGAACTGCTTACTGCTGTTGAACAAAGGCTGAAAAAGACGGCTATTTTGGAATCCAAATTTTCTGGCGGTATACACGGGCTTAAAAGCCTGGTAGATAAGGTTCAGGGACAAGAGGCATTGGATAAACTTGTTTCGGACTACGAGCCGAATATGTATAATAAGGGGGTCACTATATATTCTGCCAAAAGCCACCCTGCCCACCTTTTTTATATACAGAAAGGTACCATCAAGGAATATAAAACCAATGAAGATGGTAAGCAATTTACTACCAGTTTATATGGGAAAGGAGAGTTTTTTGGCTATGCGGCTTTAATTGAAGGGAATAAATATCAGGAATCTGCAGAAACTATTGAAGACTCGGAAATTGTTGTTATTCCGAAAAAAGAATTTGATGTTTTGCTCAATAATGATAAAGAAGTTCTGATGAAGTTTTTACAGCTTCTGGCAGGTAATATTGAAGAAAAAAAGCAACAGCTACTACAATTGGCTTATAGTTCATTACGGAAAAAAGTAGCTAATACACTGCTTATGATCTATAGGAAATATAAAACCACAAACGATAAGCAAGTGGTGATAGATGTAGACCGAGATAGTCTGGCAAGCATAGCAGGTACTGCGAAAGAATCGTTTATCAGGACCTTAGGTGATTTCCGGGATGAAAAAATTATTGATATTCAACAAGGCAATATTATTATACTTAATGAGCCCAAACTGGTCAATATGCTGAATTGATCTTCTTAATTACTCCCTGATTTCAAATCGTAAATGATTGACAGCAATCTTTTGCGGGTTGATGGCTATCATTGTAATGGCCTTTTGGTTACTACATCTTTGCAATATATCACTGTCTAAAACATTGTTATATGCAAAGGGTGACACAGACTAAAACATTATTACCGAGTACCGCTGCTATACCGTTCATTGTTCATGAAAGGCTTATGTATATCCTGTGCGGGTTTAAAACTTTTTTTGACGTTTACATATTGAAAACTCCCAATGGCAATGTTTACAGATGCATCACACAGTTTGGAGAAGAAGTTATTGTGAAATTTCAGGATACAGATTGGATAGACGTTTCATTACAACAGCCTACACATACCAGCAAGGCGTTAGGAAAAGTATTGAGTAAAGTTCTATAATCTATTGTTTATTGGGTTCCCTTATCTAAAGTACTTTCTTGTTATATCTCCATTCAGGCCCATCTGTAATCACTTTTTTCGCAATATAAATGCTGCCTGTCAAGCTGAAGACATTGTTGCCAATACGGTTAGAGGGTAACAAAGCAATCTATCGGGATATCTCATACTTATCCAAGTATTCTGGGTTTTGGATTACTTTTCCCATTCTCTTAGTATGGGTTATTACCTAGGTGCGAACTTTACCTGATTACTCACTCGTTAACCTCGAGGGTTTAACCATGCGAGGTAAAATATATTCCTATGCCTACTGCTACAGAATCTTTGATACGTACGCAACGGGGCTATTTCCATACTTAACAATCAAAAACTGGAATACCTGATAAGATAGCATATTCAGAAGTTGGGATGCAAGAGATCTTCTCATGTTCTGCTTTTAAATACAATGCAGAAAAGCACGCATTATAAAAGCCGCCTTATGGGGCGGCTTTAGATATCTATCTATTCAAAAAAGACTATGGTTGTGTAGCAGTGTAAACCACATTGGCAGTGTAGGTACCGCCCGGCAGGCTGAAGCCCGGGGTGGCTTTATACTTTACCGCGAAGGTGCGGTTGCCGCCGGGGCTACCCCAGTTGATGATAGTAGCAGAACCTGAAGGTATGCTGGCGTAGTTATTGTAAGAAAGGCTGCCACCTGTATTGTTATTCACCACCATCATTTGTAGTACGTTTGCAATAGCCACAACCGGTGCAGGCGAAGCCGAACCTGTGTATGTAAAGTTTTGCGTGTTGGTCATCATAGAAACGTTGAAGTTTTTGTTTGATTGAACCAGCATTTGCTGCTCGCCGGAAATAACGCCGTTAGCAAAATCGTTAACTGTATTAAAGTCCAGATCAACTGTTCCGCCGGTGCGGCCCCCATCTACGAAAGTGATAGAGATGGCATTAGCCAGGTTAAGCTTAACTGTTTGTGTAGCTGATGATGAAGCGTTCTGAGCTTTTGCCATGTAAGCTGAAGCAAGGATGAAGGCAACTGTAAGAATCTTTTTCATTTTATGTTTGTTTGTCTGTTTGTTGTTTGTTCGTTTGATGATGTAAAGGTGCAACGGTTTTTGAAATACTTGTATCAAAACAAAGGCTGTTAACAGCGGCTTAGGAAGTGGTTAACAAACGGCTAACAAATGAAAAAGGGCAGGTATTGCTACCCGCCCTTGTTATACTGAATCAAAATATCTATTCTTTATAAAATTTGTCGGTAGCGATACCATTGCTGCCTTTGATACTATAGAAGTACATACCCGGCGCTAACTGTGATACCGGTATAGCGATATTGCTGCCGCCGGAAAGCTTATGTGCCGCTTTATACACCACGCTACCCTTGGCATCTACCAAAGTAATAGCTACTTCTTCGCTGCCGTTGCTCTTCAGTGATATATTCAGCACGTTTTTAGCCGGGTTAGGGTACACATTATAATTGTGGATGAGCTTAAGCTTGCCAACGCCAACGCTACCCTGTACTACCGATAAATTGTCTATCAGCAATGTACTGCCCGGAACGGGGTCGAGCGGTGCACCTGTGGTTGGCATCATCATAGCGGAAGATTCGAAAGAAAGCGTGACCGATGTAGAACCTGACGGAATATCATCAGGGTCTATAGGCAGTGCAAACCTTGTATAAGTAGCTACCGGTGGCAGAATGTAGAGCGACTTTACGCCCGCAGGAAAACCCGAGCTATTAAGGAATGTAGCTGTAACCGTAGCCGTGTCTATACCCGGAGTAGTGTATTTATAGTAGCCGATAATGGTATCGGGTACTGTAACAGAGATACTCATATTGGCAAATACGGAACCTATTTCTATGAAATTGTTATTAAATGAATCTACAGATGTTATCAGCTTCAAGGCATAGCTACCAGAATATTTATCGGTGCTACGCTTGATAGTAGGCTCTATACCCCAGCTGAAGCCATCGCCACGGGTCCAGTCATCTGGTGTTTCAAAACTACGGGTACGCCAGGCCTCAAAATTTCCATTCGGTATAGGTGGCATCGCACCAGAGCCTGAAAACATAAGGT
>DASWWE010000045.1:0-5944 GCA_036406055.1 Flavipsychrobacter sp. | reverse complement strand
GCTTATCAACGGTTCGAAACCACTATCGGCACAGGTTTGTTTCACCTGCTCTATACATTCCAGGCTTTTTGCCAGTTGCAATACTTCGCGCGGGTTTGCTTTCTTCAGCGGTATCTTACCCACCAGCCTTTCTACATCGCCCACCTGTTTTATGCAGCTAACGATATTATGATTTAAATCCTGGTCGAGGATGAAATGGCTTACAAGGTCGAGCCTGCGTTGTATGCGTGCCATATCATACAGCGGGAATATCAGCCAGCGTTTCAGCAGGCGGGCACCCATGGGTGTGCAGGTATTATCCAGCGTTTGCAGCAGGCAGCAGCCATTCTCATCGCTACTGCTTACCAGTTCCAGGTTGCGGATGGTAAACCTGTCCATCCACAGAAAGTCATCGGCTACGATGCGCTGGATGGTATTGATGTGCTGCAGGTTGATGTGCTCAGTATCCTTCAGGTAGTGAAGCGCGGCACCGGCGGCTATGATGGCTGCACGCATATCTTCTATACCATAGCCTTTCAGCGATTGGGTTTGAAAATGCTGTAGCAGCAGGTCGTAAGCATATTGGTCCTGGAATATCCAATCTTCCAACTGGAAGGTATATACACGGGAATCAAAGTTCTCTTTGAACCGCTTTTGTTGCTGGCGCGATAGTATCACCTCCGATGGCTGGAAGCTTTGCAGCAGCTTATCCATATACTCGGCATTGCCTTGCGCAGTGTACAACTCACCCGTACTGATATCGAGAAAGGATACACCACATATGGTATCGGTCAGGTACAGGGCAGCGAGGAAGTTGTTAGTCTTATTTTCCAGCAGCTTATCGTTGGTAGCTACACCAGGTGTTACCAGTTCGGTAACACCACGTTTTACAATGCCTTTTACGGTCTTGGGGTCTTCCAGTTGGTCGCAGATGGCTACACGGTAGCCTGCTTTTACCAATTTGTGCAGGTAGGTATCTACCGAGTGATGCGGAAAACCGGCCAGCTCTATATGCGATGCAGAGCCATTGGCACGCTTGGTAAGGGTAATACCCAACACGCGCGAGGCTATGATAGCATCCTCGCCAAAGGTTTCATAAAAATCGCCTACACGAAATAAAAGGACCGCATCGGGATAACGCGCCTTTATCTCCGCATGCTGTTTCATGAGTGGTGTCTCCGTCTTTGCCATGCCAGCGCAAACGTAGAAAAAAAGCACCTAAAGCCCTAAACAGGCTATCCACATGTGTGGACTATTATGGTTTTACGCCGATAAGGAAATCTTCAGATACCGACAGGTTGAAACCACCACGTTTCCACGGTATGCTTTGCCATTCGGTTGTGGGCTTTACACTGGCTTTTTTTCTGCCACTTTTCACTTCCAATGGCAGGGTAAAGCCCGCTACGGTATTGGTGAACCTGTAATACAGTTGTTTCTTTTTTATATACCATTCCAACTGTGGTATACTGATGGTATGCAGGTATTGCTCGAAAAATGCTTTTAGCTCCAGCCCGGTGAACTTTTCTATATATGCTTCTACCTCTTTACTGGTTACCGTTTTGTGATAAAAGTCTTTATTCAACCCTCTAAGCAGTTGCCTGAATTTCTCATCGTCGTTTATCATCATGCGCAGCATATGCACTACGGCACTACCCTTGTCGTATTTATCACTGCCGCCATCGTCCTGCACACCATAGGCACCGGTTACGGGTACATCGTTTCGTATGTTCTTCCATTCGCCACGGCAGTAGGCAAAGGCTTCTTCTTTACCCAATGCACATTCGGCAAAGAGCACTTCGGTATAGGTGGTAAACCCTTCGTGCAGCCAGTTATCGGCTATATCTACAGCGGTAATGTTGTTGCCAAACCATTCGTGACCACTTTCATGCACAATGATAAAATCGAACAGCAAACCTACACCCGTACTACTCCTGTCGCTGCCCAGGTAGCCCATCTTGTACTGGTTACCGTACGCTACGGCGCTTTGGTGTTCCATGCCCAGGTAGGGGGCTTCTACCAGCTTATAGCCATCCTCGTAAAAAGGATAAGGGCCCATCCAGTATTCAAAGCAGTGCAGCATTTGCTTTACTACGGCAAACTGTTTGCGGGCTTTCTGCTCATTATGGCGCAGCGCGTAATAGCTAAGGTTCAGCTTACCTTTTTCACCCATCAGGGTATCTTCCCAGCTTATGTAGTCACCTATATAAAAAGTGGTATTGTATGTGTTGATGGGATTCGTGACACGCCATCCCCAAATGTTAGCTGATGCAATTGCATCTGTAACCGGCATAGCTAGTGCATCACCATTTGCTACTACTGTACTTGCATCTGGCACGGTTATGATAAGATTCATACCCTTATCCGGTTCATCGCCCTGGTAATCTTTACATGGCCACCAGCTACTGGCTCCCAAGCCCTGGCAGGCTACAGCTATCCATGGTTTGCCGGTACTGTCTTTGGTCCATATAAAGCCTCCTTCCCACGGGGGCATTTTGGCTATACGCGGGCTGCCGTGATAATATACCCTTATTGTAACCGTTCCATAATGCTTCCAGTCATTTACGCCTATTGCCCAATACACGTTACCATCCCGCCAATATTTTAGTTTTTCTTCACCATGCATGATGCTATCTATCACCATGGGCTCCTGCAAGTCTATCTGCATCACATCTGCACTGTCGGTTACCTTTATAGTTATATCATTATACCCGCTGATGCTTTTGTTGACGGTATCGAAGGTGATACTCAACTCATAGCGCTGCACATCCCACCAGTTCCTTCCCTCACCATTGCTGCCCCTTAGCGTGTCTTGCCGGGTATAAGCAAAAGTGGTATTTGCCAGGAGCAAATACCACAGTGTTATAAGTATTGTTTTGCTAAACGTCATTATTTCTTAGCAGGTTTTACATCTACCAGCTCTACATCAAAGATAAGGATGCTATTGGCAGGTATGGCAGGCGACGGGCTATTAGCACCATATGCCAGTGTAGAAGGTATATACAGTGTACCTGTAGAACCTTTCTTGAACAGCAGGAAACCTTCATCCCAACCGGCGATAACGCGTTGCGCACCTACAGGGAACGGGAATGGTTCTACGTGATTGAACTTAGGGTCCTGGTTAGAATCGAATGTTTCACCATTCATTGTCTTACCGGTATAGTTGGCTACTACCGTATCACCTTTTTGCGGTGCTACACCTTTACCTTGTTTTTTGATGGTATAATACAGGCCACTTTCTGTTTTGGTAGCTTTTATATTATTCTTGGTAAAGTATTCCTGCAGCAGCTTGTCATCTGTTGCTTTTTGTGCAGCAGCAGCGGCAGCGGCTTCTTTCTGTTTTTCTTCAGCTGTTTTTATAGATACCATCTGTACGTGGTACATAATCATCTGGCCTTGTCCCAGTTTCATCCATGGCAGTGTTTGTCCCGACATTTTAGCTATCGAGTCTATCGACATGCGGAAGATAGCACTATCACCGGCACTCATGAAAGTAAAGCCTTCGGTCACATCACCCCTTGTTGGTGGCATTTGCAACTGGAAATCTGCTGTGTTGCCATTCATCATCTGGCGTGTGCTGAACAGTACGCTATCACCTACTTTAGAAATGAGGTGTACAGATATAAAGTCGCCAAACCTGGCAGTAGTACCGGGAAGGTCTTTAATAATCTTATACTCCAAACCGTTGGGCGATTTTGTGAAACCATCGGCCGGTGGGGCGGGTGCAGCAGTTACAGCTGCCGAAGGATCGGGGGCGCTTTTCTTACTGGTTGTTTTCTTAGACTGTGCCGATGCGCTTGCACTTGCAAGTGCAGCCAGGCATAGAACGGATAGTGTTTTCTTCATTTATTAATGCTTATAAATTTTTAAAAAATTTGATTATCGGATATCCATCAACTCTACATCAAATATCAATATAGAATTGGCAGGTATGGCCGGTGTAGGGCTGTTGGGGCCATATGCCAGGGGCGATGGTATGTAGAAAGTAGCTTTGGCACCTTTGTTAAGCACCGTCACTCCTTCATCCCATCCACGTATCACATGGCTGCGGCCTACAGGGAAAGACAATGGTTCTACGTGATTGAACTTAGGGTCGATGTTGGAATCAAATACATTTCCATCCAGTGTTCTGCCCGAATAGTTCATGAACGCTTTCTGCCCGTCTTTTATCTTTTCGCCCGTACCCGGTTTGGTGATGACATAATACATGCCGTTACTGTGCTTGACAGGCTTTATATTATTATCGGCAAAATACTTCTGCAATATAGCATCATCCGTCTGCATCTGCGCTGTAGTAACAGCATCGCGTTCTTTATTTACCGCTTCCTGTGTTTTGGCAGATAGCAATGTAAGTGAATAGTATATTTTACCCCCGTCTTTCATCCATGGCTGTGTACGCTGACCCGCCTTCTTCAGCGAGTCTACCGTCACTACGGCTATCATGCTATCGCCGGGGCTCATCATCATGATGGCTTCTGCAAGGTCGCCATGAAACTTAGGGGGGCTCACAGGAAACTTTACCGGGTTCCCGCCATTCTGTTCCCTTGAGTTGAATATCAGGCTATCGTTATTATACAGCGTGCGGATGTGCAGCTCTACATAATCACCTTCCTTAGCATTGGCACCTTCGGCATCGTGCAGCATTTTATACTCCATGCCGCTTTCGGTCTTTTTAAACGCAACTTCTTTTTTAGACTTTGCTTTGGCCGTTTTGGATGCAGAACAGGCAGACAGTATAGCTATACCAAGCACTACGGGGATCAGGATGATTCTATTCACTTACTTATATTTTGTAAACAAAAACTATTGGTTGGCAGCAGGTGCACCGTTCTTCACATCCAGTACTTCGATATCGAACATCAGGATAGAATTGGCTTTGATAACATCGCCACGCTCCTGCGGGCCATATGCCAGCGGAGAAGGTATGAACAGTTTTGCTTTGGTACCTTTCTTCAGCAGTTGCAGGCCTTCATCCCAACCCGGTATTACCTGTCCTTGCCCTACTGGCAGTGTCATAGGCTCTACGTGCTGAAACTGAGGGTCTACGTTTGAATCGAATATCCTGCCATCCAGCATTTTGCCGGTGTAGTTTACCGTAGCCTGCTGTCCTGCAGCTATCGTAGCTCCTGTACCTTCTTTTTCTATAATATAGTACAAGCCCGAAGCTGTTTTTTGAGGTGTCAGTCCGTTTTTAGAGAAGTAGTCCTGCAGTATCTTATCATCTGCCTGCATCTGGCCTGCCGACTGTTGTTGTTGTGCCTGCTGCATTTCAGCCTGGCTCTTTACACCTACCAGCACTACCGATGTGATCACATACCCACCTTTCTTCATAAACGGAGGCAGCTCACCTTGTGCAGTTTTCATCAGCGAATCTACCGATGTACGGAAGATGGCACTATCGCCCGGTGTCATCAGTTTCAAACCGTGAGGCCACTCATTCTTTGGCGCACCGGGAAAGGATGCAGGCATCTCTATCGGCTGGCCACCATTCATTTTAGCGTAGTCTATCAGCAGGGTATCTTTCTTGCCTTTTTCAGAATAATACATGGCTACCTTTAGGGTAACAACGTCATTTTCGCTTGGTGATTTTCCGTTTTTCTCATCTTTAAGAATCTGGTATTCCAGACCATCTGCGGTTTTCTTCCATTTGTTATTGTTGCTACAAGCAGTAATGCTGATAGCTGCGATGCCTAATATGGCTGCCGGTACGATACGTTTTATCATTTGATTTTATAAATTATCGGGGGTGAATATCGGACAAAATTTGCTTAAAATACGCTACTGTGTCAATAAAACTTGTGGTAGAGCGCCCACCGGATGCATTGAAGTGGCCACCACCATTAAAATAGGTACGGGCAAAGGTGTTTACATCAAAGTCTCCCTTGCTGCGGAAGGATAGTTTTACCTCATCGGTACGCTCGGTTATCATCACTGCAAAACGCACAGCACCAATGCTTAGGGGGTAGTT
>DASWWE010000044.1:0-8907 GCA_036406055.1 Flavipsychrobacter sp. | reverse complement strand
ATTGGTGCCAAGGCCCGTTACCACATACATCGTAGATTCTGTTGGCGTAGCTACAGGGTAAGAAATATTAGGGTTGTTCAGCGATGATACCGGTGACCAGTTATACAACCGTGCACCATTTACCAGCAACTGCACACTCTGACCGTATTTGATGGTCGTATCCGGTGTCAGGATATTTACCAGCGGCAGTGGGCGTACTTCTACATAAGCATCTATCGTATCATAACAGAAGACATCATCGCCTACCATTATTTTGTAGTGGGTGTTCTTCTTAGGGCTCACCATCGGGTCAGCACACATATCGCAGCTTACAGAGCCGATAGCGGGTTTGTATTCACCATTCTCATACTCATACCATTGGTAGTAGGTGCCTTTCCTTACTTCCAGTTTGAAAGACTCGCCGAAGCAGATGGCCGTATCCTTTGGATATACACTGAAATCGTGCTCCGGTACATATACCTGCAGGGTATCGGCTATGATACAACCATTGCGGCCATTAGTGCGGATAGCATAGTTGGTAGTCTGTGGTACATAAGCCAACGGCTCTTTTATGGTAGAGTCTGACAGGTAATTGCCCGGTGTCCACATATACAGGAAAGGCAGGCCCGGTGCTTCACAATAGTCGAACTGGAATACGGGGCGGGTTGTATATTCAATAATCGCAGCAGCATTTTTAGTGCCACATACACTTTGTGTTGTAGTGTTTTGCGCTTTATAAATTAAGCCTGATGGGTAGGTTGTAGGCATAAAACTGATCACTGGTGGTATGCCGGTTGTTGGGGTACATGGCCCGGTTAGCACAGGATTTTCACTGTAGCAAAACTCAACTAAGAGGTTTTTACTAGTATCCCAAGTGTAAGCCTCATCGAAGATGAATTTATGCTTACCGTCTACAAACGTAATATTAGCCGGTGCTTTAAATACCTGGGTTGTACTGGTTTCAAAACCTTCAGCTTTATTCACGACATTCTTATCTGTACAGCCAAGTGCAATAGTAAAGTTGGCATATTCCAGTGTAGGATCGCCATTGCCGCTTGTTTCAAACGACAGGGCCCTGATAATAGATGATCGCAGTCCATACTCTTTAAGTTCGTCTTTCCTTATCAGGAACTGATACTTAGATGAGTGCATATCACCGGGAAGACGAGGTGATGCTGTGCCTACCGTGTCATAAGCAATGCCGGTACCAAAGTTTGGTGAACCCCATACAACTAGGGAATCGTAGGTTGTACAAGCTGTTATGGATGTTGTGCCACAAGCTAAATTGCTTATAGGGCCAGGGCCGGATATTACTGCATCCAACTGTAAATAGCCAGGGCGGCACATAACAAATCTGTCTGTTTGAGGAAAAACATCAATGGTATTAGTAGTATCTACATATACTAACACAGTGTCACTGGCTTTACATTTGTCTTTCAGATCAGTTGAGCTTACAACATATTCTGTATTGGTACGTGCTGTAGATATTGGGTCGGGGATATCATCTGCATTCAAATCTTTTGCAGGCCCACCGCTGATATCGCGCCATTTGATGTTTAAAAGTGCGCTACCATAACCTCTTACAGACAACTGCCTGCCGGGTGGGTTGATTTTACAGGTAGCCAGGTCGCGGCCTGCATCCAAACCGCTCACCACTGTAATAAGTATTACTGTTTTGTTACGAAGTACAATAGGTTGATCAAGGTTACATGTAGAATCTGAAGATGTGATAACCAATGTATGTTCGCCTATATTAGCAGTAGTTGGCACCCAGGTAAAGGTGCCAGTTACGTTATTCGTACCGGCGCCAGCCACATTGAATGTAGCACCAGGGAATTTGTCTAAATTAGCCGTCATGTATACATTGTGCGTTGGGTCACCTGTTTGTGAATTCAGGCTGAAATTCAAGGTGTTGCCGGGACACGTAACAATAGATTTGCCCCCCCCTTTTATCGGAACCACAGCGCCGTTATCAACAGTCAAAGTTTGGCTTAAAGAATCTAGCCCGGGAGGTGGTGCCGTACATGGCAGTACCGAAACTTGTACGTCACGTGTAGTATATCCAGTACGGATCTTTGTATTCCTATCATATTCATCTACACGAAAGTCTAATACCATGAAGCCCTGGCTCATAGGTGTAAAAGTCGCAGTGCCGGTGAGTGGATTCAGTGTGTATGGATTTGCAGCGCTGGAACCAATAGGGTCTGCAAGGCTAAAGCCAGGCTTGTATGTAAGGTAAGCGGCTGGCCCACTCATCGGATATTGTTGTGAAACGTTTAGCGAATCACCATTAAAGTCAAAAGGTTCAGTTAAGTAACCGGTTGGCTGACCGACACATAGGTAAGGAAGTGGGTTGCTTGTAATACGAGGTGTACTGTTATTGTATTTAATCTGATTGTTAAGGCCTGCCTCTATATAAAAACTATTGCCTGAACCACCTACTAAGTTAGCATCGTTCCGGCAGCAGCTTGAATACCAAAAAGTCCAATCAGGTTGTGCAGATGGTAATGTGACCTGCGCTACATAAGCCCTTGCCTGGAAAGCAGGGAAAGAGTCTCGTTTACTAATATCGATGCAACTATTTTTAGGATAATAAACAGGGCAAAGGGAATGCAAGGTATCAGCGTTAGCTTTGTCTGGATTTAAGAGAAGGGTTGTATTAACGCCTGCCTGGTCTGATTTATAATTTATAGTAACACCTCCGGTACCACCATCTGTAGGGCAGGTTTGGCATGCATAATAAATAATAAGTGTCACTTCATATTTATATTCGGGCACGCCGCAGCCATCCGGTGCATTACCTACATAGGTAACGTACATGTCTGCAGCTCCAAAGTGGCAGGCAGAGGCTTGCTTGGAAATAAACATGAGCGGGAGCGCGAGAAGCAAGAAAAACTTGCGTAACAGTAAATCTCGATAAGCCATAGTGTTTTATATTAATGCGATACACTTAATTTTTTTTATAAGCAGGTTCGCATATTTAGTTAGACACAAAATAATAATAACTGGTTGGTTTATTGAAGAAAATCCGCAAAACTTCTTAATTTTTATTCATAGTTAAATATTTTTAATATTTATTTTATTTTGTTTTGAGGCTGTCAAATATTAATGAGATGATACAGCTTCTTTTAATTGTCATTATTTTGCGCTTATGCAGCCTATAATAACGATAAACAGCTTATCTAAAAGCTATGGAGACAAGCAGGTTCTCAATAATATTCATTTAGAAGTGTATCCCGGCCAGGTAATCGGGTATATTGGCCCGAACGGAGCAGGTAAATCTACTACGGTAAAAATACTTACAGGGGTAATACAGGATTATACAGGAACTGTAACTGTAGGCGGAATGGATTTGCGGGATAATGTATTGGAAATTAAAAAAATGATAGGTTATGTGCCTGAACTGGCCGAACTGTATGATTTGCTGACACCAAGGGAATACCTCAGCTTTATTGGTAAGTTGTATCATATGCAAGACAACCTGATAGAAGAGCGCATGACAAAGATGCTGGACTCTTTTGGCTTGTTGCCGAATATTGACCAACGCATGGATAGTTTTTCAAAAGGTATGCGGCAGAAGGTACTGATTACTTCAGGGCTTATACATAACCCTTCCATTGTAATATTAGATGAACCACTTTCGGGCCTTGATGCCAATGCTGTAATACTGGTAAAAGAATTGCTGCAAAGATTGAAACAGGAAGGTAAAACGATATTTTATTGTTCGCATATGATGGATGTGGTGGAAAAAGTATCCGACCATATCATATTGATAGATAAAGGAACTATCATTGCTAATGGTACCTTTAGTGAATTGAGAGGCAGTGGTACAGAATCGCTGGAACAGATATTCTCTAAACTGACTGCTGCCGATAACCTGGGTGAAAAGGCTGATAGCTTTGCTTCTGCCATCAGTAACAAAAACTCATAAGCTTCTATCCCCTATGAATAAATTTTTATTGTTTCTGGTAATGCTACCCAAGGCCCTATGGCGAAGCCTGGGGGCGGACATAGAACAGCTAAAGTGGATATTGAGTGTAAAGCTGAAAATGGATGACAGAAAACCTTTAGGTTTTAGCCGTCCGCAGGCACAAAAGAAACCGTCTAAATACACTTCTGCACTTACAGTTGTTGTTACCTTTTTTACGGGTATCGTTTACATATTTCCATTGTTCGGCTTTAAAGATACGATGCTGGCATTATTTGCTTTTTACAGCATGATGCTGGTGCTATTGTCTTTTATGTTAATAATGGATTTCTCAAGTGTGCTTGTAGATACACGCGATAAACTCATCATTTTTACAAAGCCTGTGAATGATAAGACGATATTCTTATCACGTATGTTGCACATACTTATCTATTTTATGCGCATCGTATTGCCCATGAGCTTACCGGCATGGATAGTATGGGGTATACTGAAGGGGTGGAAAGGGGTAATATGGTTTCCTATCCCATTGATACTGTTGGTGTTTATTTGCCTGTTCGTGGTGTTAGGATGTTACTTGCTGTTGCTAAGATTAGCAAAGCCTGAAAAGTTTAAAGATATCATTGGCTATTTTCAGATAGCTTTCTCTATTATCATTTTCGCATCTTACTATTTGCTGCCAAGGGCTACGGATAACGAAATGCTACAGCAAATGACAGCAACTCAATATCCGTGGATACGTTATGTGCCATCATACTGGCTGGCTGCCTGCTGGACCTGGGTAGAACCTTCTGCAGCTAAACTTGCCGGCACCCAATGGTTGAGTATTGCAGCTGTGTTATTCCCGTTAGCAGCAATGTGGGTTACTATAAAAATGCTGGCACCTTCTTTTATAAAAAGGATAAGTGCTATAGATGGGGTGGAGGTGCATGTACCCAATATGAAAAAAGTAAAAAAGGGTGGCAGTAAAGTATATTACTGGCTGGCAAATGTTTTAAATACCACCAATGCCTCTAAAGCCGGCTTTATGCTAACATGGCTGCAGACTGCCAGGAGCCGTACTTTTAAAATGCGTGTGTATCCCAGTTTTGCTTACATTTTTGTTTACTTCTTTTATATACTGCTGTCTGATAACAGGCCTTTTGCTGAGGTATGGGAGAGTTTGCCGCAAAGCGGAACATATCTTTTGTTGCTTTATTTGTCGTCGTTCGCTATTATGAATGCGATCAATTTTGTAACGATAAGTGAACAATACAAAGCAGCCTGGGTGTATTATTCGTCACCAGTTGCCACACCCGGCCATATTTTAGGTGGTGCCTTTAAAGCGATGTGGGTAAAATACTATTTACCCTTTTTTACAGCTATTGCCGTTTTTGTGATATATATATGGGGTTTCTCTGTAGTGCTGGATATATTATTGGCAATGGTGAATGTTACGATGTTTGCACTGTGTATTCTTCGTGTTGGATATCGCCATTTACCATTTTCATTAGCAGAACAGATAAAAACTTCCGGTGCTAAGACAATTTTCCGGGTAATATTTGTTTTTGCATTGATCGGCGGCTTAGGTATTGCACATCACCTTATTCATTTTTGGTGGCTGAAACTATTATTCCTTGTGTTGTCATCTATCTTCCTGTGGTTGGTATGGGATAGTTATCATAATACAAACTGGAAGAGCATACGTATGGCAGAAGATGCGTTATAAATAATTAATATAGTATATCGTTTTTGGATGAAGAAAATAGCTATGGCAGCAATGCTGCTTCCGTTTTTTGTTGCATGTAAGGATAATAAGCAAAATGCAGCCGAAGGTAAATCAGGTTCTATGGCAGTACGTAAAGATTTGCATACACAAAGCAATGCAGATAGCATTACTATGAAGCACCTGGACCTGGACATTAATGTAGACTTTGTGACGAAGCAGATATCTGGTCGTGCCACATGGAATGTGCAAAATGATAAGAAAGCTAAGCGATTGAGGTTGGATACCTACGACCTGACCATTGATAGTGTGCAGGTAGATGGTGTCAAAACGGAATATACACTGGATGCCTTTGTCGAACACCTGGGTAGTGCGCTGAATATACCGGTTTCTGAGGCTACCCGGCAGGTATCCATATATTACCACAGTGGTAAAAACGCGCGTGCATTGCAATGGCTGGAACCACAACAAACGCTTGGTAAGAAACAACCTTTCCTTTATACACAGTCGGAATCTATATACGCCCGTTCGTGGATACCATGTGCCGATGGGCCGGGTATTCGTTATACTTATACAGCACGTGTTGTTGTGCCCAAAGGTTTGATGGCGCTGATGAGCGCAGATAATCCGCAACAGTTGAGTGATAGCGGGGTGTACCACTTTGATATGCGTATACCTATTCCCGCATACTTGATGGCGCTTGCTGTTGGCGACCTGCGTTTTAAAAGTATAGATAAACGTACAGGCGTATATGCTGAGCCCACCATGATAGATAAGGCAGCTAATGAATTTGCCGAAGTAGGCGAAATGGTGCGTGCAGCCGAAAGACTGTATGGCCCATATAGGTGGGGTAGATACGATGCACTTATCCTGCCTCCGGGTTTCCCGATAGGTGGGATGGAAAACCCCAAGCTTACTTTCTGCACGCCAACTATTATAGCAGGTGATAAATCACTGATGAACCTGGTAGCGCATGAACTGGCACATAACTGGAGCGGCAACCTTGTTACTAATCTTACATGGAATGACTTTTGGCTGAACGAGGGTTTTACTGTGTACTTCGAGCGCCGTATTACTGAATCAATGACAGATAAAAGCTATGCTGATATGCTTTGGGAACTAGGGTACCAAGACCTGGAAGCAGCGGTGGAAGATTTAGGGAAAGACAGCAAAGATACCCACCTGAAACTGGACCTGACAGGTCGTGACCCGGATGATGGCCTTACCGATATAGCTTATGAGAAAGGTGCCGCATTCCTGAAACTTATAGAAAATAATGTAGGTCGCGAACGTATGGATGCTTTCTTAAGGAAATACTTTGATGAGCATGCATTCAAAACGATCTATACAGAGGAGTTTTTGCAATACCTGGATGAGAAGCTGATAAAGGGTGATACAGCATTGCGTCGCAAACTGGATATAGATGCATGGGTGTATGGTCCCGGTATACCTGCCAATTGTCCTCGTGCAGACATGGAACGTTTCCAGAAAGTAGACGCTGCCAGAACTGCATTCTTAAGTGGTGCAGCCCCTGCTACATTGCAAACTGCAAAATGGAGCACACATGAGTGGTTGCATTTCCTGCGCAAAATGCCAAGACCATTGGCGGCAGATAAAATGAAGACACTGGATGACGCTTATCACCTGACACAAAGCGGCAATAGTGAAATAGCCGACCTGTGGTTTATAATGTCAGTAGCAGCAGATTATCAAACCGCATATCCTGCAATGGATAAGTTTTTAAGTACAGTAGGCCGCCGTAAATTCTTAGAGCCTTTGTATGAAGAAATGATGACTACCGGTAAGCAACAAATGGCTAAAGATATATATACCAAATATCGCCAGAACTATCACCCGCTGGCACAAATGACATTAGATAAGCTGGTGCTGAAGAAATATTAAGCTATGAGAAAAGCCCACGATAATGGTGGGCTTTTGCTTTATAGATGTGTGCGTTTTTAATAACGCAATAGTTCTTCGATTTTAGCAGCAACTTTATCTGCATTCGGCAGCATAGCTGCTTCCAGTGCCATATTCATAGGTACTGCCGGTAGGTCCATTGCACCTATGGTTTGTACAGGTGCATCCAGTTCCTTGAAACAGTTTTGAGCTATACGGCCTGCGAGCGCTTCGCAGAAAGAATTACGTAGTTGTTCTTCCGTCAGTACGATGCACTTGCCGTGTTTCTTTACCGTATTGTAAACCAATTCTTCATCCAGCGGATAAATAGTGCGCAAGTCTACCACTTCCACCTGGCCGGGGAAGTTTTTAGCAGCGTTCTTTGCCCAGTAAACACCCATGCCGTAGGTAATGATACACAGTGATTCGCCATTATCTATGGCTTCCTGTGTAGCATCCAGCACCACAGCACCTTTGCCTAATGGCAATATATAATCGCGTTCCGGTTCTATTGTTTTGGCTTCATCTGTTCCCGGCACTTTGCTCCAGTACAGGCCTTTGTGTTCCAGCATGATCACCGGGTTGGGGTCATAAAATGCTGCTTTCATAAGGCCTTTCATATCGGCGGCATTGCTTGGGTAGGCTATTTTGATACCCTTAATGGTAGCCAGTGTACTTTCTACGCTACCGCTATGGTATGGCCCGCCACCACCATAAGCACCTATAGGTACGCGGATGATACAGCTTATCGGGTATTTACCACAAGTCAGGTAGCACGATTTACTTATTTCAGTTACCAGTTGGTTGATGCCGGGATATATATAGTCGGCAAACTGTACTTCTACTATTGGTTTCAGCCCCAAAGCACTCATGCCTACGGTAGAACCAATGATGTATGCTTCCTGTATAGCGGTATTAAATACACGGGTATCGCCAAATTTATCGGCCAGTGTAGCCGCTTCACGGAATACACCGCCCAGCCTGCGTCCTACGTCTTGCCCGTAAAACAGTGCTTCCGGATGGTCTTGTAATATCTCTTCTACCGCATGCAGAGCCGCATCTACCATTACTACCTTATCCTTGCCTGCCGGTGTACGGGTGCCTTTTTCTTCTGTAACTTTTGTAGGGGCAAATACATGGTCGGCAACAGTAGCGGGGTCCGGTTCTGCAGCAGCAACCGCCGCTTCAAATTCTTTTTGTACAAAAGCCAGTTCTGCAGCTTCTATTTCATCCAGCTGCGCTTCTGATATGCCTTTTTGCTGCAGTAGTATTTTACGTAGTTTGGGTCCGGGGTCATCCAATGAGTGTTTAAAGAGGTCTTCATTGGTGCGGTACCATTCTTTACGCACGCCGGATGTATGGTGGCCCAGCAATGGCACTTTGGCATGCACCAGTATAG
>DASWWE010000043.1:0-3039 GCA_036406055.1 Flavipsychrobacter sp. | reverse complement strand
GCTCGCAGCTAACGGGCATCACTTATATACTGGATGAGCCCAGCATAGGCCTGCACCAGCGCGATAACCACAAGCTGATAACAGCGCTGCAAAGTCTGCGCGATAGCGGCAACTCGGTACTGGTAGTAGAACATGATAAAGACATAATGCTGGCAGCCGACCACCTGATAGATATAGGGCCGGCCGCAGGCATACATGGTGGCCGCATTGTGAGCCAGGGCACACCGGCACAGGTATTGAAGAACAACACTACCACGGCGGGCTACCTGAACCATAAGCTGAAAATAGAAGTGCCTGCCGAACGCCGTAAAGGCAATGGCAAGAAGCTGGTGCTGAAAGGCGCTACCGGTAATAACCTGAAGAATGTATCTATAGAATTGCCATTGGGTACTTTTGTATGCATCAGCGGTGTATCGGGCAGTGGCAAGAGTACACTGATAAATGAAACCCTATACCCGATACTGGGCAAGCATTGCTACCACAACTTTAAGCAAGTGCCTATGCCTTATAAAAAGGTAGAGGGACTGGAAGCTATAGACAAAGTAATAGAGATAGACCAAAGCCCGATAGGCCGCACACCACGCAGCAATCCGGCGACGTATTGCGGGTTCTTCAACGAAATAAGGCAACTGTTTGCGCAAATACCCGAAGCTAAAATACGCGGCTACAATGCAGGGCGCTTCTCTTTCAATGTGAAGGGCGGGCGCTGCGAAGAATGTCAGGGCGGCGGTATGCGTGTGATAGAAATGAACTTCCTGCCCGATGTATATGTGCCATGTGAAAAATGTAATGGCCGCAGGTATAACCGTGAAACACTGGAGATACGCTACAAAGGAAAATCGATAGCCGATGTGCTGGATATGACGGTGGATGAAGCCGTGGAATTCTTTGTGAATGTGTCGTTCCTGCACAGGAAGATAAAGACACTGCAGGATGTGGGGCTTGGCTATGTAACACTGGGACAAAGCGCCGTAACGCTGAGCGGTGGCGAGGCACAACGTGTAAAACTAGCTACGGAACTATCGAAACGTGATACGGGGCAAACGATATATATACTGGATGAACCCACCACGGGGCTGCATTTTGAAGACATCAAACACCTGCTGGCCGTGCTGAACCGGTTGGCAGACAGGGGCAACACTGTACTGGTGATAGAGCACAACCTGGATGTAGTGAAAGTAGCCGACTACGTGATAGACATGGGCCCTGAAGGCGGTGGCGGTGGTGGACAGGTAGTAGGCGCCGGCACACCGGAAGCCATAGCCAAAATAAAAGAAAGCCATACCGGCCGATACCTGAAAGAAGAACTGTAAAAGATAAAAGCCTGCTGATAGCAGGCTTTCTTGTTATTGTATCACCAGTTTTTTTACCAGATTATGCTTATCGGCATCTGTGAGATGCAGGTAGTAGATACCACTCGCCCAGCCTTTGGTGTCTATGCTTGCCTGCTGTGTTATGTTGCCTCTCCATAATTGCTGGCCTATGCTGTTTATCACAATGGCATTGTAAGTACCGTTACCGGTTATCGTAACCATGTCTTTAGCAGGTATGGGATATACCGATATGGCATCTTCTTTATCTACATTGCTAACATCCTGTGGCCATGGAAAAATAGGGAACCTGATATCATTAATATCAAAGAATACATTCCCTGCGCCTTTTACTTTTACACGGCAACCTTCTGCATATATACCTGCAGGTACATTCACCGTTTCGCTGCCATCATTAGGCGTATTTGATGCCAATGTATATGGATACGTCACCCCATCATCTACTGATAGATAGATATTTACATTGCTACAGTTAACAGGGGCAGCAGTTGTATTAGCTACATCCCATGTTACAGTAGCGGTAGCACCCGACACCCAATAGTCGCTATAGCCGTTTGGCATACTTATCTTGAAAGGGCCTGCAGTATGCACGACATTCAGAGTCGTAACATCCTCTGCTACCTGAAATGCGCCATGGCCATTATACATATCGCGCACCGTAAGCTTGAAACGAAGGGTACGGCTGGTATCGGGCAGCTTTTCACCGAGGTAAGAAGTGATGTTTTTACGCAGCGTATCGAGCGTAGGGAACACGCGCCAGCGGGATGTAGCGGGCTTCAGGGAACGGAAGATAGGGCCATACACCCTTGTTTTATCAAAGCTGGCTTTGAAATCGCCCAGGTCCCATTCTTCCCAGCAATAGGTGATTTCATCATGATCTGCATCCGTTGCTTCGGGTGCTTCCAGTTCAAAAGGTGTGAGATATGGAATAGTATATGCCTGTGCGATGGAAGGTATGGAAGGGGCCGTATTGCCAGACGGAGTAGCAACAGCACATAAGCCACCGCCAGTTATATCAGCTATAAATTCAGCTATCTGGCCAAGGCTGGCTGAGTGGAAATAATCATCGCTATTGCCTTGCAGGTTGTTGCCTGCACCGCAGATGCCGGCATATCCCATAATGGTAGAACCACTGCCCGGTTCGTAAGAACTGATAGAAGCACCATTGCCATTGCAGGCACTGGTATTGGCATTAAAAGAGTGTGTAGCCCCAAACTGGTGCCCCATTTCATGCGCTACAAAATCTATAGCAAACGCATCGCCCGTAGGATTGGGCTGCCCGGTAACACCTTCGGCCTTAGAAGTGATTTCGCAAACGCTGCCCAGCTCGGCAATGCCACCTAAACCGGTACTGAAAATATGGCCGATATCATAGTTCAATGTACCGATGACAGTATCTGTATTTTCCTGGTTCTCGCCCTTCAGGATGCCGCCGCTAAAATTGCCGGTAAACGGATCGGTAGTACCGTCCAGATAAATGATATCATCGTTGGTAGCGATGATTTCCATATGCACATTTACTTCGCGCTCATAAACACCGTTCACGCGGTTCATGGTAGTGGTCATAGCACTCAACGATAATGCTTTGGATGGTGTAGAGGTGCCGGCCACTGCGACAGAATATTCGCCCGTACAGGCCAAGGCCAGCCTGTAGCTACGCCTTACATCCCCGTTTGTTTTCAGCTGCATGGGTGGCAGGTTGCTACCA
>DASWWE010000042.1:0-13771 GCA_036406055.1 Flavipsychrobacter sp. | reverse complement strand
TGACAGCGCATTAACTTTGAGCCTGCCATGATGCAATTGTTTTTCAATATGTCGCTGGCCTTCAGGGCTATTCGTACCAATAAACTGCGTACGTGGCTTACTGTGGCCATTATAGGGCTGGGTATTATGGCGCTGGTAGGCATACTTACCGCTACAGAAGTAATAAAGGCAACAGTATACAATAGCCTTGGCAGCCTGGGGGCAAATTCTTTCCAGGTAACGAGTGATGTAGTAAAGAAAAAGAGAAGAGGGGGTAGGGGTGTTAACATCAATGAAGGAAAGAATATTAAATACGAAGAAGCTAAAGCTTTTAAAGAACGATATCAATTCCCGGGTTCTACGGTTGGTATTTCCATGTCGGGCAGTAGTATGGCAACCGTACGTAATGGTAGTAAAAAAACCAACCCGAACATCACAGTGATGAGTGTAGATGAGGCCTATCTAAAGATATCTGATACTAAGTTGGAAGCAGGCCGCAATTTTTCTAACTACGAACAGCAGTTTGGTAGCTATGTATGCATATTGGGGTATGGTATAGCCACGAAGCTTTTTGGTGCCAATCTTAAGAATGCTTTGAATGAAGTAGTATCGATAGGCGACATTAAATACCGGGTAGTAGGTGTGGCTGAATCGAAAGGAGGCAGCATGATCATGAATACTGATAACATGGTGCAAATACCCCTGAATAACGGCCGCGCTGTATATGGTAATGCAGAGCGTTATATCATTAGTGTAATGATAGCAGATATCAACCGTAAAGATATAGCCGCACAGGAAGCGGAAGGTCTGTTGCGTGTGATAAGAAAGGTGCCCATAGGTATAGACAATGATTTTACAATAGAGCAGAACGATACCCTTGTTGAGAATGTAATGGAAAGCATAAAGTTTGTAAGTCTTGCAGCAGTAGTAATAGGAGTGGTAACATTGCTGGGGTCAGTAATAGGGCTTATGAACATTATGCTGGTATCTGTTGCTGAACGCACGCGCGAAATAGGTATGAGCAAAGCTCTGGGAGCCCGCTCATCCACAATTAAGCAGCAATTTCTTACAGAAGCTATCATGATAAGCCTTATTGGAGGCGTAATAGGCGTAATCTTGGGCATGCTTGCAGGCAATATTGTGGCACTATTTTCTGATACTGCTTTTATAGTCCCTTGGTTGTGGATAGGCGTAGGTGTAAGCTTGTGTGCCGTGGTAGGCATTATATCAGGTATTTACCCTGCCATAAAAGCATCGAAGCTAGACCCGATAGAGGCATTGCGTTATGAATAAAAGAGTAGCATATGAAAGCATTGACGGGACTGGTATATAAATCGACAGGTAGCTGGTATATCGTATACGACGAGGATGGAAAGCAATGGAACGCCCGGATAAAAGGTAAGCTGAAAATAGATAAAGATATATCATCGACCAACCCCATAGCTGTAGGTGATATAGTACTGTTTGAAGAAGAAGCGGAAGATGGAAACATAGGCACGATAAAAGATATAGCAGAACGCAGGAATTACATCGTGCGCGTATCGCCGCACAATAAAAACCAAAAGCACATAGTAGCAGCCAACCTGGATGCGGCATTGGTGATGGCTACTATCGCAGAGCCCCGCACATCGCAGGGTTTTATCGACCGTTTTCTGATAACAGGAGAAGCATATCACATTCCTTGTATAATTGTTATCAATAAAATAGACTTGTTAAAGCCAAAGCACCAGGAACAATTAGCACACTGGAAGGCAATGTATGAAGGTGCGGGTTATGAAGTATATCCTATATCGGCCACACACCCGGAAACCGTGGCAGCTTTAGCAGAACGGTTGCAGGGAATCACAACGCTCTTTAGCGGCCATTCGGGTGTAGGCAAAAGCACACTTATCAATCAACTGATCCCGGGCAAGGAACTGCGTACACAGGAAGTATCGGGCTACAGCGGTAAGGGGCAACATACCACCACCTTTGCTGAAATGTTTGATATGCCCGGTGACGGAAAGATCATAGATACGCCGGGTGTAAAAGAGTTTGGATTGATAGATATAGAAAAGGAAGAGCTATCTCAATACTTTCCTGAAATGAGAGCTGTGATGCAGCATTGCAAGTTTAATAACTGCCTGCATATAAACGAGCCGGGCTGCGCGGTGAAAGAAGCCGTGCGTGAAGGCGTGATAGCAGAAGACAGGTATGTAAGCTATGTAATGATATTGGATACAATAGAAAAGAAGTGGTAAAACAATATGTATGATCATATATAACGTAACTGTAAAAATAGAAGCAGAAGGCGCCGATGAATGGGTGAAGTGGATGAAAGAAGAGCATATGCCTGAGCTGATGAAGACGGGTTTATTTACAGACAGCAGGCTGTGCCGGCTGCTGGAGCAGGACGAAACAGAAGGGCGTACCTATACGGCGCAATACTTTTGCAATACAATAGAAGACTACAACAGCTATATAGATAACCATGCGCAACACATGAGGGATAAAGGATTTGCCCGTTTTGGCAACCGTTTCATAGCCTTCAGAACGGTAATGGAAGTGGAATAGCCTAAAATAAGGGAGAATCGGCTAAAAGCCTGTAAAGACGGGCTTCCTCATATAGCAAAATCCTTGCCAATATATGGAATTGCAAGCCAGTAAAGGCTTTACAAGGAGTGGTTTCAGCCTTTTTGCATGTATAAATGTGAATAAACTGTGGAAAGTAGCTACTGGCAAGGGTTTGGGAGTATGAAATTTTTTTTCGGGATATTTGGAAGTGTACTAAAGGTGAGTATATTTGCCTATCCTCAAAGAAATTAATTATCTCACAACTAAACACAAACAAGAAAGCTATGAACAAAGCTGAATTGATTGACAAATTAGCCAAAGATGCTGGCATCACTAAAACACAAGCTAACGACGCTCTGGATTCTTTCACAAACGCCGTAGTAGCTTCCCTGAAAAAAGGTGACCGCGTAACTCTGGTTGGCTTCGGTACTTTCTCTGTTTCTGAGCGTTCTGCACGTAATGGCCGCAACCCTCAAACAGGTGAAGTAATCAAAATCAAAGCTCGCAAAGTGCCTAAGTTCAAGGCTGGTAAAGAATTCTCTACTAAAATAGCTGGTGGTAAAAAATAATTATCCCATCTTTTCAAGAGAGTAAAGCAGGAAATATTAAAAGTTTCCTGCTTTTTTTTATTTTTGCACTCTAAAATTTTATGTCATGGGTAGAGGCGATAAACGCACTAAACGCGGTAAAATATCAATGGGCAGCTTCGGTAAAATCCGTCCTGCTAAGATCGCGAAAAAAGCAGCTGTTAAAACAGAGAAAAAAGCATAATAGCTGTTACACATTATTCAATGCCCCGCAATGCCGGGGTATTGTTGTTTTCAGGCCTTTTGTAAACAATGTGTTATTGAGTACCTACGCGGTATTGATTGTCTTACAATTCCTATAAGTTTGCGCAGCTAAAATAAAATTATGGCTCCTTTTCATACTAAAGACATTGGCAATAGCAGCTTCCTGGTAACGGGTGGTGCGGGTTTCATAGGTTCGCATATAGTAGAATATTTGCTGAAACATGGGGCGGGTAGTGTGCGTGTGCTGGATAACTTGTCTACCGGTTTTCAGAAGAACCTGGATTTGTTTAAAGGCTTTAGCAATTTTGAATGTATAGAAGGAGACATAAGGGATTATGCTACCTGCCAAAGGGCTTGTGAAGGTATCGATTATGTATCGCACCAGGCAGCGTTGGGTTCCGTGCCCCGGTCGGTAAAAGACCCGGTAACCAGCAATGAAGTGAATGTGAGTGGTTTTGTGAATGTGATAACAGCTGCGAAGAACAGTGGTGTGAAAACCTTTGTATATGCCTCTTCATCATCTATATACGGCGATGAGCCTAACCTGCCAAAGGTGGAAGAGCGTGTAGGTAATCCCCTTTCTCCATACGCCGTTACTAAGAAAACCAATGAGCTATATGCCAACGTATTTCATGATCTATATAATATGAATGTAGTTGGCTTAAGGTATTTCAATGTATTCGGCCCCAGGCAAGACCCCAATGGCCCGTATGCTGCGGTAATACCTTTGTTTGTGAGTGGCATCATCAATCAAACCCCTGTCTATATAAATGGTGATGGTGAACAAACCCGTGATTTTACATTTGTAGATAATGCCGTGCAAGCCAATATACGTGGCATGCTTACCGATAACGGTGCCGCCTTCGGCGAAGCCTATAATGTAGCTGTAGGGGAGAACTTCTCTGTAAACTTCCTGTATAATGCTATTCGTGAAATGCTGGGCTTGCAACATGAAGCCACTTACCGCGAGCCGCGCGAAGGCGATATACGCAATTCATTAGCCGACATCAGTAAAGCGAAAAACCTGCTGGGGTATGAGCCTACACAGCGTTTTATGGAAGGCCTGAAGCAAACAGTAGCTTTTTTTAAAGAGATGTATAGCTAAATGCTGTCTTCCAGATTAGTAGGTAACGGACGACTGTATTTATTGCGGTAATCAACGCCTTTCTGGTCGAGCAGCCTGTAATAGTATGCACTCATATCATGCACCAATCGCTGGTAAGAAAATTTACTCTGAACAAAGTTGCGGCCCTGTGCCCCGAAGTAAGCGCGCTGTTCTGCATTGTTGATGAGTTTTAATAGTGCGGCAGCAAACAGGTCGGCTTCATTAGGTTCTGTAATATAGCCGCAGAGGTTATCTGTAACTACATCGGCCACGCCGCCTACATTCGTAGATACTACAGGGCGAGCAGCGGCCTGCGCCTCAATCAGCGATACAGGGGTGCCTTCATTATGCGAGGTGAGCGCTACAATGTCCAGTCCCGCTAGCACTACATCCATTTCCGTTTGCCATGAGGTGCATATAGCGGTAGCATCACGCTTGTCTTCCGGATAGTAAGCATAATCAATACCCGCAGCTTTAAATTCTGCTTCCATCTGCGGGCGCATATCCCCATCGCCTATTATTATAAATTTTATCCTTTGTGTAGTTTGTGCCAATACTTTTTGTGCAGCAGCAACAAACAGACTGTGATTTTTTACGGGTACTACACGTCCTATGATGCCAATGGCTATCTCATCATCGTGCAGGTAATATTTACGCCTGAATTCTGCACGTTTGGCATCCTGGTATTGCTGGAACTTATCCAGGTCGAGCCCCAGGGGAATGATCTGCATTTTTTCAGGCGGACATATTTTATAGATATTGGTAAGCTCATTCTTTTGTAGCTCACTGATAGCAATAATACCCGTAGAACGTTTGGCCAGGTAGCGTTCTATATTTATGAACGTATTGGTTTTCCATTTGCTGAAATAACTATGGAATACGTGCCCGTGAAAAGTATGTACAATAACTGGCACTTTACAGGCATCGGCTGCCAGTCTGCCCAGCAGCCCCGATTTGGCAGCATGTGTATGTACGATATCGGGCCTGAACTTTTCTATCAGGCGTTTTATTTTCCGGTATGCTATACCATCGTTCACTGGGCTTATCTGGCGTACCATTTCCGGCACCACTACGGGTGATAGCCCCAGGTTGGCAGTAAGATGGTCTGCATCTTGCTCGTGGTCGTCCTTGCCACCTATTACCAGCATGGTTTCAAATTCAGGAGCCATGTATTTGGTAAGGTAAGTAGCATTGATGGCTGGGCCGCCTATTATCAACCTATTGAGTATGCGTAGAACACGAGGCATGGTAGCAGAATAACAGCGTTAAAATTACAACAGTATTATTATTGATTGAAGTATTTCTTCCACCAATGCTGGAACACAATAAGCGCCCATATGGTAGCGTGGCTATCTTCAGGGCTGCTGCTGTGCAGCTTGCGTTTCAAATTTTCGATGGCTGTTACATCAAATATGCCTTGCTGCGCTACAAATTGTTTAGATAGTAAGTCATCATTTATCATACCCCATAGTTCTTTCCGGAACCAATCGAGCAGTGGTATTTCAAAACCGTGCTTTGGCCTGTTATATATTTCTTCAGGTAGCATAGGGCGAAAGGCATCCTGTACTATCTTCTTTTTCATGCCGGCATCCACCTTATATTCCACAGGTAATGAAAAAGCAAAGTCTACCACTTTATGGTCAAGAAACGGGCTGCGTACCTCCAGGCTATTGGCCATGCTCATCATATCTACCTTCACCAGCATATCGCTTACCAGCACCAGGTTCATATCAGTAAGTAATACTTCATTGAAGTCATTACCCAAATGTTGCAGGATATCTGCTCTTTCTTTTTGCATCAGGTTCGTATCTACCTGTTGCAATGAGGCTGCAGTTAAAAGTGTATTGACTTGTGGTGGTGTATTGAAAGATGCCCATCGCCAATACCTGTCTTTTATGGAAAGATTGGCACCCTCTGCAAAGCGGTGCAGCTGGCGAAAAAGGTTCGTTATTTTATTATTACGGCTGCGCGGCAGGCTTTGCCACACCGGCAACCCCGCCTTTACCATATTATTCACCAGCGATGGCTGGCGCATCTTCCATTCGGCAGCATGCTTGTTGTACCCGCCAAACACTTCATCGCCACCATCGCCGCTCAAGGCTACCGTTACATGCTTGCGTGTATAGTAACAAAGGATAAACTCGGGAATAGCAGAGGAGTCCGCAAAAGGCTCATCCAGGTAGTCAAGTACATCGTTGACATGCTCTAAAAAATCATTGGTGCTTAATGAAAAAACTGTGTGGTTTGTTTTATACTTATCGGCTACCAGTTTGGCATATTTTGTCTCATCGAAAAAGGGATTGTCTTTGTAGCCTATGGAAAAAGTATTCAGCTTATCGGTATAGCGGCTTGCCAAAGCTACTACTACCGATGAATCGATGCCACCACTAAGAAAAGCCCCCAGTGGCACGTCGGCTATCATACGTTCCTGTACAGATACATCCATACGTTTTACCAGCTCTTGCTGTGCGGCTTCGTAGCTATATTTGTCATAGCCGTTGGTGTCTATTTTGATTTCGTAATAAGGCTTGGATGTTTCAAAGCCATTCTTGCCATATATCGCATAGTGCCCCGGCAGAAGTTTTGCTACGCCCTTCAGCATGCTTTGTGGCTGGGGTATATAGTTGAGCTGCAGATATTGGTGCAGTACGGTATAGTCTAGTTGTCGGGGAATATTCCATTCCAGCAATGCTTTCATTTCAGACGCAAAGGCAAGATGCTCTTCCGTAGCATGATAAAGCAGCGGTTTCTTACCAAAGCGGTCGCGGGCCAGTATCATTTTACCGGTAACGCTATCGTAAAATGAAAAGGCAAAGAATCCGTATAGCCATTCTATACTTTCTACGCCGTACTCTATCAGCAAGTACAGCAGTATTTCAGTGTCTGACGTAGTTTTTAAAGCGCCTATGCGTTCAATTGTTTTAGTAAGATAGGTGTCTGATAATTGCTTATAGTTAAATATTTCTCCGTTGAAGATCAGCACATACCTGCCTGTGATATCGGTCATGGGTTGGGTAGCGCAAGAGGAGGTGTCAATGATAGACAGGCGGCGATGCCCAAGAGCTACTGATTCATTAACAAAAACATTTCCGCTGTCAGGGCCGCGTAAAAATAGTTTTTCTGTTGATTGTTCTATTTTTGCGAGATTAGCGGTTGCAGTTGTCTTAAAAGCGTAATAGCCGGTTATACCACACATGTAACGGATAGATGGTTGGACAAAGTTAATTGCCCGGATACGAAAAAATAATCAGATGCAATTTATAACATTACTTGACTATTTGTTGCTGCCCTTCTATTTAGTCATTATTTATCTTGTTGCATTTAAGATACGTGATACCCAATACCCTCCCGGCCATAGCTGGAGGCCTTATTTCATTCCCGGCTTAACTGCTAAAATAGTGGGTGCCCTGCTTATTGGTATGGTATATCAATATTACTATGGCGGCGGTGGTGATACGGTCAATTACTTTCACCATGCGCAGATCATAAACAGTTCTTTCGGGGAATCGATAAGTAAATGGTTCGGACTGATACTGCACATACCGGAATGGTATGATGGCAAATATGCCGAATACATATCGCAGATGTGGTGGTATGATGCGCATACCGAATACATCGTATGCTGCATCACTGCCTTGTTGGGTGTGTTTACGTTTACAACATACTTGCCGACAGCGGTGATATTGGGTACCATAGCTTATACAGGTATCTGGGCACTATTCAGAACCTTTGCGACTAAGTATCCTAACTACACCAAACAAATAGCCATTTCAGTACTCTTCATACCCAGCACAGTAATGTGGGGGTCGGGCATTTTTAAAGATACCATTTGTATGTTCGGGCTGGGATGGCTTACCTATGGTGCTTTCCGTGCCTTAATAAACCGCGACTTCAGACCGGCTGTGCTTATCATGACGGTAGTAGGTTTTTACCTGGTGGCGAAGATCAAAGTGTATATCTTATTGGCGTTTGTACCAGCCCTGGCCTTATGGATATTGTTTACCTATTCTCACCGTATACGCAGCAGTGGGGGGAGGTTTGCGGTAAAAATGATGGTGTTTGTAGTAGCGGGTGGCGGGTTTATGTTCTTTTCTCAAAAGTTTGCTTCATCACTTGGTAAATACTCGCTGGAGAACGTAGCTAAGACATCTTATGTTACCAGCACTTATATCGCATCGGTATCGGGCGATGAAGGTTCTGCTTACGACCTTGGCACTATGGACCCATCATTAGCGGGAATGCTAAAGAAATTTCCGGCGGCAGTAGTGGTATCCCTGTTCCGTCCTTTTCTTTGGGAAACCAGGAAAGTGATGCAATTGCTGAATGCTGTGGAGGCCACTTTGTTCTTATGGGTAACTATAAAAGTTTTATTGACCCTTGGCTTCAAACGCACATGGCGCACCATTTCCAGTGACCCTACCATACAGTTTTGCCTCATCTTTGCCATCATCTTCGCCTTTGCGGTAGGTATATCTTCGGGCAACTTCGGTGCGCTGTCGCGCTACCGCATACCTTGCCTGCCTTTCTATGCCATGGCTATGATGCTCATCTATTACAGGCACATGCCAGTACAGAAGAATATATTATCACTTAAATTATAAGCTAAGAAAACAGGCGGATAAAATTATTTTTTTGTGATTGAACGCTGTATTCATTCAGCATTTTGGTGCGTCCTGCCATACCCATCGTTTGCCTGAGCGCAGCATCCTGCACCAGTTTTTTCAGTGCTGCTTTCCATGCTTCTTTTGTGGTGCAAAGGTGTCCATTAATGCCTTCTTCAATAATAGTCTTATTAACCCCAACAGGGCTTGCTACTGCCGGTATACCTAATGAAAGATACTGAATGAGTTTGAAGCCGCATTTACCTTCGCTCCATGCATCATCATGAAGAGGCATGATGCCCACATCCATCCTGAGCAAATCTGCTATTTCTGTACTAGCATTCCAGGGCAGGAATTGCCAGTCGCGTAATGGCAGCTCGGGCTTCTTATCTGCTATCACCAGGAAGGTGAAATCCAGCTCTTCTTGTAGCTCATTCAACACATCTACCACCTCGTAAATAAAGGGTAGGGTAGAGTGGCTGCCTGTCCAGCCGACTACTACTTTATGGTCGCCGTGTTGTTTAATGCCATTGTGCATACGTACCATATCCACACATGTAGGTATGCGTAATACATTCGAATTATATTGACCGGCATAATTGCAGAGGTAATCATTTCCGCCGGCTACTTTATAAGCCCATTTGCAGATGTATTTTACCTTCCAGAAAGCTTTGAACCACGAAACCAATTTATTTTCTGCACTTGTGTTAGGTATCCATATAGCGTCGTCAAAATCATATATCAGTTTCTTGCGCCACAGTTTCGCTATGATCCATTCAAAGATGGGAGGCCCCAGCGGGGCAGCTTCGCGGTGTACAAATATGTAATCATATCCATGTACATCTATCAGTGTTGTTTTAAGGCGTTGTAAATAACCTTTAATAACGCCCCATGTTTTTTGAATAGCCGAACCTTTTTTATAAAGTACTTTCCATGTCTTTTCGCTCATGAAAGGTGCAATGCGATATGGTATGCCCGCCTCCTGCAGGTAAGGTTCAAACAGTTCTACCCTGAAGCGCTGCGATGGCGCATGCTTGACCGGGTAAGGAACAATGAACAATACTTTTGGTGCAGGCATATCAGGATGGGTTTAGCACGTTTTCAAAACAGGTAATGAAATGTGCAGTGCTGAATTTTTCTTTAACATAGGCTTTACCCGCAGTTGCATATTGTGCGCGCAACGATTCATTATTGCTAAGTGTTAATATAGCGTGGGCCATAGCATCTACATCCGCAACAGGCACTAGTAAACCGGTTTCTTTATCTTTTATGATCTCTTCCGGTCCGCCGGAACGGGTAGCTATAAGGGCTGTACCATAATAAGCAGCTTCGAGGCAGGTCATTGATAACGATTCTGCATTAGAGAAGTTCAGTACAATATCGGCCTGCTTTATTTCCTGCTCTATGTGCTTACTAAAAGATGCAAATGTTACGATATGTTCCAAACCGAGCGATTGAACTTTTTCTTCAAGTAGCTTCCTGAATAGTTTATTTTTTTCAAGGCCCATATCGCCACCTACAAATTTTAACCTTAATGCCGGGTTTTGTTGATAGGCCTTGATGAAAGCTTCCAATGCATAGTCCTGGCCTTTGCCTCTAATGTAGTTGGAAAGGTATAGCAGTTGTATAACACCCGTAGCAGGTTGTGATTTTGAAATAGTTTCGCTAAGATTAGCGGGGTCGTATATGCGTATCGTATTCTCTTTATAGGGCAGTTGATTCAATACGGTATCAGATACGGCTATTACGGTATCGGCGTATTTTTGTGCAGCGGTTATCCATATTTTACGAAAGGGTGCCGGTATGGTAGCTGGTACAAACCTTACATAGGTTAACAACTTTCCTTTATAGCCCAGTATCTTTAGCGCTGCTCCCAGCAGGTTATAAAAATCATTTGCCTGCACTACGTCTATCTGCTCTTTACGGATGATCTTCTTCAGTTTCAGCGCATTGCCTAACAGCCGAAAGGGATAGCGTATCATGACACCGGCCGACTTTCTTACTTCCAGCATAGGAAGCGTATAATACTTAATACCTTTTTCATGCAGCAGCGGTGCTACTTTACTATTTGTATGAATAACGAAAACAAACCTATGCTTGCCGGATAACAACAATGCTTCATTCAGTGCGCAACGAAAGGCGCCTGTGAAGTCTATTGAGTTTTCTATGATGAGTATATTCATCTATCCGGCAATCATTTAGTTTTCTATCACTTTCTCCCACTGCGATAGCATGGCATCGAGTGTGAAACGGCTGGTAAGGTTGTAAAAGGCTTCTTCGGGTGGCATAGGTGCCTGCATCCAGTAATTTATTTCAGTAACCCACTGGCGGAAACGTTCATCATCTATCCTGTCCAGCAGTGGCAGCAATGAACCTACTTCTGTGCGTATGCTCTTTTCGGTTGGCTCTTTACTTAGTTCCTGTATATCCAGTATCTCTCGCGGGCCGGTACGGCAATCGGTCGTTACTACAGGTATATTACAGATGAGCGCTTCAGCCAGCACATTCGGAAAACCTTCCCATGATGAGGAGAGTGCGAACAACCTGCTATGTACATAGTATTTAAAGGCATTATTCTGGAAGCCCATGAGGTATACATCCGCGTCACTGTATTTTTCTTCTTCTTGCCAATCGCATGCCCTTAGTCCCAGTTCATTGCACAGTTTTATATATTGATTTTTCAGGTCGCCATCGCCCAATATCACGAGACGTGCCTCTGTGCCTGCATTGCGTATACGTTTCAGCAAGCGTATCAGCTTGTCATGCTCTTTGGCCATATGCAACCTGCCCGATGTAATGATGACCGGCTTGCTGAATATCTTTTCTTCTTCTTCCGTTAGTGGAATGGTGGCCTTGTTTAAAATATCTTCTATCTCGTAAAAGTTATTGATAGTTGTAAGCTTGTTGTTGCTGATGCCAAAGTGTTCCTTTAATTCATCGGCCAGTGCATTGGTCACGCACACTATTTCATCAGCGCGACGGTACAGGCCCGGTATTAGTGCTTTGATGCGTACTTTGCCCATCAGGCCGGCTATCTGTTTGTCATTTATCTTAGAACCTCGTATGCTTAATACTACTTTTTCTTTGCCCTTCGTCAGTACATTCACATAGTCCGGCCCTTCCAGGAAGCTGATGGCTACATCTATATTGTTCTCTTTTTTTATCTGCTTTATCCGTTTCAGGCGGTATCTCCATGCATTTATCTTCCCGGCAATACCCTTATAGCCCGGAGGGTCTACGAATATCACCTTACTGCAGGTTTTGTAAAATTTTTCCCTGTCAGTGCCGGAAAGAATGCAAAGGCTAACATCATAACCCTGTTGCTCTAAATAATAGCTCAGTAATGAAATAGAGCGTTCCGCTCCGCCTTTTCCCAGCTCGGAACCTATTAATAGTATTTTCTTCGTTCGTGTGTTAAGCTTTGTGCTCAAGGTAATCTGCTATTTCAGTTATAAAACTTTCCATGCTGTAGGTGTCCAGATTGTGTTTAGCATTTCTGCCCATTTGCCTTGTTTCTTCGCGATGATTGTATGCCCATTCTATTTTATCAGCTATAGCTTTGGCATCACGTATTGGTATTACCCAACAACCGCTTTCATTGCGGCTCAATAGCTCAGCAGAGCCGCTATGGTCTGTAATAATAACAGGCACAGCATAATGTGCAGCTTCTAAAGCAGTAACAGGCGCGCCATCAATAAGACTTGGTACTACAAACAGGTCAAGTGACTGCATATAAGCTGGTGCATCTTTTATGGGTCCCGTAAAGGTAACCTGCTTTAAGTCTTTAAAGTGAAGATCTATATATTCTTTTATAGTCTCATCTATACTACCGGCTATAGATAGATGCATATGTTTGTTATTTGCATTATTTGTCAATATCCGCCAAGCCTCCAACAGATATTGTAATCCTTTTAAAACGACAGTATGCGCAAGGTAACCAATAGTAAATGTTTCTGTAATTTCTTTCTGTGTAAGCTGTATTGGCTTAAAATCAGGCTTCATATGTCCCAGCATTTTTACAACACGGGGATGGTAACCGGCCTTGCTGTAAGATGTGTATGCCGGAGGTAGAGAGCCGATAACGGTATCTATAAGTCGCACACTTTTATTGAAAAAATCAATACGTTCGCGGTATGTATATGCGTCGACCTTCGTGATATTAAGTCTTTTATTTTCTTCGGATACTAATTCGTATATGTAATTTTCTTCTGGTGTTCCGGGTAGTAGTATTATTGTAATGCCTGATTTCTTCGCTTTTAAAAATGTGCGGTATAAGTAAGCGTTGGTAGTAAAAATGTGAGTTGTATTGGCTTGTATCCTGAATTGGCAAAACCAGTCAAAAAGTTTTTCCTGTAAAAGACGAAACTTATAGGATGGTATTTTCAGGTGCTTATTCAGCCTATTCAATAGAAAGAGATAGTAGCGTGAAAATATCGATACAGGTTTTGATGGGAAGGGAGTTTCGAATTTCCCCTTAGAGTGAACAATAAAATTATTTAACAAGCCTCGTTGATGAAGTTGCTCTGATAAATAATAACCCAAACGCGCCATGCCCTCTCCGCTATTTGCAGACAAAGATTGAAATGAAATGACTTGTATACGCTTTTGCTTATCCATTCAGCAGTTTTCCTTTTATGGGTTTAATGTTTTAGCATAGTAGATAAAGACATTTTATCTATATCGCTGTATTTATTTACATGGTCCAGGAAATTCATCAGTACGTGGCGCATTGTAATCTTCTC
>DASWWE010000041.1:0-21367 GCA_036406055.1 Flavipsychrobacter sp. | reverse complement strand
GGTGCTGTATTTGCCACCAAAGCATTGTGTGCAGCGGCGTTGCAATTGCAAGGCGGTGAAAAACTAATGGCCGGTGAGCTGATTATTGCGGCAAGACCATCTGAAACTATTAATAGTATAGAAGATATCGCAACAACTACTGCAGTTCTTAAGGCCGTAACAGTAGAAAATACAATATCATCGCTACAGCATGTGTGGGATATCTTTTCGCTGAACGATGCAGCTATACGTGCTGATTTTGAACTGTTGACAGCAGGCAGAACCTCTGCTGCTATACCGGAAGGTGTTACCGTTATCGGCAAGGAAAACCTGTTTATAGAAGCAGGCGGAATGATACAACCCGGTAGTATTATCAACGCGACTACCGGCCCGGTATATGTAGGCAAAGACGCTGAAATAATGGAAGGCAGCCTGGTACGTGGGCCATTGGCACTCTGTGATCATGCAGCTATAAAAATGGGGGCTCAAATATATGGTGCTACCACCATAGGCCCAGGCTGCAAAACAGGCGGGGAGATAAATAATACCGTATTCTTTGCCAATAGCAATAAGGGGCACGATGGCTACCTGGGTAATGCTATCATAGGCGAATGGTGCAACCTGGGTGCTGATACCAACTGCTCGAACCTTAAGAATAACTATGACGAAGTGAAGATATGGGATGAGCATGCAAACAAGTCTGTAAGAACCGGGCTTACCTTTTGCGGGCTGATAATGGGCGACCACTCTAAAGCGGGCATCAATACCATGTTCAATACCGGCACAGTAGTAGGTGTTTCGGCCAATGTGTACGGAGCCGGTTTCCCCGAAAAATTCATCCCTTCTTTTTGCTGGGGTGGCGCTGATGGCATGACCTCTTACAAGCTGGACAGGGCTATGGAAACTGCGGACAGGATGATGGCGCGCCGCGGTAAAAAACTGACCGATGCGGAACGCAAGATGTATAACTACATTTTTGAAAAGACAGCCGCGCAACGCGACATATTTGCAAACGGATAAACAACTATTTTACATAAATAATAATATTATAACACATGCGTAAAAAGATAGTAGCAGCTAACTGGAAAATGAACATGAACCTGGATAAAGGACATGCATTGGTAGCTGCCATACTGAAAGGCCTGCCCGAGCTGAATAGCGACAAACAAGTGGTGATAGCGCCACCGTTCATCAACATACAACATACAGTGTACCAGGTAGAAGATGTGCCGCATGTATATGTAGCCGGCCAAAACTGCTTTACGGAAGCGGCAGGTGCCTATACTGGTGAAGTAGCTGCAAGCATGCTAAAAGATGCAGGTGCGGAATATGTAATACTGGGCCACTCTGAGCGCCGCGAATACTTTGGCGAAACAGACGCGGTACTGGCTAAGAAAACAGACCAGGCACTGGATAGCGGCCTGAAAGTGATCTTCTGCTGTGGTGAGCCGTTAGAAATACGTGATGCAGGTACACAAAACGATTATGTGGAAGGGCAACTGAAAGCCGGTGTATTTCACCTGCATAAACACCAGCTGGCCAATGTAGTAATAGCATATGAGCCCATATGGGCAATAGGCACCGGCCGCACTGCCAGCAGCCAGCAGGCGCAGGATATGCACGCACATATACGCAGCCTGTTTGCCGCACAATATGGCCAGCCGGCTGCCGATAACCTGACAATATTATACGGAGGTAGCTGCAAACCATCGAACGCGGCAGAACTGTTTGCATGCCCCGATGTGGATGGTGGTCTGATAGGTGGCGCATCGCTAAAAGCCGATGAATTCCTGGGTATTGTGAATGCTATGATAGGAGCATAAAAAATATTTGTCTTTCCTTTTGGTAATAAGAAAAGCCTTCTTATCTTTGCAATCCCAAACGGGAAAGGCCGCGTTGGTCAAGGGGTTAAGACGCCTCCCTTTCACGGAGGAATCACGGGTTCGAATCCCGTACGTGGTACAAGAAAAAGGTAATCGATAAGGTTACCTTTTTTTATTTCAGCTTGTTAATTTTACAGGCAATACAATCTTCGGAATAAGTACATGGCCTCGTAGTACAATGGATAGTATAAGAGTTTCCGAAGCTCCAGATTCAGGTTCGATTCCTGACGAGGCTACAATGAATAACGCCGCTCTTTGAGCGGCGTTTACAATTTAAAGCTACTTTTAGTTTTATAATTAAACATCAATGCCATCTCTAAAAAGCCGTTTTTAATCTATCCAAGGACCTGTTATAAGTTTATAAATTAATAATGCAATTACTAAGGACGCGACAACCAGTGCCCAATAGAGCGGAATTCTCATTGGCTTATTTGGAAAGATTCTAGGTTGAACAACATTAAAAACATTGATTGCTATCAAGAAAAAACAAAAAAAAATAAAAAAAAGTATTGGTATCAGATATGGAAGCCCCATCCAGCTTTGTAGAAACATCGTCACAATTTTCATTTCAATAAAGCTACGCAATTAGTTGCGGGTATAATTTTTAGATACTAAGAGCCCCAAACTTTTCAAATAAAAAAATTTAAACCCTTCAAGTTCTAGAAACTTCTTGTCTGGGCTACAACACTGCATCTATTCACACAATTAGAATAATGCTTAAATTGGTGGATGCCTAAAAAAGCCACCGCAAAGCCTACGGATGGAGAACAAGTAGCTGCACATATGGAAGCACTGGACCATCCTCTGAAAAAAGATATGGAAGCATTGATGAAAGTAATACAGAAAGCCGATGCCAGGCTATCTGAACGCATTAAGTGGAATGCCCCCAGCTATTACTATAAAGAGGATATTGTGACCTTCGGTCCGTTGCGTACGGGTAAGTTATTCCTTGTATTTCATCACCCATCTATTATGAACATAACTTCTGAAATACTGGAAGGAGATTTTAAAGACCGCAGGCTGGCATATTTCAATGGCAATTCGGACATCAAGGCCAAACAAGCGGAAGTAAAGCGCATCATCAGCGAAACCATAGCACATATAGAACATACAGCATAGCTTATGCATCTTAAAGACATCAGGAAGCAGCGGATGCACAACCAGATGATAACTATATCATCGCTTGCAAAGCCGGAAGATGTGGTAAAACATTTAATAGCTGTACAGTCGCAGGAATATGCACAAGCCAAATGGGCATTGGGCATGCGCATGGTAGCGGCTAATGATGCCACCATAGAGAAAGCATTTAACGATGGTCAAATACTGCGTACACATGTGATGCGGCCTACCTGGCATTTTGTATTGCCACAGGATATACGCTGGCTGCAACAGCTAACATCGCCACGTGTACATAAACTAAGCCTCCCATACTATAAGAAAACAGGCATAGATGGCAAGGTGATGAAGAAATGCTGTGATGCGCTGGAAAAAATGTTGCAAGGCAATAACTACCTCACCAGACCCGAGATAAAGACAAGACTTGAAAAAGCAAAAATACTGGCCGATGGTGTGAAGCTAAGCTACCTGATGATGCAGGCCGAACTGGACTGTGTAATATGCAGCGGGCCGAGGCAAGGCAAACAGTTTACCTATGCATTGGTAGAGGAGCGCGCGCCGGCAGTAAAATCCATCAGCCGGGAGGATGCATTGGCCAAATTAGCACTCCAATACTTTACTACACGCGGTCCTGCTACCGCACACGATTTTGCATGGTGGTCGGGGCTTACGGTGGCAGATGCTAATGCAGGTATTGAAATGGTGAGGGGGCAACTGGCACATGAAGTAATGGATGGCAAGACCTACTACTATCGCCCAGATGTAAAACATGACGGCAAAAAACAACCAGCCACCTTCCTCCTACCCGATTATGATGAATATGGCATTAGCTACAAAGACCGCACGGCCATATTTGGCAATGCCAATAACGCTCAGGTATTGACCAACATATTTGGACATACCGTAATAGCCGATGGCGAAGCTGCAGGCACATGGCAGCGCATAGAAAAAGGCAAGATAACAACCGTAGAGTTATCTTTAAAGAAAGGCCTCAGCACAGCAAAAGTGACTGCCATCAACAAAGCAGCAGACAGGTACCTGAAATTCATCAAGCCATAACCTTACTGTTATTTTGATAACAGCTCCTGGCATTTTTGTTTAATAGCCTGTGCGTCTTTGAAAGATGGGTTCAATTGTATCACCTTATCCATATCTGGTATCACAGCAGCACAATTATTCAGGCGCAGGTTCATAAGGCCGCGTTTCAGGTAATTTTCAAAGTTAGAAGCGTCTAATGCTATGGCTTTGGTATAAGCATCTATAGCCCCCTGCAAGTTGTTCTTTATAGCATAGATATTGCCCACATTGCTCCACACTTCTGCATCTTTAGTTCCGGCACTTACCAGTACATTGTAATACACATATGCACTATCAAACTGCTGGCGCGATGCATAGTAGTCGCCCATATTCTTGTAAGCAGTCTTCACGCCGCGTTTCACTACTACTGTATTTTTTCCATCCTGTTTTACTTCGTATGGATATTTACTTATCACATCACCCCAAAGGGTTTTACTGTCATTCCATACGGCAATACGCTGGTAGGTAAGCAATACACATACCAATGAAAAAGCACCGGCGATACCTAAGGCAAGATTTTTATAACGCGGGGTTTGTATCCAATCGTTCATATATAAGCCGAGTATGAATAGAGGTCCTATATAGGCTACGTATGAGTACCTATCGGCCATGATGGCCTGTCCTACGGATAGGAACTGTAATACCAGCAATATCATAGCAAGATAAAAACCGATGCCAAATATCGTTTCGCGCTGGCGCTCTTTATTGCGGCGTGCCAGCCATACAGGCAGTACTAGCACAGCTATTGCTACAAGCGGTGCTATATAGAAAATGAATGGTAATCCTTCATCCGTGGCAGGATAAGGGTAGATAGCAGACAAGCCTAATGGTGCCACCAGCTTTACCCAGTACATGAACAGGCCATATGAAGCAAACATTACACGCTGTCCGAAGTTGAAATACTCGGCATCGGCAATGGCCTTGTCCTGTATGCCCAGTGTGAGATAACCCAACCATATGGCCATAGCAAAATAAGGTATCTTTTCAAGCCATACCTTTGCCATAAATTTTCGCTTCTCCAGGTAATCTATCAGCAACAGCACAACGGGCAACGGTGTAGCCATAGCCTTACTAAGGCAAGCAGCAATAAAAAGCACGAATGATAATGCCAGCATGCCATACTGCTGCTTATCTATATAGCGCAGGTATGTAATACACGATAACAAGAAGAAATAACAATACAGCACATCTTTCCTTTCCGATAACCATGCTACGCTTTCTACATGCATGGGGTGTATACCAAAAAGCAATGCCGGCAATGCGGCTGCCCATATGCGCTTTTTACTCAGCCTGTAAAGCAGCACAAACACTAAAGCTGTATTGATGAGATGCAGTATGATATTAGTAGCTGCAAAAGGCGCTACACTCAATGTATTATCGACATCATCATACGCGCGCTGGTAATCTATAGCCAGCGATAACATGGTAAACGGGTGATAGTTGAGCATTACTACCGATGATGTTTCAAACATCTTACTAATGTTTTCGCCATCCAGTGATTTGATAAGCGGCTGGTCAGTTATATACCCGTCATCATCCCAGTTTGTAAACTCTTTGAGGTCTGAAAACACAGGTGTATAGGCCATGAATGTTATAAGTAATATACCTGCGAGCCAGCGCCATATATTATGCTGCGCCTTTGGCACTATATTTTCTACTGTAGGTACAGGTTGAGATTTTTGACTATTCTGTTTCTTTTTGCTCATAGAAGATTGGGATTGACATTCCCCTTGCTATTACTTTAGGCGTAATAACAGCTATAAATATAGAATATCTCAATAACAGTACCTTATATCTGCTACCATGTTTAACTACAAAAGCATTTAATATCGTATATTAACAATAGAAACCAGTCTATGCCCCGTTGGATACGCATCTCATTGAAAGTAGCCGGTATTCTTGCCGGTATTGTCCTCATCGTTTGGTTAGGATTAGCGTGGTATATCAGCCGCAATAAAGAGCAACTCGTTAAGACCATTACCGAGCGTTTGAACAATCGCATCAATGGGGATTTGAAAATGGGGAAGGTAGATATTGTATTGCTACGCAGCTTTCCGGATATATCTGTTTCATTGCAAAATGTTTCACTGCGCGATAGCTTGTGGCATACACACCGCCACGACCTGATAAATGCTAAATACATCTTTGCCGAGGTGAGCCTAAAATCTGTAATAAAAGGCAAGCCCGACATCAGCAGGCTGGTAATGGAAGATGGCAATATCTACCTGTACACAGATAGCACCGATTATAGTAACACTTCCGTCTTTCGAAAAGATCCCGATAAAAAGAAGAAAGGCGATAGCCCTGACTTTGGGAAGGTGCTGCTTGAAAATGTAAAATTCAATATAGAGCACGAAAAAAAGTTTAAGCTCTTCCAGTTTGACATCCGGGAATTGAAGGGTGAATGGGACCATAGCATTGGTGGATGGGAGGCAGACCTGGATATTGATATGTTCATAAAGAATTTCTGCTTCAATAGCACACGTGGCAGCTTTATGAAAGACCAGGACTTTAAAGGGCTAATACGGGTAAAATATGATGAAAAAACGAAAGTACTATCACTAAAAGACCAGCCTATCGATGTGGGTGTAACCCCCATCCGCTTTAGTGGCGATTTTGATTTCTCTACCAAACCGGCGGGCTATTCTATAGAAATAGCATCGGACAAAATGCTATATAAGCATGCCGTGAAGCTGATGACACAACCTATAGCCCAAAAGCTGAAAATGGTAGACTTGAAAAATGAGGCAGAAGTTCGCGCATTGCTGATTGGCAAAATGAAATACCGCGATACGCCATGGGTACGGGTATACTGGAAAGTAGAAAAAAACACATTAGTTACCCCCGCGGGTGATATTGAAAACACCAGCTTTACAGGTGTATACGACAACCAACTGGTGCATACCAATAATCACAAAGACGACAACTCTTATATACGCGTAAACAGTATGCGTGGCGACTTGTATGGCATCACCTTTTATGCCGATTCGCTGAACGTAGTGAACCTGATACGCCCCGTACTATCCGGCCGTTTCCGTTCCAAATTTGAACTTACTAAGCTTAACAACCTGGTAAACGGCAACACATTCCAGATGAATGCAGGCACCGGCCAGCTGGATGTGATATACAAAGGCGGCCTGAATGAAGAGGATACCACTACCCCATCGGTAAAAGGATATATACAAGTGAGCAATGCAGCATTTGCTTATGTGCCGCGCAATCTCAACTTCACCAATTGTGCTGCTACTATACAATTCGCAGGCAGCGACCTCTATTTTAAAAATGTGAAGCTAAAAAGTGGAACGAGTACATTGAATATGACGGGGAGCATACTACAGTTTATGGACCTCTATTATAAAAATCCTGAAAAGATGATAATAGACTGGCATATTACCAGTCCTAATATCAACCTCAACGACTTCAGGGCATTCCTTGCAACACGCGGCAGAAATGCAGTGGCTCCGGGTAATATTAAGGTGCGCCGTGTAGGCCGTTTTGTAACACGCCTGAACACCTTTCTGGATGTAAGTAATGCCCACCTGAATGTAAAACTGAATAAACTGCAGTATAAAAGGTTTGCAGCAAATAACATACAAGCCAATGTAATATTAGGACAGAACAATATAGCGATAGACCAGGTAGACCTGCAACATGCCAATGGCAAAATAAAAATGACCGGTGAAATAGCCACCAAAAGTGCCAGCAATCCTTTCAAGCTGAAAGCCGATATAGCGCATGTAAATGTACAGGAGCTGTTTTATGCCTTTGACAACTTCGGGCAGGATGCAATTCTATCTAAAAACCTGGCTGGGCAGTTGAGTGCGACTGCAGATATAGGTGGCAATATCCGCAGTACAGGAGAAATAGTGCCATTATCATTAAATGGTGAATGCAGGTTCCACCTTACGAATGGCGCCATTGTAAACTTTGAGCCTTTTGAGAAAATAGGCAAGATACTTTTCAGAAAAAGAAACCTGTCTAATGTTACTTTCGAGAAATTGGAAAACCGGTTGTATATACGGGGCGATAAAATTGTCATACCGCCCATGCAGATAGCATCCAGTGCCTTAAATGTATTCCTGGAAGGTACTTATGGCTTATCGCGCACCGGTACAGACATCAACATGGAGATACCCTTGCGCAACCCCCGTAAAGATGAACTGGAAAGTGAAGTAGTAAAGCAAGCCAAAAGCCGCAAAGGCATAGTATTATACCTGGAGGCCGTGAGCGATGAAGACGGCAAAGTGAAAATAAAATGGAATACGGATGGTAAACGTATTGAACCGGTATACTAAAGATTGCTTAACGGCAGAATGATTTTAAAAGTAGTGCCTTCGTTTTCTTTAGATGTCACCGAAATATGGCCTTCGTGGTTTTCCACTATCTTCTTGCATAGCGCCAGGCCAATGCCATTACCTTCATAATGTTCTTTCAGGTTCAGGCGTTGGAATATCACAAATATTTGCTCTGCAAAAGATGGATTGAAGCCAATACCATTGTCTGCAATAGTTATTTCGCAGTATTCTTTATCTTTTAGGTTGGGATATTGCTCAATTTCGTCTTTAGTAAGTATGCGGGAATGGATATCAACAACCGGAGGCACATTAGCTTTTGAAAATTTCAAAGCATTCCCAATCATGTTATAGAATAGTTGATTCATTTGCAGCGGCATAGCTTGCACAGGGGGTAGGTCGCCCACGTTTATGGTTGCTTTTTTCTGTTGAATAAGCACTTCATAATCTACTATAATGTTATGGATGATGCCGGCCAACTCTACTTTTTCTTTTGGCTGCTCTGCAGATTCTACCCGCGAAAAAGCCAGCAGGTCTTTTATCAGGCTCGACATACGTTGTGATGATGCCAGTATCTTATCCAGGTAGATAAGGCCTGTTTCATCCAGCACTTTATTTTTATAACTGTGCTGTAGGATGTCTGAATACATATGTATTTTACGCAGTGGTTCCTGAAGATCGTGACTGGCTACATAGGCAAACTGGTTCAGGCTCTCGTTCAGCTTCACAAGGTCATTATTTAGTTTTTGCAGTTCCAATGTCCTAGCTTCCACTTGTTTTTCCAGTTGCTTACGCGTCATACGTTCCAGCGTAATGTCCTTTAACTTCCCATTGATGCGCCCAAACTCACTATTCTCATCTATAAATAATTTAGCCCTTCCATGCACAACATGTTCTGCTTCGGTCTGCCTGTTAATAAACCTGCATTCAAAATCTATTACACCATTGGTTCCCCCTGCATTATCCAATTCACCTTTTACTTTCTGCCTGTCATCTTCATGAATAAAACCAAGAAAATCAGGCAGCGTAAGAGAATTTGTTTCCGTACCTAAGATGGCTTTTACTCTGTTACTGAAATCTACTTGTTGCGTTTCTACGTCTATAGACCATGTACCCAGTTCAGCCACATCTACTGCATTTAGTAACCGTACTTCGGCTTGCTGCAGCTTTTGTTTTGCCTTTACCAGGTCTGTTACTTCCGTTGCTGTATTCATCACGCCATACACCATGCCATTTTCATCGCGCAACGGTGTATATGTAAAATTGTAGTACGTTGGCTGTATCTTACCGTCGCGCATCAGGTATACCTTGTCCTCTGTTGCCTGGTAAGGGATGCCCGTTGTATATACATCATCCAGCAATTGAAAGAAGGGCTGCCCTTCCAGCTCAGGTAGTGCTTCGCGGAATGTTTTTCCTATTACCGAGCTATCTTTTTCCCATGCACGCAATATGGCCTCATTTACCGTCTGTATACGCATTTCCCTGCCGATATATATACCTATCGGCATAGGCGAATTCAAAACAAAGCTGCGGAAGCGTTGTTCACTTTCCTCCGCTCTCCGCAGAGCACGTACGTGATCTGAAACATCGACCGCGTGCACCAGTATACCTTCAGGTGCGCCATCCTTGTTCTTTATCTGTTTATAGGCAAAGTTGAAATAGGCTTCCTCTAAGCCTCCGTCTTCTTTACGGTTCAGGTATATTTTGGTTTCATTTCCTATATATGTAATACCTGTTGTAAATACTTCGTCCAATATCTCCAGCAATCCCTGCCCCTCCAGCTCCGGCAATGCTTCCCGCAATGGTTTGCCAAGAATATGACGCTTACCGACAGCTCGCATATAAAACTCATTCGCAAAATCAAAAACCATATCCCGTCCCCTCAACACAGCAATCATTACCGGTGCATCATCTAGCATGCCCCTGTAAAAATTAAGCTGGTCATCATTCGCTCTTTTGATAGCGGCATTTTCCCGTGCCTCCAATTCTTGCAACGCTATCATGTTATGATGGCTTTTCATAGCGATAGCCGCAGTGTGGCCTACGAGTTTTATGAGGTGTACATCAAAAGCACCCGGTGACTTAACATCGTCAAAATAAATGGCGAATACCCCCAATACTTCATTATGGGTTGACAAGAGTGGTACTGACCAGCAGGCTTTTAGATTATATTGCGCCGCTACATCCTTGCAACTACTCCATGAAGGATGTGCCTGTAGGTCTGATGCTATAATATTTTCGCGGGTGCGAACAGCCAGCGGGCATGACCCCGGGCCTTCCGAAATATTTAAACTTTCTATTAGTTTTATATAATCAGGTTGCAATCCCTGTGCAGAAATTAACTGCAATTGACTACCATCATTGCTCACCTTATAGATGCTAACGGATACTTTGCCGTGATAACAATCAGATACCCATTGCACAATTCTGGACATTGTATTATCCAATGCAGCACCGGCTGCTATTATTTCCAGTATTTCAGACTGCCCGTTTATTAATACATCAGTAGTGCCGTATGCCCCATTTTGGGGAATGGCAGTTACCGGTTCTGGGTTGGAGATTCCATTATTTAAAAGGCTCATTGGGGGATTCTCTTTATCTGTAAGTAAATAACATATTCCTAAATATCCGTGCCATTATTGTTAAAATCTATAAATGAACTGTTTGAGGTAGTATAATATTTATTTTGTCTAACTTACACCCCATCCGTATGCCTAAAGTCGAAACAATTTTCCTGATAGATGATGATGCTGATGACCGCGAAGTATTTGCCGGTGCGTTAAGCTCTGTGAATCCAACCATTACACTAATGACAGCTGTGGATGGCGTTGATGCCTTGCAAAAACTGAAAGAAAACTTTCCACAACTGCCGGATGTGATTTTCCTTGACCTGAATATGCCTAAAATGAATGGCAAGCAACTGTTGAAGGAATTGAAAAACGATACGCATTTCAAAATCATCCCTGTATTTATTTATTCTACGTCTTCAAATAATGAGGATAAAAGAGATACAATGGAAAACGGCGCTGCAGATTTTATTGTGAAGCCGAATTCTTATGGCGAATTGTGCAAAATATTAGAGGAAACCACACAGTCTGTTCAATTTTGATGTTTAGAATAAATCTATGAAACGTAAACTACCCATATTTCTGCTATTGGGTGCTTTCGCTACTATCATAGGCTACCTGTTCTCAAAAGTATCGTGGGTGGGCCGTATAGGCATTAAGCTGTTTTATTCTGAATACGGCTTTTTTAAAAGCTGGTGGAAAAGCTCGCTGCTGGTAATGGCTGTTTTCCTCTTGCTATATGGCATCCACTGGTTAGTGCAACGCAAGGCGCAGCCCAATACATCTAAAGCGGTTCATTTTGTTGCCGTACTGGTATCTTTATTCGGGCTTTATCTTACTTATAGCGATTTCAGGCAAGACATTTCGCACCGCTGGCTGGGCGAGCGTTTTCATTTAGGCTTTTACCTCTTCTGGGCAGGTTGGATAACCATATGTTTACACTTCCTGTTCAGCAGAAAGAATACGATACCTACAGCTTAAGGTAGTATGGCTTCAACAACGCCGTAAATGCCGGCGTATATCCTCCATTTTCATATATCTGCAATATTTCTGTAGTAGTGATATCCACCGTCTCACGGCAGCAAGTGCTTATTACCCTGTTATAGGCAACACCTGATTTAGGGTATACCTGCAGTAGGCGGCTGAAACTCCATCCGTGCGCTTTTACTATGCCTTCCCATATAGCATGTTCTGCGGCAGGCAGTAACACCGTGGCAGTACCGCTTACATCCAGCCCATTACTTATGATTTTAAATAATTCTTGATAGTTAAGCGATAAGGTATGCCTCACGTTATTGCGGGTATCATCAGGCCCTAAAAGGCTATTATTAAAGAAAGGAGGATTGCAGATAATGAGTTGATATTTCTTATCAAATATATAAGTACGGGCATCTGCTGCTATCACATGCACCCTATCCTTCCATGGAGAATCAGCGATGTTTTCGCTGGCCTGCATGGCAGCATCTGCATCCAGTTCCAGCGCATCTATTTGCACATGGGCAGCAGTACGCTGTGCCAGCATTAATGATAGCAGGCCGGTTCCGGCACCAATATCCAGTATGTGTTGTACATTATCAGGAACAGGCACCCATGCCCCTTGTATACAGGCATCGGTAGATACTTTCATGGCGCACCTATCCTGGTGTATGGTAAATTGTTTGAACCGGAAATAGGAATTGCTCATGACCATGTAGCACGTGCTGTAGGGCTGATGCTCATATCGGCAAACTGTCCCTGCAGGTATTTATAATGTGCAGTAATAGCTATCATGGCTGCATTATCGGTACAATATTCAAAACGAGGTATATATACCTGCCAGCCCAGCTGGTCACCTGTTTCCTGCAGCGTTTGCCTTAAGGCACTATTGGCAGATACCCCGCCGGCTATACCCACATGTTTTATGTTCAGTTCATTTGCAGCTTTCTTCAATTTGTTCATCAGCATTTTGATGATAGTATGCTGCACCGATGCGCAGATATCATTCAGGTTCTGTGCCACAAAATCGGGGTTTTCTTTCTGCTGCTTTTGCAGAAAATATAGTACAGCTGTTTTAATGCCACTAAAGCTGAAATCAAAGCCCTGCATGTCACTAACCGGGAAAGTAAACTTCAATGGGTCGCCTTCCTTGGCCAGTTTATCTACCATCGGACCGCCGGGGTAAGGCAAGCCCAGCATTTTGGCTACTTTATCAAAAGCTTCGCCTGCAGCATCATCTATAGTTTCGCCCAGCACTTCCATATCCAAATGGCTGCGGCATAGCACTACCTGCGTATGCCCGCCCGATACCGTAAGGCACAAGAACGGGAACTCCGGCTTAGGGTCTTCTATAAAATGAGCCAGTACGTGCGCCTGCATGTGGTGCACCGCTATCAAAGGTACTTGCAGCGATTGGGCATAGGCTTTGGCAAAGCACGCCCCTACCAGCAGCGAGCCTATAAGGCCCGGCGCCTGTGTAAAGGCTACGGCACTTATCGCTGCCTTATCCACACCTGCTTGCTTCAGTGCTACATCTACCACGGGTATAATATTCTGCATGTGCGCGCGCGATGCCATTTCGGGCACTACGCCGCCATACATTTCATGTACTTTTTGGGTGGCTATCAGGTTGCTTAGCACCTTGCCATTTTGTATCACTGCAGCACTGGTATCATCGCACGATGATTCTATGGCCAGTATGTTTATATTCGCGTCGCTCATTATCAGTATGCAAAATTCACTATTCAAGGGCTAATTGTCAAAAAATGCTTGGCATCGCGTAGATGATTTATATTTTTGTTTACCGTTACATATAGCCGATGCGCTTGAAAAAATATTTTATTGTACTGCTAACCTGTTGCCTTGGCGCAGCAGCGTGCAAAAATGATACGAAACAGTCCAATACTGGCGAGCCTGTTTCTCTTACATTCAATTTTCAGCCCGGCAGCACTTACGAGTATATTCTTGATAATAAATTAGCCCTTCAGTCAGACATCAATGGCAATACACTCACCATCATGCAGGATATGAAGATCATGTCGGCATATGATGTTATCAATAACACCGGTAAGAATAAGAATATAGAAGTAACATATAACCGCATCACCATGCGCTCGGGTAATGGCATCATCAATCGCGAGTTCGATTCGGACGATACCACATCCAACGACCCGATTTTTTCGCATGTGCGCGACCTTGTGAATAAACCTTTTGGTATAACGGTATCTGAACTGGGCAATATTACCCAGGTTAGGGGCTTTGGAAATAATAATGCAGACCAGGATATATTAGGCGATAGTTCCATCCGCAAAATGATGGTGCAGTGCCTTTCGGTATATCCTGCTGCTGCTGTAAAACCCGGCGATAGCTGGAAGCGCGATGTTTCTTCTTCTGTTGGCTTTATACATATGCGGCTCAATAGTACATATACACTTAATACAATAAATAAAGGGATAGCTTATATAGATGTACTTTCCAGGATAACGCCCGAGGATACAACCGCAGGAATAGGTTTTACCGGTTCTCAAAAAGGGAAGCTTGAAATGGATATCGCCAGCGGGCTGATATTGCAGGGAAACATTACTCAAGACCTGGAGGGGCAATTGCCCATGGCAGGCAGACTGACACCAGTAAAGGCGACATCAGAAATAAACATCTTCGGCAGCAAAAAACAGTAACTGCTATAAAATCAAAAATCCCCACATCCTCTGTCCGACAGCGATTAAGGGAATTTTATATAGCAATTATGCAATAGATATAGTACAATTACTGTGCCATACCATTTTCGGTTTCGTCATCCGCCGGTAAAGATGGTGTATCATTAACATTTCCTTGATTTTCCGGGTTTCCTGCACCTGCTTCATTTGCAAGCACTTCGTCCCTGTCGGTACGCCATTCTATAATGAAATTGTTACGCCCCGTACCTATCAACAAGGATAAATAGCGTTGTTGTGCCAGTTCCAGCATGGCCAGGAAGGTGAATATGGCATGTATCCGATCCTCGCATTTAGAGAACAAGGCTTCAAAGGCCACACGGGTATTGGTTTTCATATAATCGAGCAGGAAAACGCGCTGGCTTTCAAGACTGTAATTATACTTTACTACCACGTGCTGGGGTTTGTTTTCCCTATCCTGGAAGCGCTTCATTACTTTTTCAAACGATTGCATCAGCTTGAACATCGTAACGGTCTGTATCTCCGTACCTTCCGAATAGGTTTCGCTCAGGTTATCCAGCTCTTGTTTGATGTTACCACGTTTCTGTTGCAGCAGGCGCTCGGCTTCCATTATTACCATTTGTTCCGATGCCTCTTTGAAACGCTTGTATTCCAATATCTTATCTACCAGTTCCTGGCGCGGGTCTATCTCATTGCCTTGTGCGTCCACTTCCCGTCTTGGCAGCAGCATTTTGGCCTTAATGCGCATCAGCGTAGATATGAACAGGATAAATTCGCTGGCCAGCTCAATATTCAGCGATTCCAGCTCGTGGATATATACCAGGAAATCTTTGGTAATGTTATGAATAGGAATATTATAAATATCCAGTTCGTCGCGTTCTATAAAGAATAGCAACAGGTCGAACGGCCCTTCAAACTGGGGTAATTTTATCTGATACGTACTAGACATTTCCTCAAAACATTGATAGCTGCACACAAGGCTGCGCAGCTATCAAAAATACAATTATTATAGCTATAAGTGGCGACTAAAACTTATATATAAAGCCTAATGTAAATATCTGCTTGGTTTGTACCCATCCCATAAATTCGCCCGGCTCATTTTTATCAACCGTAGCACCGGTTTCATCCAGCTTTGTGGTGCTGTACGGCACATCATTATCATATATCAACGTCAGGCCCATCGATACGGTCAGGTATTTATTGGCTTTCATCAGTAGCAGGTTATCCCATAGTACATCTACATTGCCGGGGTTGTCTTTTTTCACCACCACCCCATTGGCATCTTTCACATCTTTTGCCAGGTAGTTGGCATACAGGTCCAGCCTTGTTTTATACGATAGCATTTTGTCTGGGTTGGTAGCATAGCGGCCTGAAAAGTAAGCACCCAGCTCGAAGCGTGATGTTTTGCCATTTTCTACACCAAATGCCCCTTCGGGTGCACGCCTTGTATAGTAGGCATCTACCAGCGTCATCCTGGCAGCTATCGGCGACAGGAACAGGCTAATGTTCGTACCCTTTCTGTATTCCAGACCTACTGCCAGTGTCAGGTAGGCAGGCGACAGGAAATTGGAGGTAGAAAAGGTATCCCAACCGGTAACACTGTAATCATACGCTTTTGTAAACTGCGATTTGAAGTTGAAAAGGCCGGTAATGTAAAAGTCTTTAGCGGTATCGATACGCACACCATACTTTGACGTAAAGTCAATACGGTCATCCACCTTGCGTGGTACAAAGTTATTTGAATAGGCATAGAACAAGGAGTAGTTCAGGTCCAGGTTATTACTCCATACCTGCCTGTGATACAGGCGCGTCAGGCTGCCGCTGAAAAGTCCGTTAATGGTCAGCGAACCCAGCTCACCACCTGCAGGCCAGTTGTGCAGGAAGCCTTGGTTGATACCCACATTCAGCAAGCCGCTGTGCAGCCACGCTACAGTGTCTTTGTTTTCAATGGTAAATGATTTCTTCATGTTATCGGTATTGGCAAGCTGTGCCGATGCATGTACTACCGATATGCTTAAAATGATAATTGTAAAAAAACGCTTCATATATTCCGGTTTAATTTATCCCTTAATTTGGTTGACTCTTTATTTGGGTTTGTACTTCGATAGCAATAAGAACTGTTGTGCTTCCTGCTTATCGTTGATGATTTGTTCCAGGGTCATTTTCGGGTTTTGTGCTGCGTAGGCTTTCACTATCTGCCAGCCAAGCCATGTACCCACATTACCGGGGCTTTCGGGCAGCCCAGCCGAGTTGGGTCCCTCGTTTACGTAACGCAGTATCTTCTGCCAATTGGTTTCATAAAGGAAGTTTTGTGCTACAAAGAAGTTATATATCAAGGCTTCATTCGCTTCGCACCATTCCAATTGCTTTTTAGTATAGGCCAGCTTGGTATGCTTTTCAGCTTCAGGCAGCATATGGTCCAGGAAATACATTTCCTTACCACGCTGTATCATCATATCCAGCAGGTTCTTGCCTTCCATGGCAAATGGCTGTTTATCGCGGTATATAGCTTTAAAAACAGCAACAGGTATATATTCACTTTTCAGTTGCTCGCTCCAGTATTGAGGAATACCTACTGCCTGGTAAAAAGGATAGTTCTCTCCTAAAAACATGTCCAGTCCTATGCCTACTATCGTACTATCATACGTAAAAGCCCCCCAGTTGTTCAGCCAGGATATCAGGTATACCACTTTCGGCACATGATAGTCTGGGTAATAGTGCTTCATATACCGGAAAGCCTTTTCGAGTTCTGCATCCAGCTTTTTAGTGTCGGGGTAATGCTTGGCTACAGTATCAAATACACCCCGGTAGTCTTTATGGGTAAGATAACTGCGCAGCCCATTCTGTATGGCGATGTTTGTATCTGAATAATTCCCGTTCGTTCCTAAGCCTATCAACGTATCGAGGTAGAAGCTGAGAAAATCAGGATATTTCCCTTGCAGTTGCTGCAACCCAGCTGCAAGATTATTGGTATCCAACTGGGCCATATCCTGGTCCAGCCTGCGGGTAGACAAGGTTATTTTTACGTCCGATACATCAGGTGTATCATCACTTTCGCCGCAGCTATACAAACTGCATGCAATAAGGATAGGTATCGCCCATTTCAGGGCTCTTTTATTAACATTTAGCATCATACCTGTGGATAACCTCTTAAACATCCGTTAAAGCAATTTACTTTTACAGCGGCAAAAATAACATAACCCGCTTATTGGCATATTAATTGACAACAACTTATTTATTCAATTGCATAGAACACATATGAAAAAACTATCCCTTTTGTTATTGTTGTCGGTATCATGTGCTTTGCAGGCAGCAGCGCAGCGATACGAATACGGAGAACCGGTACCAGTAAAAAGCCACCGGGAATTAGGTATTGGCAAAGCACGCTTCGGCGTTTTTATCGCACCTACTATTTCGTGGATGAAACCAACTGCCAATAAAAGCGATGATAAGCTATATGTGGTAGAAGGCGGTGGCAGTAAAGTAGGATTCACATGGGGCCTGCTGATGGACTATTACTTTGCAGAGAACTATGGTATAGCTACGGGTTTCCAACTCAATCACACAGGCGGGCAGGTAGCTGTTACACTCAACCCGAATGTAACACCACCAACAGGCAATAATATTGTTCGCAGTGCCGATTTCGATTACAGCATGCAGTATGCAGAAGTGCCCTTTGCATTGAAGCTGCGCAGCGATGAAATAAGCACTATGCGTATTCGCGTATATGGCCAGATTGGTCTGACAGCAGGCATCACGCTTAGCAAAAAAGCCACTTACGATGTAATATATACCGATGTGGACGAAAACAACAATTCTGTAGTAAAAACAGCCTACGGCGACCGTGAAAAACTGAAAGGATTGGGTATAGCTCCTGTGCTGCTGCAAATGAATATCGGCGGTGGTATAGAAATACCGGTGACGGATAAAATGAGCATTTATACCGGCTTGTTTTTTAACAATGGTTTTGTGCCCGATGTTACCAATCCTAAAGAGCTGGACCTTGATTATAAAGGGCGGTTTAGCGATGGTAATGTCCGCCTCAATAATATAGCCTTACGTTTAGGCATGTTCTTTTAACGTTTTCATTTAACCAAACAAAGCGCCCGTACAGTATTTACTGTGCGGGCATGTTTTTTTATGATTATCAATACAACAGCTTAACCATCTACGTCTTACTTTTGATATTGTATGAAGATTTTCATTGCACAGCAGAACTATCATATAGGCAATTTTGAAGCTAATACCGCCAAGATCATACAAGCTATTAGAGAGGCTAAAATGAAGGGCGGTGACCTTATCGTGTTTTCAGAACTGGCTGTATGTGGTTACCCTCCGCGCGATTTCCTGGAATTCAACGATTTTATAGAGCAATGTGAAAAAGCCATTGATGCCATTCGTAAAGAAGCAGATGTTATCGGTGTAATTGTAGGTGCGCCTTCGCGCAATCCGGCACCTGAAGGCAAAGACCTTTTCAATAGCGCTTACCTGCTTTACAACGAACAGGTAATAGGCATAGCCCACAAAACGCTATTGCCTAACTACGATATATTTGATGAGTACCGCTATTTTGAACCTGCTTCCGAATGGAATGTGATAGAGTTCAAAGGCAAGCGTATAGCACTAACGGTATGCGAAGATATTTGGAACATCAGCGACAACCCATTGTATAGGCACAGCCCGATGGATAAGCTGATATTGCAAAAGCCGGATATCATGATAAATGTCAGCGCGTCGCCGTTCGACTACCTGCATGCCGAAGGCCGTATCAGCATGGTGAAGCAGAATGTAGCTAAATATAAGCTACCTATTATTTATTGTAATACGGTAGGTTCTCAAACAGAGATCGTTTTCGATGGTGGTTCATTGGTATTGGATGCACATCAGAACCTTATTGCAGAGCTGCCATATTTTGAAGAAGCACTACATGCTGTTACACTGCATGATGAAAAAGGTTTTATTGAGCCTGTAATAAAGACAGCAGCGCAACTACCCATTGTAGAATTGCTGCCGGATGAATTTGACCCGGAAGAAGATATTGACGAGATATACCAGGCATTGCTACTGGGCATTCGCGATTATTTTACAAAAATGGGCTTTACCAAAGCCATTGTAGCATCTTCAGGCGGCATAGATAGTGCTGTGGTATTAGCTCTTGCATGTGAGGCCTTAGGGCCGGATAATGTACGTGCATTGCTGATGCCTTCTCAATATTCTACAGGCCATTCAGTTAGCGATGCCGAAAAGCTTTCGCGCAACCTGAAAAGCCAATATGATATACTACCTATCAAAGAGATATTTGATGGCTACCTGCATACACTGAAGCCGGTTTTCAACAATATGCCTTTCAACGTAGCAGAAGAGAATCTGCAATCGCGCATTCGCGGAGCGTTGGTAATGGCTATGTCCAATAAATTTGGTTCTATCCTTTTAAATACATCTAACAAGAGCGAACTGGCCACGGGGTATGGCACGTTATATGGCGATATGGCTGGTGGATTAGGTGTGTTGGGAGACCTATATAAGTTACAAGTATATGCACTGGCGCGTTATATCAATCGCAATGCAGAGATCATACCGCTCCATATCATCAACAAAGCTCCATCTGCAGAGTTACGCCCCGACCAGAAAGACAGTGATAGCCTGCCCGAATACAGCGAGCTCGACCCGATATTATATCAATATATAGAGCGCCGACAGGGGCCAAAAGAAATTATAGCGCTGGGCAACGATGAAGCGCTTGTTGCACGCATCCTGAAACTGGTAAATACCAATGAATATAAACGCAACCAGTTCTGCCCTATTATACGGGTATCGCCCAAAGCCTTTGGCATAGGGCGGCGCGTACCTATTGTTGGCAAATATCTTTCATAACAAAAAGCGGCCTTACGGGGCCGCTTTTCTTTTCATTCACCTATAAACAAACCAAGTTCTTATTGTTGTGTAGCTGTGTACACTACATCTACTGTGTAGGTACCTGCAGGATAAGCAAAACCCGGAGTAGCTTCATATTTTACTGCGAAAGTCTGGTTGCCACCTTTGCTACCATTTGTTATCAGGTTTTTAGCAGTGCTGCTCAGGTCGGCATAGGTAGTAGCAGAATATGGAGTAGCGATGGTACCACCTGTACCGTTAGCAGATACCATTACACCCAGCACACCGGCGATAGGCATTACAGGAGCCGGAGACGTAGTACCGGTATAAGTAAAGTTGGCAGCGTTTGTTTTTACAGCAACAGTAAAGTTTTTATTAGAACGCACTTTCAGGCCTTGCTCGCTTGAAGTAACACCGTTAGCGTAATCGTTAACTGTATTGAAAGCCAGGTTTACGGCAGCACCAGTAGCGCTGTTGTTGCCTGTGAAGGTGATTTCAATAGCATTGCTCAGGTTCAGGTTTACGGTTTGGGTAGCTGAAGATGAAGCGTTTTGAGCGTTAGCAGCGAAAGATGCAGAAATCAGGGCGGCGATTGCGAATACTTTTTTCATTTTGTTTGTTGTTTGTTTTTGTTTGAGATTGTTTCGTTGTTTGATGATGCAAAGATGCACCGCCGCAACACCCAAGACAAATTTTGAGCCCCCGTTAACCCCTGATTTGCAATCGGTTAACAGGCGGTTAACAAATCTCCTCATTATTTGCATATCTGCATTCCCATTTTGCCTTATTTTTATATAGTAAACACCTGTAAACATGTCTCCTACCTATTCATTCGTAACGCATTGGCGCGTGCAGGCTCCTGTAGAGGATGTCTGGAACGCCATCTATTTATCTGAAGAATGGCCACAATGGTGGAAAGACGTAGTGCA
>DASWWE010000040.1:0-2376 GCA_036406055.1 Flavipsychrobacter sp. | reverse complement strand
AAGAAGCAAAATCTGCAGAATGTGAAGGATAATATCACTTACCTGGATGCAGAGATAGCAAAGATGGAAAAAGAACACGAAGAAATGACGGGAAATCCACAACAACTGGAAAAATACGCCCGTGAAAATTTCAGAATGAAGCGCGATAATGAAGATATTTACATCATTGAGAAATAATTAAAAAGCCCCGCACTGCGGGGCTTTTTACATTTATAGCTTTCTTCTTTTCAGTTCCTTATTTATCAGTGATAGCTCTCGGCCTGTTTGTCCGGCTACGGAGGTGTTTTCCTGTGCGCGGCGCATCAGGTAGGGTATCACATCTTTAACAGGGCCATAGGGCAGGTATTTGGCTACATTATACCCCGCGTCTGCCAGGTTGAAGGAGATGTTATCGCTCATTCCATATAGTTGAGAGAAGTATACCGTTGGTGTGTTGTGGGGAATGCCATGTTCTTCCATGTATTTGGCTGCCAGCATATTGCTGTGCTCATTATGCGTGCCTATGAACAGGGCCATCTTGCCATCTTTCAAGTGCTCCAGGCAAAACAATACCCCCGCATCATAATCCCTGTCGGTACTTTCTTTATTAGGCTGTATGGGCGAAGGGTATCCTTTTTCAGCAGCACGGTTACGCTCCTTTTCCATATAGGCACCGCGTACCAGCTTTGCACCCAGTATATAGCCTGCTTTAAGGGCTGCTTCATATTCTTTTTTGAGGTGTGCCAGTGTAGCGTGTGCATACATCTGGAAGGTGTTATATATAATGGCTTTTGTCAGGTTATACTTAGCCATCATAGCATTGGCAAGTACATCTACCGGTTTCTGTATCCATGTTTCCTCGGCATCTATCAGCACCATTACATTACTATCATATGCAGCCTTGCATATAGCATCTATACGCTTCTCTACACGTTGCCACTCGGCTGTTTCACTTTCAGTTAAAGTTTCTCCGCTATGTACTTTTTCCAGCAGGGCAAAACGTGCAAAGCCCGTTACTTTAATGCTAATAAAAGGTATATTCTTTTTAGTAGCAGCATATTGTATAGCCTTTACAAATTCAGGTACCGCATGGTCAAATTCTGCTTCGCCTTCTTTGCCTTCTACGCCATAGTCCATTATCACACCTACATGGTATTTAGCCAGCACATCAGCCGTTTGTGCCGCTTCTTCCATGGTTTCGCCACCGCAAAACTGTTTGAATATCGTACGCTTGATAATGCCTTTTATAGGCAGGCTCCATGCCATGGCTAGTTTGGTAAACCCCATGCCAATGCTGGTAAGCGTAGGGGAGCCCATAGAGGCGAAAAGGAACCTTGCTTGCTTTAAGTCTTTATCACTGCGGTAACGGAAAGCTATTTCTGTATTGTCAAATTCAGGAAGCATAGAATGATTTAGCGGTTGCAAAAATAGCAAGCATATGCGAGGGATTAAAATTTGCTGTTTTTTGTCATCAATTTGTATAATATAATAATCGGGGTGACATTTTTTTCTTTTTTGGCAGATTTTTTGAAGGTTACTAAGCAGAATTAATTATTTTTACGTCAACTATTCAAAAAAATCATTGCGATGAAAAAATTATTTTTACTTATTGCAGGTAGCTGCGTCGCTTTCGGCGCGTCTGCACAATCTCAGCTGAAAGGCGTGCCTTTTAATAAGGCTATCGGCCTGACACACAAGCAAGAAGTGATGGAAGGGAAGACTGTACTGCCTGCAGCAGCAGCATTAGGTACAGCTAACAAAACAACGAGTGCTACAGAACGTTGGTATTCTCCATTCGATGAATATGATGAACTGGCTGAACCAGGTGTTTTGACTGACAACAGGATGATCTTCCCTATCTGGTTTGACTCTACTGTTCAGCAACGTTTTAATACAGGTTTGAGCCGTATTAACTATAGTTCAGTTGGTCAGCTGATCGATCCTATTTCTTCTGATATCGTTAACGAACCAACTGCATTTAGCGGAGAAGTTAAAATAGGTGTGAATAACACTTATACAGTTGACTCTGTAAACATTATGGCTTCTTATGTAAAAATTCCAAGCAGGCCTACTAGCGTTGTGGATACCCTGATCTTCTCAGTGGTTCCTGCTCCGGGTCTGTATTATTACATGAGGAAGAACGATCCTACTTATGGTGCTAAAGTGGCACAATACACAGATCGTGATACACTTCAGATGTTCTCTTTCCTTACAGATAGCGTTAACCGCGCTGGCTTAGCTCCTGCTGGTGGAAACGAGATCATGTGGAAAGTGCCTCTTACCGATGCTGATCGTGACACGGTTAATATCGTAAATGGTGAAAGAAGCTGGACGCTGAAAAACTTTACATTCCCAGTACCTAATGGTGGTCTTAGCATCCCTGCAGGTAACAGGTTT
>DASWWE010000039.1:0-5169 GCA_036406055.1 Flavipsychrobacter sp. | reverse complement strand
TTTGATGGTGATGGATACATTGTTGGCCCCAGCGGTTCCTGCACGGGCTTTGTCCGTAATTATTATGATAAGATGCTGGAAAACAGTGCCGAACATCTGTTAAATAATAAGGTGCGCAACCACATGTATGAGTTTACAGAGTTCCTTACCGATGTACTGAAGGTGGACGATGTGGGAGCTGCACTGCCCGGCAAGGCTACTTATCACGATGCCTGTGGCGCCTTACGCGAATGCGGCATCAAAGCCGGACCACGCCGGTTATTACAGAATATAAAAGGGCTGGAACTGGTAGAAATGAAGGAATGCGAAACCTGCTGCGGCTTTGGGGGAACCTTTGCCGTAAAGTATGAGCCTATATCAATTGGAATGGCGCAAACAAAAGTGCAAAGTGCATTGGAAACCGGCGCTCAGTATATGATAACGACCGATGTATCGTGCATGATGCACATGCAGGGCTACATCAGCAAAAACAACCTGCCGATACAAACAATGCACATTGCGGATGTGCTGGCAAATGGTTGGGAGTAACTATTTCCTGATAAGCGCCAGTTGTATATCTGTTCCGGGTATTTTATCAAGGCCCAGGTTGTGCCACGATGCCGTCATTGCGTCCAGCTTAGGCACCATATCTTCTCCGCCAAAATCAAAACACTCTTTAAAACCAAGGTTGTCAAACATCACCTTTGCTATCTGCTTGCTGCGCACATCATCACCCGCCAGGAAGATATCCATAGCATCTTTCTTTAATAGCCGACTAGAAAATGTATCACATCCATTACAGCTATAACACTTTACGATGCGCTGCGAGCCGGTAATAGCTTTTATAGCACTCAATGTATTGCTATTAGGGCCTGTTGGTTCACAAAAGCTGGTGCAGTCTATCACTACTTTCTGCTTTACATCATCTATCCTGTAAGCTACTTCCCTCACTTCATCTTCCTCTGTAGCAATAAAAATGATATCGCAGGCAGTAGCTGCTTCTTCTATGCTTACATGCTGAATATCGTAAAAGTTGTAGAGGAAATTGTTGTAGGCCATAGCATCCTTAGTGCTGCCTACCCATACGTGGTGGCCTGATGCTGCCAGGCCTATTGCCAACGATTCATTAATGCGCCCATTACCTATTATAGCAATGTTCATGCTGGCGAAAGAACGGTAATACATATACGAGTCAAGAGGGGGATTTGGAGGTGCAATATCGGATGGTTTTCCGATGTTTACAGTGATTTATATCATCATTTTTTCTAAATTATTTTATTTAAACTATTACCACTTGTTTTACAATTGCATAGCTAGTTCTTCTCATATAAAAAAACCGTCACGATTGTGACGGTTTTTTGTAAATATCTATTTGGATTTAGCTTAAACCAAGGAAGCATCCAGTGTTATTTCACAATTGTATGCTTTAGAAACAGGGCAGTTTGCCTTAGCATCAGCGGCACATTCCTGAAATTGTTCAGGAGTTATACCCGGTATTTTAGCTTTCAGTGTCAGCTCGCTTTTAGTGATGGCTCCGTTATCCAATGTTATAGCACAATCAGTATGTATTTCATCAGCAGTAAAACCTGCACCTGCCAATACAAATGCCAGCTTCATGCTGAAACAGCCTGCATGTGCTGCTGCCATCAACTCTTCAGGATTAGTACCCACACCATCTTCAAACCTTGTTTTGTAAGAATATTGTGCTTTGCTAAGTACAGTGCTTTGCGTGCTCAAAGTACCGTTTCCTTCTTTTCCGGAGCCGTTCCATACGGCAGTAGCGTTACGTTTCATAAATATAGACGTCTTTTTTGTTAGGCTCCAAAGGTAAGGTGCTACCTGCATTAAATTGCCTGCATTTTGTTATACTTATATCAACAACATTAAAACCGGCATAGTCGGCAGTTATCTTTTAGCTGGGTTACTTAAAGAGTTTCAGTATTGTGCCTGCAAACCAGTTCTCATCTGCTTTTATCAGGTTTCCAAAGCCATGTAAGTTTGTTTTGCAATTTTTTGTCTCGTCCTACGGTATGTGTAAATGCTTTCATTTGCCCTTCTTATCGCCTTCTACAACACCAATGCTACCAGTCACTTTGGCTATAGTCCGGTTAACACCTTATTGGTGCCTATTACGCTCCCAACTATTAATGAACTGCAACTTCGCATCTTCCAGTTTCATTGCATAAATTCATAATACATTATCGTATCTTCAGGTCTTCTGAAAGTTTATTTTATTTGTTCATTAATATTTCTGTTTTGATAACCGAGGGGTTTCACTATTTTTGCACTCCAATTCCCAAAAAAATTTCATGCAGCCTTCCGTAAAGATATTCTCAGGCACCGGTTCTACTTACCTGGCCGAGCAGATAGCTAAATCTTTTGGTAAAAAGTTAGGTAGTCTTACCATACAGAAGTTTAGCGATGGCGAATTTCAACCTGTATACCAGGAGTCTATTCGCGGCGACTATGTTTTCCTTGTCCAGTCAACATTTGCTCCCTCAGACAACCTGATGGAGCTGTTGATGATGATAGATGCTGCACGCCGCGCGTCTGCGGGTTATATCACGGCAGTTATACCATATTTTGGCTTTGCCCGCCAGGATAGGAAGGATAAACCAAGGGTTTCTATCGCATCGAAACTGGTGGCTAACCTGCTGACTACTGCCGGGGCAGACCGTGTAATGACTATGGACCTGCATGCCCCGCAGATACAAGGCTTCTTTGACATACCGGTGGATCACCTGGATGCATCTGCGATATTTATCCCATATATCGAAAAACTTAAGATGGAAAACCTTATCTTTGCGTCCCCCGACGTGGGTAGTACCAATAGGGTGCGCGAAGTGGCTAAGTATTTTGAGGTGGATATGGTAATATGTGATAAACAACGCAAACGCGCCAATGAAGTAGCTGCTATGACGGTGATAGGCGATGTAAGCGGCAGGCACGTCGTATTGATAGATGACATCTGCGATACGGCCGGCACCCTCAGCAAATCGGCTGCAATACTGAAAGAGCGTGGTGCATTGTCTGTACGCGCCTTCTGTACACACCCGGTACTGAGTGGCAAAGCATACGAAAACATCCAGAATTCAGAACTTGAAGAACTGGTAGTGTGCGATACCATCCCGCTGAAAGGTGAATGTTCTAAAATAAAAGTATTGCCTACGGCAGAACTGTTTGCAGTAGCCATTCGCAATACATTTGAGAACAAGTCTATCAGCTCTTTATTTATTCATGGTAAGAAATAGGTTGATAACCAATCAGCTTATTCATTATAACGACTGTTTAAACAAAAAAACCTGTCCGGCGAAAATGCCGACACCTTAATTATTAACTACCATTTCAACGTCCGTATGTTTGACGGGTATACGCACGGTGTTGAAAAAACAAAACACTAAAAATGAAAAGTGTAAAAATCGAAGGTAAAAGCAGAAGCGAACACGGTAAAAAAGCTACCCGCAAAGTTCGTTCTGAAGGTGATGTTCCTGCTGTAATCTATGGCGGTAAAGAAACCATCCATTTCAGCGCACCAAACATGAGCTTCCGTCCGCTGGTATACACTCCGGATTTCCAATTGGCTGAAGTATCAGTAGATGGCAAAACTTACAACTGCATCCTGAAAGACCTGCAGTTTGATGTACTGACAGATGAACTGAGCCACGTAGACCTGCTGGAGCTGGTAGAAGACAAAAAGGTTGTTGCTAACCTGCCACTGAAATTCGTAGGTCAGCCGGAAGGTGTTAAAGCCGGGGGTCGCCTGGAGGTAAAAGTTAAGAGCCTGAAAGTGCGCACTTATCCTAAATTCCTGTCTGAAAACATTGAGGTAAACATCGAGAGCCTGCAACTGAACGGTAACGTACGCGTTGAAGATGTGAAAGCTGAAAACATGGAGATCATGAACTCTCCTCGTATTCCTGTGGCATCTGTAGTAATGACACGTGCCCTGAAACAAGCAGAGAACACAGAAACAAAAGGCAAGAAATAATATCCTCCCTTCAAAATATCTGTATAATAGTTAGCCCCGGCATTTGCCGGGGCTACTCTTTTTGTTGTGGGTTCTTAGCTTCTTACTTACGTTATTATTTTACTATGCTTACGGGTGTTACAGACTGGTTGCCTGCTGAGCGTACAATGCAGTAGTACACACCGCTTGATATGCCTGTAGTGTTTATTTGTACAGAGCTGGTACCTTGCTTAGCTGTAGCCGTCCATATCTTTTGGCCTGTTATAGACACAATGCTCACTTCTACATCAGATGCGGCGATGTTTGAAGTCCATGAAACATTTATCATATCGCTGGCAGGGTTAGGATATACTTTTACATCACCATTGGTAAATGACCTGTCATCTATACCTACATTGAAGAACTGCCTGTACAAGTTTACACCACCCAAGGTATTTCCTATCACCATATCATACATACCGTTACCATCTATATCCGCTACTGCCGGCGCAGCACGCTCACGCACTTTTATGTTGCTATAAAATGAATCTACCCTCTTGTAGCCGGTAGTTTTGCCACCTGCCAGGCCATCATATTTATACAGTATACCATTCCGGCTACCTATTAACAGGTAATCCTTACTAATGTCATCTATTTTACCAATATACGGCCTTACATAAGTATACATCTGGTTCGCCTCCTTTATCATAACGCCACCCAGCGTATCTGTTATTTTCTGCAGGTTTGCTACACCCAGCAGGGTACCTATATTCTTATAATACCACAGCTTGCCTACTTGGCTGCCGATGATTAAGTCTTTTTTACCGTCATTATTAATATCATAAATAACGGGGGCTGCATAATCCCCTACATCTATAATCGCTGATGCAGCGTCGCGCATCACTACCGGCTGATACCATTCCGGTGTAGCAGTACCGGTTATAGCGCTGTTTTTATAGATCATCAGTGTACCATCATTCTTACCTATCACCAGGTCATCCTTACCATCACCATCCAGGTCGCCTATAGCAATAGCTGCACCGCGGATATTCAGGGTATCCATATTAAGGAAATCTGTAGTGCGCAGGTCGAACCTCGGATTATTAGTAGTGCTGGTATTCTCATAATAAGTCACCCTAGTACGCAGGCTGCCATCTGCCTGGTAGTAACCATCAGAACCAATAAACAAGTCTGGCTTTCCGTCTTTATTGTAATCATAAAAATAAGGAGATGCCCCTGTGCCT
>DASWWE010000038.1:0-3433 GCA_036406055.1 Flavipsychrobacter sp. | reverse complement strand
GGGAATCATAGGCCTGAACATGGCCTATGGTTTCGACCCGCGGTTTACTATTATCAACCTGCTATGGATAGCCATCAGCGTCATAAAAATAGACCGATGAAGAAAGTACTGTTTGTATGCATAGAAAACAGCAATCGCAGCCAGATGGCGCAGGCATTTGCTAATATGTATGGTGATGGAAAAGTAACCGGCTACAGCGCGGGTTCCAACCCCAGTGGTAAGGTGAACCCCAAAGCTATAGCCGCTATGCAGGAATTGGGTTACGACCTTAGCGTGCATCATAGCAAAACATTGGACGAAGTAAAAGCCGAAGCACCCTTTGATGCCGTGGTAACGATGGGCTGTGGCGATGCCTGCCCGTGGATGCCAGCAAAGCAACATATAGACTGGCAAATACCCGACCCGCGCCATATGGAAGCCGCGGATTTTAACAAGGTGCGCGACCAGATAGGCACATTGGTTAAAGAATTGGTTGCTATGCTATAATGTCCCCATTTTTTGTGTACAGGCTGTTTTCTTTGGTTTCAATAATAAAATGTTTTATATTAGGGTAGTTACATAAGCGTACCCCTGATAATAAAGATTTATTTCACTGTTGTAAAACACCTGGATGGACGAAGCGCTATATAAAAGTGTGTACGAGCATAACCCCGTAGCGGTAATGCTGGTATCTGCAACGGGTGGTGTATTTACCATTTATGATATTAACCGTGCTTGTGAAAACCTGTTGGGTGCCACAGCCGTGAATGCAACCGGCCAGCGTGCCGATGCATTACTGGCCATGCTCACCGGTGCATCGCAGGTAGCTATCGCTTCACATTTATTGCAGGCGATAAAAGAAAAGGGTATCATAAGCATGCACTTATCCGCGCCCGATGGCGACACACGGCCAATGGATATTACCATCAAAGCTATCGACGATAGTCCGATGCTGATGGTGAAACTGGCGGAAAACAAAATGCAATCGCTGATAGCGGAACAGCAGCGCTACGAGAAATTTTTACGGGAAACACAACAGGCATCGCGCAGCGGCACATGGGAAATAAACCTGCTGGAAAATACATCTGTATGGTCGGACGGGTTGAAAGAGCTACATGAGCTGCCCGCTGATTATCAGCCAACGATAGAAAGCTCTATGGATTTCTATACATCGGATGCCCACCGGCAATTGTCAACACAAGCTGTAACCGATGCCATAGCCAAGGGACAACCCTTTGATATAGAAGTAGAAATAAGAACGGCGAAAGGTAAACTGCGATGGCTGCGCAGTACGGGCAGTGTAGAGATGAAAGATGGCATGCCGGTACGCATATTTGGCACCGCGCAGGATATTACCGATATAAAAGAAACCAGGCAGGCCCTTATCAAATCGAACGACTTGTACCAATCGCTGCTGCAGGCTGTAGAGGGCGTGGTGTGGGAAGCCGATGCGCAAACATTTGCATTTACATTCATTAGTGAAAGCGTGACGCGTATATTAGGCTATACACCGCAGGAATGGCTGGCATCGCCTACCTTCTGGAAAGACCATATTTACAAGGATGATACGGAGCATGCTGTAACCTACTGCCATGCACAAACACAACAACTGCGCAGCCATTCCTTCGACTACCGGATGATAAAAGCCGATGGTACACTGGCATGGATACGCGATTTTGTATCGGTAGTGGCGGAAGAAGGCAAGCCGCATTTGCTTCGCGGCATTATGGTGGACATTACAGAACCGAAGCTGATGGCCGACATGGACCACCTGGAGAAAGAAGTGCTGGAGATGAGCGTGCAGAAAGATGTGCCTGTGAAAGCTATACTGCACAAGTATGTGCAGGGTATGGAGCAGCTTTTCCCCGATATGAAATGCTCTGTAATGGCTGTAAACGACGATAAACTATATTCCTGGGCGGCGCCCTCATTGCCGGCCAGCTATCTGCAGCAGATAGAAGGGCTGGAGATAGGGCCACTGGCAGGTTCGTGCGGGGCGGCAGCCTATGCCAGGGAAGTGGTGATAGTAAGCGATATAGCAACGGATGTGCGCTGGGCACCATATAAACAATGGATATTGCCATATGGGCTGAAAGCCTGCTGGTCGCACCCGGTAATGGATACACAGGGCGATGTAATAGCGGTGATGGGGGTGTATTATGATAAAGTGAAAACACCCACTGCTACGGAAATGGAAGTGATATCGCGCACGGTGGCGATACTGAAGCTGATACTGGAATACAAACAGTATTCGGAAAAGATGCAGGAGATGAATATGGTGGTACTGCAGGGACAATCGCTGGCCAACTTTGGCAGCTGGCAGTGGGATATCAGCAATAATAAAGTAACGTGGTCGGACGTATTGTATAAGATATACGGGCTGGATAAGAAAACATTTAAAGCCGACTTTGAAGGTTATCTTTCGCGCCTGCACCCCGATGACAAGGCACGTGTGCAACATACGGTAGAAAGCGTGCTGCATACCCATGAAGATGTGGTGTTTGAAGAACGCATTGTAAGGCCCGATGGTGAGGTGCGCCACCTGAAATCGTGGGGGCGGCTGATACTGAACAGCGAGGGGCAACCACAGAAAATGATAGGCGCCTGCCTGGATATTACAGCGGCCAAAGAAACGGAAAACAAGATGCAGGAAATAGCCTGGCAGCAATCGCACGTGGTGCGTGCCCCACTGGCCACCCTGATGGGGCTGGTAAACCTGCTGGAAGAAACATCTGCAGACAACCGTCAGCACGAGATATTACAACACATAAAAACCACCGCCACACAGCTGGATGATGTGATACGCAGCATCAGCCAGAATACGAGTAAGACCTGACGCGTTAACCTAAATACTTCGGTTTAATACCCAGCGCACAGTCGGTTATGATTTCATCTATACGCTTTTGCCGTGTTTCGGGGTGCTGTGCAAATTTTATCCATGCCAGCAGGCGTTTCTTATCGCTGGGGCTTAGGGTATCAAACATTTTTGCGGCTTTGCCCTTCTTTGCCAATGCGGCCTGCAGGTCGGGCGGAATAGTGAGGGTATCAATATCATCCAATATGTTCCAATAGCCATTGGCCTTGCCAGCTTTTATGGCATCAAGTCCCGGCTGTGCCATGCGGCCTTCTTTTATCAATAGGGCTACTTTGTCTTTGTTTATTTTACTCCACATGCTTTTAGGCTTGCGACGGCTGAAGGATTGTACATAGGTATGCTCATCCCCCGGATGCGTAGTGCCATCTATCCATCCGTAACACAGGGCTTCATCCAGTGCATCGCCACGGCTGATGGTTTGCTTCGGCGCGTCTTTTTTAGTGATAACGAGCCATATGATATCATTGCTTTCATGGTTCTTTGCCAGCCATGTGCGCCATTCTTTTACATTCTTAGGTGCCAGTGTTTGCGATTGCTTTGCCATGATACAAAGATGCGTTGCCGTAGTGACAACTGTAT
>DASWWE010000037.1:0-8759 GCA_036406055.1 Flavipsychrobacter sp. | reverse complement strand
CGTTTGTAGCGATGGCTGTTTTTTCCAGCATCTGCTCGGTTGTTTCCATCATCCACAGGTAGTCTTTGTAAGCTACATAGAACTCCAGGATGGTAAACTCAGGATTATGTGTCCTGTCCATACCTTCGTTGCGGAAGTTGCGGCTGAACTCGTATACCCAATCAAAACCACCCACTATCAGGCGTTTCAGGTATAGCTCATTGGCAATACGCAGGTATAACGGTATATCCAGTGCATTATGATGCGTCATAAACGGACGGGCTATGGCACCACCCGGTATGCTTTGCAGCACAGGGGTATCTACTTCCAATGCACCACGCTCATTCAGGAATGAACGGATAGCATTTTTCATCTTTGTTATCTTGATGAAGGTATCTCTTACACCCGGGTTCACTATCAGGTCGGCATAACGCTGGCGATATTTAAATTCCATATCCGTTACCGCATCGAATGCTTCGCCATCTTTTTCCTTTACTACAGGCAACGGGCGCAGCGATTTGGTAAGCAGGGTAAACTGCTCTACGTGTATAGATGTTTCACCTGTTTTGGTAGTAAACACATATCCTTTGATACCTATAATATCACCAAGGTCTAATAGCTTTTTCCATACGTTGTCAAACAGGCTCTTGTCTTCGCCCGGGCATATGTCATCACGCTTTATATACAGTTGTATGCGGCCGGTAGCATCCTGTATCACGGCAAAGTTGGCTTTGCCCATGTCACGAACGCTCATGATGCGTCCTGCTATGGTTACAGACTTAAAAGCTTCCTTCTTTTCTTCCGTGTACTGCTCCTTTATTTCTTTAGCAGTATGTGTTATTTCAAACAAAGGGGCAGGGTATGGGTCTATGCCCAGGGCCTGCAATTCTTTCAACTTCTCCCGGCGTACAACTTCTTGTTCGCTTAGCGTAGCTTGCATGTATATATGGAAATTATAAAATGTAAAAACGAATGCAAAGATAACTGTATTAGTCGGTAGCACAAAGGCTGAAAATCCTTGTGCCGTTGGGATTAATACTGCTTATCTATATATAGTTTATAAAGAATGCCATTAGCTCCCGATACGATCAGGTTATGGTCCGGTGCTTCTGCAATGCAATAGATGTCTTCATTGGTAAAACGGTCATATTCCATCCAATGCTTGCCGCCATCGTTTGTGTAAATAACGACACCTTTGTCGCCTACGGCCCAGCCATGCTCACCGTCTTTAAATAATATATCGTTGAGGTAGTAGCGTGGTATGGTTATATCATTGCCATTTCGCAATTGCTGCCAGTCTTTACCTGCATTGATGGTATGAAATATACCGCCATTATTACCACATACCCAAAGCTCGTATTGATTAAGGGCTGTTATAGATTTAAAGTTGTCATTCTGGATATTCAGTGTTTGCCATGTCCTTCCGCTGTCTGTAGTTTTCAGAACCACCCCGTAGCCGGTTATGAACCCTATAGCCGGTGTCAGCATTTCAATGTCGTTATACTCAATGGCTACCGAATCATATTTATAGATGCTTCCCGTTTCAGTCATATGTGCAATGCCGCCGCTGTTGTAGCTAACACCCATAATGCCCATGCCGTGCGTAGCATCAGAAAAAGCTATGTCTTTATATGATTGCCAGTTGCTTAGTTGTGTAAAATTCCAGCTATAACCTTCATTGTTGCTCCACAATAGTTTTCCATCAAAGCCTACGGTATACAGGTAGCCGTTAGGTGCCTGCGTAATACCGTAAAGTGCCTTGCCCGCTTCCTTCATATCGTGCAGGTTCCAGGTATTACCGCCATCGTCCGTCGTGAGTATGGTGGCCTTATCGAAGCGTGTGCCGCCTACCACAAAGCCACGGCTGTGGCTGGTGAAAAGAATAGCATTCAGCCTGCTATCTGTGTGTGTGTCCAGTTTTTCTACCTTTTTATAATGCAGGGTATCTTTCTTGCATCCAGCAACTACTGTCGCCAATAATAATATGTATAATGTGTATCTCAACATATTTGAGCAGAAGTTAAGATAGTAAATCAGGCTGATATCCCGGCACGTTGTTTATAAGCAGCCCAGGCATCTTTCAGCATTTGGGTTACGGCTTCTCGTTTTACATCCTCCATATTACGGATGGCTATGTATTTATGCACCTTGCCGGTGCCTTCCAGTAGCTGTTCAGGATCGGGCAGTTCAGTTCCTTTATAAAAGCCCAGCTTTATTTCCTTTTTTGAAAGTATGATGGTGCATATCGAGTCTTTATAGCCGGGGCCAAAACCATAGCCTATCACTTTTGCAGGTGCATCGGGTAATACCTGTATGCCGGGTATTAATTTTTCAATCAACGTTCCCGTCGCTATAGCCAGTTCCTGTACATCTTCAGGATAGTTGTTTATAAAGTCGATATCCATGTTTAAGGCTTTAGTTCAAGAAGTACTACATTTTCTATGTGGTGCGTATGCGGGAACATATCTACCGGTTGCACACGGGTTACGGCATAGGCTTCATCCAGCAATTGCAGGTCGCGGGCCTGTGTGGCAGGGTTACAGCTTACATATACCACTTTAGGGGCACGTATCTTTAGCAGTTGCTGCACCAGTTTTTCATGCATACCGGCACGTGGCGGGTCAGTAATAATAACATCGGGCCTGCCATGTGTTTCAAAGAATTCATCGGTACAGATGGCTGTAGCATCGCCGGCGTAAAACAGGCAATGGTCCAACCCATTCATAGCAGCATTCTCCTTAGCATCTGCTATGGCATCTTCTATCACTTCTATACCTATCACTTTCTTTGCCCCTTTCGAGCAGAAAATACCGATACTACCTGTGCCGCAATACAGGTCGTAAAGGGTTTCATTACCTGTCAGCCCTGCAAAATCGCGGGTAATGCGGTACAGGTTTTCACCCTGGTAGGTATTGGTCTGGAAAAAAGATTTAGGCGATATTTTAAATCTGAAATCTTCCAATGTTTCTTCTATATATCCCTTGCCATGATAGCAATGTACTTCCAGGTCGTGTATGCTGTCGTTTACTTTTGGGTTGATGGTATAGTGCAGGGTAGTGATGCCCGGAATGCTTGCCAGCAAGTGGTCGAGTAGCGCGATCCGGTTTTTCTTATCCTCGTGTTGAAGAACGAGGTTGATAAGTATTTCTCCCGTACGGGCTACACGCAATACTATATTGCGCAGCCAGCCTGTATGGCTTCTATAATCATAGTAGGGCAGGTTATGTTTTATGGCGTATTCCCGTAGGGTAGTCAACAGTAGGTTGGTAGGCTCTGCCTGCAGGTAACAGCGATGGATATCTACCACTTTATCGAACAGGCCGGGAGCATGGAAACCCAGTGCCGGCTCTATCGGCAGTATCTCGTCTCCTGCGGCTTTCAACTCTTCGTTGGTGCGGTAGCGGTGTGTGCAGAAGGTAAACTCCAGCTTATTGCGGTAATACTGTTGCAGCGGGCTACCCGATATAGGTGTCATTTCCGGCAATTGCACATGGCCTATCCTTGTTAGTTGGTCCAGTACCTGTTGTTGTTTGTATTGTATCTGTTTTTCATATGGCAGCATCTGCCATTTACAACCACCACAAATACCAAAATGCTCACAGAAGGGCGTAACCCTGTCTGATGAAGGGGTTACAATGTCTAATATTTTACCCTCTGCCCAGCTTTTCTTTTGTTTGGTAATGCGCACATTCACCACATCTCCGGGTATGGCATTCTCTACGAATAACACTTTGCCGTCTTCCAGCGTAGCAATACTTTTTCCTTCGGCGGCATATGCTGTCACCAGCACATTGTTTACCGGCTGCTTCTTTTTACGTGACAATTACAGAATGTTAGAAATTAGTTAATTAGCCGCAAATTTACGTCCATTAGCTTAGGATACGCTGTCTATAAGGTTTAAATTTGACAATTGCCTTAGTGCCAAGCCGTACTAAAGCCATAATTGTCTTTAAAAACAATTATTTTCGACCAATTACTTAGTATGAAACGCACCTTTCTAGCCTTTTTATTGTGCCTTGTTACCGGCATGACCGCATTTGCTGCCGACGGATATAAGATCCAGATAAAGTTTACAGATGTAAAAGATTCACTGGTTTACCTGGCCCATTATTATGGTAAGCCATTGCCTACCATTTATAAGCTCGATTCAGCCAAGATGGATAAGAACGGGCTTGTTACCATGCAATCGAAAGAGAAGCTGCTGGGTGGTATCTATATCATCCTGCTTTCTGATAAGGCTACCTATTTTGAACTGCTGCTGAATAACGGTGATAACATGACCATTAATGCAACAGCTAAACAATTGCCGCAGAGTTTGAAATTCACCGGGTCTCCCGAAAACGATCGTTTCTCTAAGTACATGGCTTTTCTTACAGATTTCAGCAACCAGACCAAGAAACTGGAAGCCGAACTGCAAACGGCTGCTACCCGTGCCGATACCATGTCTATTGCTGAAAGGGGTAAAGCGCTGAACAAGCAATTGAGCACTTACCGTGAGGATTATGTGAAGAAATACCCCGGTACATTGCTGGCTAATATCTTCAGGGCTATTAAAGTTCCTGTGGTGCCCGAAGGCAAGCACTACCTGGAAGATGGTAAAACAGAAGATACCATGTTTGCCTACAATTATTATCGTACCCACTACTGGGATGATTTCGACTTTACAGATGACAGGCTGATACATACACCCATCTACGATGGTAAACTGGATGAATACTTTAACAGGCTGCTGCCTCCCACACCCGATACCATCAATGCAGAGGCCGATAAACTGCTGGCCAAAGCACGTGGCAGGAAAGAACTGTTTAAATACACCCTGCACTGGGTAACCCAATGGGCACAGAATAGTAAGATAATGGGCCTCGACGAAGTGTTTGTGTATATGGTGGAAAACTACCACATGAAGGGTGATGCCTACTGGATGGATAATGAACTGCTGGCTAAATATATAGACCGTGCGCAGAAAGTAGCGCCCAATGTGATAGGCAACCTGGCCCCTGAAATAAAAATGCAGACCGTAGATGGCAAACCCATGCCCATGTCTGCGGTAAATGCGAAATACACACTTGTCATATTCTGGTCGCCGGAATGCGGGCACTGCCAAACGGAGATGCCAAAAATTGACTCCGTATACCGTGCCGTGCTGAAAGATAAAGGTGTGAAGATATATGCAGTACGTACCGAGGGTGAGCAAAAGCTATGGACTGATTTCATAGCCAAACACAAATTGCAGGACTGGATACATGTTTGGGACCCTGAACATAAGTCTACCTACAAATCTCAGTACGATGTATATGCAACACCCGCTATATATTTCTTAGATGAGAAGAAAATTATCAGGGGTAAGAAACTGGACCATACTAACATCACCGTGTTATTAGATATATTAGAGAATAAACAAAAGTCAGCAGCCAAAGGCAAATAGATTTCATGCACATGTTCACACGCTATTTCAGAAACTTCCTGCTTGCGGGCTTGCTGGTTATTGCAGCCACGGCATCCGCATCGGTACGCGATGGGTATAAGATACAATTGAAGTTTACAGATATAAAAGATACGCTGGTTTACCTGGCACATTATTACGGTAAGCCCTTACCTACCATATACAGGCGCGACTCTGTGAAGCTGGATAAAAACGGGGTAGGTATGATGCAAACCAAGGAAAAGATAGTAGGCGGTATCTACATGATCCTGTTAGCAGACAAGGCCACGTATTTCGATTTCCTGCTGAATAACGGGGATGACATCACCATAAACGCCAGCATAAAAGGCTTGCCATTGAGTGTAAAATTCACCGGTTCGGAAGAAAATAACCACTTCCTGGAATATGGTAAATTCCTGTCAACTTTTGGTGCCGAGCAGCAGCAGTTTATGGATGAACTGAAGACAGCTAAAACAGCAGCCGACTCTACCGCCATCACTAAAAAAATGACGGAAAAAGGTAAGGCACTGATACGCTATCGTAAGGACTATTCTAAAAAATACCCTAACTCGCTGCTTTCAAAAATATTTAATGCGCTGAACCTGCCGGAAGTGCCCGAGGGTAAACACTACCTGGCAGATGGCAAGACCGAAGACACCACCTTTGCATACAATTATTATAAAGCCCACTATTGGGATGGTTTCGATTTTAATGACAATCGACTGATACATGCACCTATTTACGATGCCCGTCTCAACGAATACTTCAACAGGCTGGTGTTGCAGTACGAGGATAGCGTAATAAAAGAAGGAGAAGCCCTGCTTAAAAAGACGAAGAACAGCGAAGAGCTATTTAAATATACCCTGTGGTGGCTTACCAACAATGCCGGTAGCAGCAAGGTGATGGGTATGGATGCTGTATATGTATATTTTGTAGAGAATTATCATATGAAAGGGCTGGCTACATGGCTGAGCGATGAAGACCTGAAAAAGCATATAGACAATGCCCGGAAGATAGCTCCTAATGTTATTGGCAACCTGGCACCCGACCTGAATATGCGCGATACTGCCAACAGGGATATGCCATTATCTTCTGTAAAATCCAAATACACCCTATTAGTATTCTGGTCTCCCGATTGTGGACATTGTAAAGACGAGATGCCGAAGCTCGATTCTGTATACCGTGCGGTGCTGAAAAATAAAGGTGTAAAGATATATGCTGTAACAACGCTCAACGACGAGAAGATGTGGAAGGATTTTATCAGGGAGAAGAAACTGCAGGACTGGATACATGTATGGGACCCAGAGGTAAGAACAAATTTCCGCGACAAGTATAATGTATATATGACGCCTATACTTTATCTTTTGGACGAGAAAAAGATAATTAAGGGCAAAAGAATTGATTATACTAATATTGCAGGGCTATTAGAGTTTCTGGAAAAGAAAGAGAAAGCTGGTAAACAATAACCTTATAAATAAACAGTTCAATTAAAATGCGTAAACTGGTTTTAACTTGTCTTGTATCATCTACGTTTCTGACAAGTGGTATTGCACAAACACTATTTACATTTGGAAACAATGCTGTTAGTAAAGAGGAATTTCTGAGAGTATATCAGAAAAACAGCATGAACAAAAAAGCAGACTTTTCTGAAAAGGCACTGAGAGAGTATATGGAATTGTACTCCCTGTTCAAGATGAAAGTAAAGGAAGCACAGTTGCAACAACTGGATACCTTACCCTCTATTGAACATGAGCTGAACAACTATCGTAAGCAGCTGGCCAAGAACTACCTTACCGACGAGGTAATGAGCGAAAAGCTGATAAAAGAAGCATACGACAGGCTGAAAGAAGAAGTAAGGGTAGCGCATATCCTTATCATGTCTTCCAAGTTTACAGCAGCGGCCGATACCCTGAAACAATATCAACGCATAGATAGTATATACAAAGCGGTAAGCAAGGGTAAAGCAGACTTTGCGGCACTGGCTGCCAAGTATTCTGAAGATGCAGATTCAAAAAATAACGGTGGCGACATAGGTTACTTCACTGCACTGCAAACCGTGTACCCGTTTGAAAATGCTGCTTATGGCACGGCTGTAGGTAAAGTATCTGCACCATTCCGCACACAGTTTGGTTACCACATAGTAAAAGTACTGGACCGCCGTCCGGCAAGGGGACAGGTAGAAGTAGCACAGATATTGTTTGCTACACAAAAATCGAAAGGAGAAGAAGGCCTTGCCGCAGCACGCAAGAAAATGGATAGCGCACAGGCAGAACTGAAGAAAGGTGTACCTTTTGAAGACGTGGTTAAGAAATACTCTGACGACAAATTTACCATCAACGAAGGTGGCCTGATGAAGCCATTTGGTGTGGGCGATATGACCCCGGCTTTTGAAAAAGCAGCCTATGCATTGAAGAACCCCGGTGATGTATCTGCACCCGTGCAAACAGATTATGGTTACCACATCATAAAGCTGGTACGTAAAATACCGCTGCAAAGCTACGATAGCATGCACGCACAACTGAAACGCAGGATAGAAAACGATGCCCGTGCTGTAGTGGCTAAGGAATCGTTCATGAATAAAATAAAGCAGGAAAATAAATTCAAAGAATACCCTGCTAACCTGGAAGAAGTGACTACCAAACTGCTGCAAACACCCGATACCGGTAAGCAAGCCAATATCTTCAATAGTGCAGACTATGCGGGCATGACAAAGCCACTGTACACTTTTGGCGGTAAAGAATATACACAGGTCGATTTCGTAAGGTTTTCTGAAACCATGACACGTGGCCGGTTGATGGGCAATAAATCAGGCCTGATACGCGACCTGTATAATGTGTATGTAAACAATGTGCTGAATGATTACGAAGAGCACAGGCTGGTAGAAGAAAACCCCGAATTTAAATCGCTGATGCAGGAATATAAAGATGGCATTATGCTGTTTGAACTGATGGACAGGAATGTATGGGGCAAAGCATCGAGAGATACTACAGGCTTAAAGGCATTCTACGAAACCAAGAAAAACAAATATCAGTGGGAACCGGGCTTTAAAGGCGCAGTGTACACCTTCAAAAATGAAGCTGCCCTGAAAGAAGGCCTGAAGATAATGGCTAAGAAAAATGCTACGGATGAAGACGTGGTGAAAAAACTAAACTCTGAAGAAACACCCGATGCAGTAACCATCCAGAATGGCCGCTACGAGTTCTCTAAATTTACAACCGTACCTAAGGCTGAGATTGTAAAAGGCAAAGTAAGCCCTGCACATAAGAATGATAATGGTAGCTACACTGTAGTGAAGGCAGATGAAGTGTTTGAAACCAACACACCAAAATCGCTGGAAGAAGCTAAAGGCTACATTGTA